>JBJENW010000120.1:0-16080 GCA_051880395.1 Lachnospiraceae bacterium | reverse complement strand
GACTGTCCGACCTTCGAAAGACAGTAAAAATAAAGCATCGCAAATCCGCCCATCCAAACTCGACTTCATTTCTGTCTAGCCACTTTTGTTTCAGCCACCCCGCACCTTGCCTCCTGCCGGATGCCGGAAACGACCGTGTAGGAAATCCCCCTCAGTTGAGATATTTTTCGTCAAAATACCCTAAAAATGGTGGCTACAATTTTGATAGTTACTGACGAAACGAAAAAATAAAAACTTGACCACTCCACAAAATCCGTGGTATACTTTTTAGGCAACAAAATAACGAAACATAAACGACACAAGTTGTGCTTTGCACGTAAATCTGATTACGGTAATTATGTATTACATCTATCAAATACGTGCAGCATGCTTGTGTCTTTTTATGTTCTCATGTATTCTCGAAAGGAGATTTTTTTATGCCAAGAAATCAATTTCAAAGAATGGTATTCGCATTCTTAACCGTATTGATCACTGTTCATGCGTATGTTTTTTACAGCTTATATGTTGTGAACGGAAACACTTTGATGACTGTAACCGGAGCCGACAGCGTAATACACGCCATTGAAAAACAGGGTGGTGTCTATATGTTCGGTCATATGCTCCCAATCTGGGCCGTAATTCTGATTGAGTTTTGCTTTGCTTATGGATTAGAATGTCTGATTGGAAGTCCTTGCTCTTTCAAAATGGCTTGTAACGTATTTGATCCAAAAACAAGCCATCCGATGCAGTTTGAAAGTGCCATTATTTGTTCCACTGTAACCATCATGTGTCCGGCTATGAGCTTTTTAGCAGCATGGTTCTATTATCCTTACTATGCCGGATTCAATCTTTTTACGTTGTTAGCAAACTGGTTGAAACTGATGTGTTTTAATTTTCCATTTGCCTTTTTTACACAGTTATTCTTTATTCAACCACTCGTACGAAAAGTGTTTGGGTTTCTGTTTCGAAAAGATATTGAAACAAGACAGGAAGAATTTGCATAACATCTTTTTTCAGCAAGAGGGTGGCAGTCAGCCACCCTCTCTATACTTTGAAAAATTCCATCTTCTGATTCAATTCCTCTGCCTCTCGTTTTAGTGTCACTACCGTACCCGAAACATTTTTCATAAACGTATTCATTTCCTCTACCGATTGATTCACTTGTTGTGTACTTTCTGCACAGTTCTCCGAAATAGAGACCAACTCCTCTACTTCCTGCGAAATAAATGCGATTCTGGAAACTGCTTTTTCAACAGACGCTCCGATCACATGCACGCGCTTTGCCGTTTCTTCAATATCTCCGGATAAGTGTTCGAATTCATCCGCCACACTCACGATATCTTCCTTTTGTTCGTTTCCGTCGGTAACTGTCTCGTCGATTACCTCGATACATTCTGTAAAATCACTTACCAATGTGTCAATGATCGTTGTAATTTCTGTTACCTGATGAGAGGTGTCTTCACTCAGCTCGCTGATAGAATTTGCTACCACTGCAAATCCTTTTCCCATTTCCCCGGCTCGCGCCGCCTCGATCGCTGCATTTAAACTGAGCAGTTTTGTCTGTGCGGAAATATCTCCGATCACCGACGCAATCCCTTTTACATCTTCAATGACTCTGCTGATCTCCTGCATTTTATCCGAAAGTCCGCCAATACTTTTGTTCACTTTTTCGTTGCTTTCTGACATAGTGATCATTTTCTGTTTCATCATACGATTGCTCTCATCCAGTTTTGTCGAACAGGTTAAAATATCGTTTGCCGAAACATTGATCTCATCGATATCCTGATCAATATTGCTGACATTATCTGCAATGGTCTGAGTTGCCGCATTCTGACTCTGTAAACCTGATGCAATTTTGTCAATTGCATTCGACACTTCTCCCATAGACGCCAATGTGGTATCCGACATGCGGTTTAACTCCTCCGAAGATTTGTCGATACTGCCGCTGATATTCGATGTCGCATGAATAATGGAAGACAATGCTTCCACCATATGCTTCGTTGACCGATTCATACCATTGATCTCATCCTTCGACGCGGTTGGCACAATTTCATCTCCAATGGTCAGATCTCCATCTGCCACTCGTCCGATATTAACTGCCACACCTTCAATTTGTTTTGCCATATATTTCGCCAAAAAGAAGCCAACGATTCCGGATGCCAGTAAAAAGACTCCTCCGATTCCTACAATATAAAATAATAACTGACTTAAACTTTTCTGCACGACTTCCTGGGTTTTCCCGGCAAAGAGCATTCCTGTCTCTGTCGGTATGTAATATCCATAGTAAGCTACCCCATGCACATCCACGTTTGTGTCAAAATAATCCTGTTTTCCATTAATGACGGTTTGTATTACAATATCACTGGCTTTTGTGCCCTCCACACCTTGGATCGAACTGGTCTTTCTCGTATCCCCTTCAAATACGGTAATGTCAATATTTTGATCTTTAAACGCATTGACATCTCCATCAAATCCTTCCAGTGCCACCTGTAAAATGGTCTTCTGCTCGCCATTCAAATAAGATTCCGACCGATTGACAGAGATAATTCCGATTGCCAGACTGCTGATCAGCAGCGGAATCATGATCATACAGACCAGTTTTCCTTTCATCTTCATAGCAAACACTCCTCTCTTTGTTCTTAATCTTGTGAAATTCCGATTGTACATGTTTAATAAAAAAGGACAAAAAAGCGTTCGCTCTCTGCCCTCTCCTAAAATGAATTCCTCGTTGAACCCTCCATCTTAGTATACCTTATTTTCTTCTGTTTTTCCACATATTTTCTAAATTTATTCATTATTTTTTTTCTTTTACATTTAATTTAGATATTACCAAACATTGTATGCACAAATTTGTCAGCATTTTCACTAACTGCTTCCGTACATCTGTCTCCCAGTATATCTCCGATGCATGCCGCTGTACACGTATATCCTTTTGCATCTGAGCAAACTGCTGCGACCAGAAATCAAAATCCGACCAACTGGACGGTATCAAAAATTCCGGCAGCCTTACCGTACCAACTAAAACAATTACCAATGCCATCCACCAAACCCATTTCTTTTGTCCCTTCATTTTCGTTCGGTATTTTCTTCTATATACAAATAGAAGGAACACAATTGGCAGCCCCAGAAACAGACGTGAAACGGACTGCACCAGGCTGCCGTAAACGGTATACGAAACAGATTCGATTTCCAGTTGATTTGTAAGCTTCAAGAGAGACGGTTCTGATGACTGTTTGTTACCCACAACTTCCAGATTTTTCATTTTCTCCTGCTTTTTGTTTGTACAGACAGCAAAAAAAGAATCTTTCGCCTTTAACACACCGCGAATCTGCCATTCCTTTTTCCCATATACTAGTTTTTGTCCTACAACATTTACCGCGCCATATAACTTTTGAGCCAGGCCGCTTGTCACCACACAACCATTCTCATCTGTCTGATACGGATAACTGCCATATACCATTGGAAATGGAAATACCTTTCCCATCTGACCATAGATTCGATAATATGCTGCCTGCTGCGCTCCTCTTACAGAAGATATGGTTGCATTTTGCCTGCAACTCCACGCGGTCACTTTTTGGTTTGATGCGTCCTGTTTCTTCAGATAGTTTTCCACCGCTTCCACGGTGCATCCCTGCTCTGTACGAATTCCTGTATGATACGCATACACGGACAAGTCTTTCCACTGAACATATAAAATACTCCAGCAAAATACCAACAGACAGACCACCGCGATTCCTTTTTTCTCCTCGTTCTCCATTAGTCGTCTCCTATCCGCACCCGGTCATTTTCCTGTATATCTTTTTTACTTGCAATGATCACGTTCTCATCCGGACCCAATGCTCCGCTGACTGCTGCCTGATCTTCGGTTTCTTTCTCGATCTTCAGACTGACACGCTTTGCTACAATGGTTTCTCCCAGAATGGAATCTTTTTGCTCCGTCACGAGACAAAATGTTCCCTTTTCATCCTCTCGAATCGCTGTTTTGGGCAAGATCGCATCAAATGTTTCCTCTGATTCTTTTTCCACCAAAAAAGACGCATACGGATGATACGTTTCTAACGAATCCGGCAATTGTGCATGCAGCATATACGTTTCTTCGCCTGTATCTTCTGCAGAATTCGTTTCTGAATCTGCATCACTTTCTGTCTGCGAAACACCAGAAGCATTTGATGTCTCTCTCTGCTGCAAAGACAAACTGTCAATCTCTGTCTGTATCGGCTCCATCCCATTGATCTTTACCTCCACAGCATCGCCCTGCTTTAATTTTCCCATCTCTTCTTTGGAAATTTCGGCTGACAGTGCATAGCCTTCGGAACCGATCGCAACATACTCGCTTCCGGTTGTCATCGTTCCCGCATGCAACATGGTATTGAAAAAGATACCCGCTTTTTTCGCCTTCAGACAACCTTGATTTTTTACTAATTGGTTGACTGCCTTCACATTTTTCTTTGCTTCCTGCACATCAAATTTCTGCAGTTTCACTGTAAATTCCGCATTTTGCTGCGACCGCTTTTCATTTTCGCGCGTGACCGCATCGCTTTTTTGTGCATCCAAAAGCGTCCCTTCTGCATCCCGAACGGTTTTTTTTGCCTGATCGAGTATCTCCTCGTCTACCTGTGGCTGCTGCATTTGATCCTCTGTCTGCGCAGAGATCATTCCATTGACCGTTTGATTTTGCTTTGAAAGATCTTCTCTCGCATAGGCCAGCGCACGGCTTGCCGCATCAGTCTGTGGCACCCAGGCATCCTGCTGTACCCCTAGTTTTGTCTGCTCCAATGTCACCTGTGCCTTTTTTAATGCCTGTTCACACTGCTGCTTTTTTTGCTTTAGCTGATCCATTTGAAACTGCACCAGAACATCCCCTTTTTTCACACAGCTACCATCCGATTTACAACTCTCCACCAGATAACCTTCTGGAATCAGATATGTTTTTTGCTTTGTGATCTCTACATTTCCTTCTCCTTTGATGTGATATTCCAAGCGGCCCGAACCGGGCTTTTGCACACTGACTTTTGGAATCGTAAGCGAATCCGCCATGCGCGAAATCACAGTAAACACCAGCATCGCGGCAAAAAAATACAACAGCACTTTTTTATACATTTCTCGTTTTTCCATCCTGTCTCCTTTTTACTCCTTTAATCCGGAAGCAGCAATTCCCTGTTCCAAATACGTCTGTCCCCACAAAAATAAAAGCACCGCTGGCAGCAACATGATCACCGATGCGCAAAAGGCCACACTGACCGTATCTGTCGTGATACTTGGCAAATACAGAGACAATGGCCACTTTTGGGGATCTTTTAAAAATGTCATTGCCGGTTCCATCGCATTCCAGTTTTCTATAAAACTTAAGATCATTGCCGCAAAGATTCCCGGTTTTGCCATCGGAAGTGCGATATGAATAAAGATTTGAAACTCGCCCGCTCCATCAACCGCTGCTGCCTCAAATAACGCGGTCGGAATATTGCGAAATGCCTTCGTGATCAAAAAGACAGAAAACGTTGCAAAGATTCCCGGCAGGATTACAGCGGCCTGCGTATCGAGCAGATGCATGTTGTTTAACACAAAATAATCAGAAACCATTGTCACCTGAAACGGCAGAATCATCAATAACATATACAGATAAAACAAGCCCTTTTTTCCGGGAAACTCATATCGCGCAAACGCAAACCCCGCCGGCACTCCCACGATCAGTTGTCCAAGCAGCGTCAAAAGAACCTGCTTGCAGGAATTCCAAAACATGACAAAAAATCCGGGGGAATCCAGCAAAAGTTCCACATAACCTCGAAGCGTCGGATAATTCGGAAACAAATGAAATTTCACCGTTGTTCCACGTTCACAGAGAACTGCTCCAAATGTATGAACAATCTCGCTTTGACCGTCCAGAGAATGCACTGCCAAAAGAAAGATCGGAAGCCAGACAATCCCAGCAAACACACATAAAAGAAATACTCCCATGCTGTGAAAAATCCTGCTCTTTTTGCTTTTCTTTGCCTGTCTTTTCATGTCTTCCTCCTTTTCATGCCCGTTCATTATAACGCCATACCAGCACCATAATACCAAGCATTACCAGAGCCAATAGCACCGATCCCGCCGCCATCTTCTGCACATCGAGGCTGACAAACCAGTTATTAAAAATGTGCTGTAAAAGATAAATACTGTCATGCGGATAATTGCCCGCCAGAAGATATGCCTCCCGATAAACTTTGAAGCAATTTACCATTGATAAGATTGCTGTCACAAACAGACTACCTCGAATCCCCGGAAGCGTGACATACCAAAACTGCTGCATGCGATTTGCGCCATCCACACTCGCCGCCTCATAACGCTCCTTTGGAATTTCGCCAAGTCCAGCCAGCCAGAGAATCAGATCATAGCCAAAATTTTTCCAGATATAAGTGAACACTAAAACGCCAAATGCCGAAGAACTGTTCAGCCAATTTTGACGAGGCAGATGTAATTGTTCCAAAAACATATTTAAAAATCCATTCTGGTGAAAAAACAGCTTCCACAACAATGCCACCGAAGCAACCGGAACCGCCATCGGAAACAAAAAGGTGCTTTTAAAAAAATCCTGTTTTTTATTCAATGTCTGGATCAATAGCGCACCGAGCAGAGACACCAGTAAAAGTAATGGTACACATACAAGCAGGAATTTTGCCGTATTGAAAGCTGCCTGCCGAAATGCAGTATTGGTCAATACCTGTCGGTAATTCTCCCATCCCACAAAACGGATACACATTGCGTCAAAAAAAGAACGCCGAACAACATCTGCAAACGGCAGAAGCACAAACACAAACACTCCGAGAACACTTGGTGCCAGAAAGGCGGCAGCATATCGCATCTGCCGCCTTTGACTTTGTTTTTTTCTGCTACTCTGCATGGTAGGTGTCAACTTTCTGTGTAATACCCTGTACTGTTTGATCCAGATCCTGTGTTCCGCCATAATAAAGCTTTGCCTCTTCATAGACCATATCAAGCAGTTGGGCTTCTCCTTTTTGTGGTTCCTTCAACTGATCTGCCAATCGAAAGGCTTCCTCTAACGCAACGCGGTCTGCTTCTCCGGTAAATTCCTCTCCTTCCTCATCTTCACCAACCACATCCGTTCTCGTAGTCATAGTCGCATTCGTATATCCCGCCTCCTGCATCTCTTTTGCTTCATCGATCATCGCCTGTTCTGCCTTCTGATTCATCGGCAGCCCATATCCATAAAACTCTTTTTCCTGCGATTCGTCCGAAAACAGATAGTTTACAAAATCCTCTGCCGTCTCCTTCTCGGCTGTCTTCGCATTGATTGCGACCAGCCCTCTCGGAAGAAAATAGTCGTTTACGGTCTCGATGGTATTTTTCATATCCGGATTCTGGAACCTCACGTACATTTCTGCCACAGCCAGGGAAGAGTCAATCTCCGTAAACATCATGCCTTTTCCCTTAATCGTAGCCCCTGCATCTCCGATAAGCCAGTCTGACACATACATTTCTCCATCATATTTATCCATCGCAGTCAAAAACTCTCCGTCATCCCCTTGTGCATTTCCGTTTTTGCCAAGTTCTTTTACCAAAGAGAGATACTGCTTACATTTTTCCGGCCGTACATTGCCTGATTCATTGAATATTTCATCATAAAAAATATGTAAAAACATGCGGTTTAACTCTCGATAGGTACTGAATGAAAACATGGATTTTTTCGGATTTTCTTTTAACCATTTTTCCATCTGGTCCAACGATTCGTATGCTTTCTGATACGGTTCGTCTCCTCGTTTCAACGGCATACCATAGCGCACAGGCATCGCATAAATGCTTCCATCCTTTTTCTGATAATACTCAGCGATATTCTTCTGCAGTTTTCCCGTTTTGACCAGATCACCAAGAACCTCCTGCATATCCAACAGCACCCCTTTTTCTTCCAGTTCTTTTTCCGGAAGGTCATCGAGAATCAAAAGATCTGCCCCTTGGTGATTCACTAATTCTGTATTCAGCGCGCGGATCTTATCTTCGCGGCTGGTGTCTTTATCATCCACTCCGGTATTATAGGTTATTTGTACATCACGATGTTTCTTATTATAATCATTGACCGCCTGACGGATCACTTCATTTTCTTTCAAACTATAAACCGTCAACATATGCTCCACTTTTGTACTGGCATTTTTATCAAAATAGTAATGCATGATAAAACCTGCATCTTCATCGTTTTTCTCATAGTGCACATAAAAATCATGGTTTGGTCCCGCATACCATTTATCGATATAACAGGAAGGGCTTCCCATCGACATCAGATCCCCCTGCACCAGCTGCTCTGCAATACTTCCGCCCGGCTGCAGATGCGAAATCCCTTTCTCATTGAGCGTATACAAGCTTCCGTCTTCATCCAAAAGCAGCTTCGTATCCTCGATTTTTCCTGACCAGCTGCAGGTTTTGACCTCTTTCTTTTTTTCCTCGTCCCGTATCACATATCCGTCTCCGGTTTCATTCGGCAGCGCGATACAATTTCCGTTTACCGCCATCGGTGTGTCCATTGTACTCGATTCCTGCGGCTTCAGCAGATCCAGGCGTTTTCCACTTTGCACATCATAGACACGCACATCTTTGATTCCCGCTAAAACAAGGGAGCCGTTTTTCAAAAATGCCATCTGTATGCCATAAAAAAACGGACCACTCATCTGTTCCATATCAGATGCATTCAGTTCTGGAATCGTGATTTCCTCTGCCGTTTTCTCATCCACTTTTTTCAACAGATGCAACTTGTTATCCGGCTGTTTTACCACAGCATAAGCTGTTCCGTCCGGCGCATAGGCAAGCGCACATATTTCCCGTTCTACCTCTTTTCCTAACCATTCTGCGTCCTTCTTTTCCCAGCTTCCATCTTTCTTTTGCACATAGTAAAACGGCTCGCAATTCTCCGTCTCTCCATACAATTCCAATGCACCATCGGCATTGATCACAAATAGATCTCCTGCATCCTTTGGAACGTTCACTTCCTCTTCCACATACTTTCCGGTTGCCTGCACATCTGTCGATTCTGCACCAGTCGATCTTTCCCTGCTCGTTTTTTCTTTTCCGGCAATTCCCGAAGAACAGCCGCTTATCATTCCACATGCCAAACATACACTCATTCCGATTGCGATTAATTTTTTTCTTCTCATTTTCTTGTCCCCTGTTTTTTTAGTCCTTATTTTTTTGCCACTCTGTCACATTCTTTACTATCTTTTCTGCCGTCTCCTCTAATTCCTGCTTTCCGGCATAATACGCTTCCGATTCAAAATAAATCACATCCATAAGCTCCGATTCACACCGCTGTGGCTCTTTCAACTGATCTGCCAGCGTAAACACCGCTTTCACCTGAGCTCTGACCGGTTCGTCTGCACTTTCTTTGTCCTTATTTGAATTTGTCTCTGCAGTTTCATCCACCATGTTCTGTTCTGCTTTTTGATTCATCGGCAAGCCATAGCCGTTGTTCTTCCGTTTCTGAATGCTGTCTGTAAACAAATAACTGACAAAATCCTCTGCTACCTCTTTTTCGAGCGTCTTTGCACTGATTCCAATCACACCGCGCGGTACAAACAAGTTTTTCACAGTGGTCACAAATTCCTGTCGATCTGGATGCACACCAAAAAGATCCCATGTACAGTCCACTTCCGTAAATGCCGCCCCTTCTCCTTTTTTTGCTTTTTCGAGATTTCCTCCTGTCCAATCCGAAAGATACGAAATCGAAGCTGCCGCTCGACGTTCCTCATAAATCTGGTCGTCGATTTCTGCCTTTGCGCGTGCGCCGATTTCTTTTCCCACAGAAAGATATTGTTTGCATTTTTCCAACCGTATGCCCCGGTTTTCATCAAAAATTTCATCGCTATACAACTGCAATAATAACCGGTCAATCTCCTTGTAACAGCCTCCGTCTAAAAGCGATCGGTCGGGATGTTTCTTCAGCCATTTTTCCAGGGAATCCAGGGTTGCAAATGCCTTTTGATACTCTTTTTGGGCGCACAAAAGCGGAACCCCGTACCGAATTGGCATCGCATAAATACTACCATCGTTCTTTTGATACCACGCCGCAATATTTTCCTGCAGTGTGCCGTCTTTGAGCTCTTTTTCAAAAATCTTACGCATATCCAACAATGTATCCTGCTCTTCCAGTTCCTCCACCGAACAGCCGTCTAACACCAGAATATCCGCACCAGACTGTTTGATCTGCTGCATTTGTGTGATACCGTCTGTATCTTTCTTTTCATCGGAGCCTACCGTATAGGTGATCTCCACATCCTGATGCCTTCTGTTATAAAAATTTACTGCCTGGCGGACGTCCTCATTTTTCGACAAGCTGTAAACCTGCAGATGATGTACGGCCTTTTTGACCGTTTCATTAAAAAAATACTGTTTCAGATCACTATTCGTTTCATAGTCATAGAGAATATAGCAGCTGTGATCGTCTCCCAGACACCAGTCGATCACATCGCTGTTGGGATCTCCGATCATCATCTGATCCGCCTGTATCAACTGTTCTTCAATACTTCCGCCGGGCTGCATATGCGAAATTCCTTTTTTGCTGACGATAAAAATCGAACCGTCTTTGTCTAGTGCCGGAATCGTCTGGTGAATGTTTCCGGACCATTTACATTCTCCGATCTCCTCTTTCTTTTCTACATCCCAGACACGATAGCCGTCCTCCTTCTCAGTCGGAAGTACGATCTTATTTCCGTTTACCGCAATTGGAATATTAATCAGATTTTCGGCGGACACATTCAATTTTTCCACACACGTTCCTGTTTCCAGATCATACACTCGCACATCTGTTTTTGCCGTCAAAACCAAATTCCCATTTTCCAGAAATTCCATTTGAATGCACCCCGGTAAGTAAGGTCCCTCAAATTCTTTTATATTTGAATGCTTATCAATTCCACGATATCCTCTCACATCCGTCTGCTCTAACTCTGGTAAAGACACTTTTTCTCCTGTTTCATCATCCACCCGCTTGACCAGATATATTTTTTCTCCTAACTCTTCCACTACTGCATAGGCAGTGCCATCCGGTGCGTATGCAAGTGCCTGCATAATTACATTATCATTTTCGCACCAGGTCACTTTTTTTTGATCCCAGGAACCGTCTTTTTTCTGCACATACCGCTTGCAATAATCGCCCTTCTCACCGCCGCATAACTCGTATAATTCCAATGCACCTTCCGCATTTTTTACCATAAAACGGGCGTTCTGCGTAGGCATCGAGATGTCTTCTTCGACATATCGCCCAAATGTTTCCTGCTCCTTTGCTGCTGTCTGTTCTGCCTGTGCTTTCTGTGACTGCTGCTTGGAATTCCATTTACAGCCGGCAAAAATTGCACCCACTAAGCATACACTGCATAGATAGAACATCACTTTCTTTCGTTTCATAACCACCTGCTCCTCTCTAATGCCTCTTTTCTCCTACATCTCTGTGGTTTTATAACAAACCTCTCCTGTTTTACAATCCACCAGCGCATAACATTCATTTTCACTATTTTCATTCATTCCGATTTTCCAGACCGGTCGAAGAAACATCGTCTGTTCCGGTTCCTGATATGGTGGCATTTCTCCGTTTTTCATCGTTTTATCCTCTGAAAACGGAAGATATTCCACTGCGATCGATGTCACTTTTGTTCCTCGATAAGCCAGCGGTATCTCACTGAGACACTGCACAGCTGCATCCGGTGTGAGCAGTTTCTGATACGTCTCTTTTTCCTCTACTTCTTTTAACATTGTTTGATTCGAAATACAAAACGGCGCCCCTGTACAACTGTCTATATAAATGTCCAGATCATACATCCCAAATGCTTTTTGAAATGCCTCTGTTTTCAAACTTCCCCTTTCCGGCATCAATGACACGATTGGAATCTGATTCTCCATTTTCTGAAACCGAAGCCGATAAATGTAGGTCCCCGCATCCTGATAGACACTACATTGCTCGAACTGATAATCTCCATCGCCAGTCTGTTTCTGCCACTGCTTTAAAAATTTCTCTGCGCATTTCACTGCCTGCTTAACGGTCATCGTTCCATCTTTTAACTCGTATGTATTCGTCTCTTTCCCGATAATGGCAGCATTATCATACGCTTTTTCTAATTTTAGATTGTTTAGATCCCGATTATCCTGACTGGTAAAAAAGAAAAATCCGGAATCAGCCATTCCACAATAAATTTGATTTTTTTTATCCTCATACTCCGATTCTCCCGGCTCAATGTCCAGCTTTGTCCCGTCTTTTTTCTGTATCAGGATATCTCCAACAAGCGTCTGCATCAAATTCGGATGTTCCTCTACAAATGCATCCAATGTCTGCATTTCTTGAATTCCTACACGTTTCACCTTTGGAATCTGCATCCTGCAATCCTTGTCTACGCGCAACGTTCCATATTTTCGGCCGCATAGCTCTTTTTTATTTTCCGTGATTTCTTGCAAGGATGCCTCCTCAAACTTTCCGGTTTGTTTTTCTGCCGTTGCTTCTTTGTGCATTCCCGCATTCTGCGCAAAACAGGTTTTCTCTGTAAATCCGCAAAACATACAAGCTATCAAGAACCATACCACTATTTTCTTCTTCATAAAATCACCTCTCACACTCTTCCTCTCATATCTATGATTCTATTGTATCGTTTCTTTCTCTAAAAAACTTGGAAGAATCTCTCAAATTTTTAAAGATTTCTTAGAGATTTTTCTGACAGTACTAATGTCCGATAGCTCTCAGGTTACATAAAATATATCATAAGATTAACTAAAAATTTTATTGCAGAAAGGGAGAAGTATAATTCTATGAAGAAAAAAATAATTACAGCCTTCTTAGCATTTATAACAGTAGCAACAGCAGTACCGTCTGTCACATGGGCATCTACGGTACCGCAGAAAAACGGAGTTTCCATATCGATGCAGGCACTTCCACCATGGTATGATGAAAATAGCTGGGAGCCTGATGTATTGCAGGACGCAAAAACATTAAACGAGTCTGCCGATGAAAATGAAAAAAATGAAATTATAGAGAAATATTTTGTATCGTTTGACCAAAAAAGAACGAATTTATTGAAAATAAATCTGACATCCAAAGAACTGGTGGCAGAAATCGAACGACGGGAAGAAGAACGCATCCAAAACCTGAGCCCAGAGGAAAAAGAAGTCATTGCCGATGCGAGAAAATTAGAAACACTGACAGACGAAAAAGAAATCCGCGCTATTTTGGATGCATATTTTGCAGAAGCAGGAACAAAAAAAGAGTATAAGAATTTTTTGTATACCAACACAGGAACGGATGCAATCCGGGAGAAAATCACGGAGTATAAGAATGCATCATGGGAAAGAACATCTGCATTGGATTATGATCCACTTGTGATTGAGGTTGATTTTAAACAGGACGTTAGTTTAGAAAAAATCAACGAGATTGTCGAACCGTTTGGATTGTCCGTTGTCTATTCTAAGGAAGACACTACATATCAGGTGACAAAAACATTGCTCAGTCTGGAAAAAAGATTGGATTTAACAACAAAACGGGCATTTCAACTCTTCTTATCCATGGATGAGGTGGAAACGCTGGACTGGTATCGCAATACCATGACCTGGGCGAACGATGCAGTGCCGGGTGAGAAAGAGCTAGAGGACGCCAGAAATCTGGATGATTATGCAAAGAGAATTGATCTTAACTATGACAGAATCAACGGAATGCTGCGGGAATATTTTAACTCAGTTGAAGCAAAAGAAAGGGTGAAGAAACTAAAAAAAGCCGTCACCTCTGACTGGGTTTTGAGAAAAATCGCAGACTGGGAGGAAGCGACAAAGGAGAAAAATGTCTTGGGACAGGACAGGGGCATTTTTGTGGATTGCAAAGCGGATGTGACATATGAGGAAATAAAAAAGGTTCTCCAAGAACAACACATCTCACAAGAAAATTGTAAAATACTATCCTCTAATGAGAGACTTTCTCTTGAAGTACAGCCGCGTGAAGACCTGACAGCGCAGAAGACAGCCGACCTGTTAAACGGATTAGAGCAGGTGATATCTGCAGTGAATTTGCAAAAACCGGGACCAGAACCGGTACAGGAACCTTGCACGATCACAAAGGAAGCAGAAGCGGAACTGGGTAGCAAGAATCCACAGGCTCTGGTAGCAAAACGCTTAGATCACGCAAGTGATGAAAAAGAACTTCGCGAAATTTTGGACGCTTATTTTAAGGATGGATGCTACGATGCAAATGCGATCGCACAACTAAAGGAGCAAGTCACTTCTCAGACTGTCAAAGATAAAATCAAGGATTATGAAGAAGCGAAATATGAGCGGGACCATGCAAAAGACTATGATCCAACCAGAGTTTTTATTACATTTTGGAATGATGTGGACCCGGATCGTATGTCGGAAATTATCAAAGAATTCGATATGACGCCTTTGATTTTACAATATGATGCTGTGCCAGGTTCAATGAATAAGTCGGATAGGGAGGATGAATCGAATAAGAATTATTGGGAAATCGATCCGTATTGTGTAGCATACAGCGGTGCATTGCTGCGTTTAGACCAGACAACGGAAAAAGCGATCTCATTGCTGGAATCCAGTCCGGATGTGGTAAAGGCAGAACGGCAGACGGATGATGTGAATCCGGATCTTCCGTGGGTACGACCTGGCAGACCATCGGATGTAAGCCAGCCGTCAATAGATCCAAGTACTCCTTCGGAAGCGAGCGAACCGTCCAAAACAAGCACTCCTTCGAATGTGAGCGAGCCGTCCAAAACAAGTACTCCTTCGGAAGCGAGCGAACCGTCCAAAACAAGTACTCCTTCGAATGTGAGCGAGCCGTCCAAAACAAGTACTCCTTCAAATGTGAGCGAGCCGTCCAAAACAAGTGAACCAACTGAGACTAGTGAACCGTCTAATGCAAGTGAGCCGAGCAAAGTAAGCGAACCGTCTAATGCGAGTGAACCGAGCAAAGTGAGCGAATCGTCTAATGCAAGTGAACCGAGCAAAGTGAGCGAACCGTCTAATGCAAGTGAGCCGAGCAAAGTGAGCGAATCGTCTAATGCGAGTGAACCAACGGAGACTAGTGAACCATCAAAAACAAGTAATCCAACGGAAACGAGCGAACCTTCAAAAGCAAGTGAACCAACAGAGGCTAGCGAACCGTCTAATGCAAGTGAACCGAGCAAAGTGAGCGAGCCGTCCAAAGAGCCTAGTGAACCGAGCAAACCAAGCGAGCCAAGCAAACCAAGTGAACCAAGCAAACCGAGTGAACCAAGCAAACCAAGTGAACCAAGCAAACCGAGTGAACCAAGCAAACCGAGTGAACCAAGCAAACCGAGTGAACCAAGCAAACCAAGTGAACCAAGCAAACCGAGTGAACCAAACAAACCGAGTGAAGCACCAAAAGTATCCACTCCAAAACAGATGAAAAAAATTAAAGCTTATAAAATAAAGAAAACGGAAGCAAAGATTTCGTGGCAGAAAGTTTCAGATGCAGATGGTTACAAGATTTATATCCGAAAAGGAACAGGCAGTTATCAACCGGTAGCAATTGTAAAATCCGCTAAAACAACCAATGCAATTTTGAAAAAGTTGGATGGTTCAGCAAATTATAAGGTTATCATTCGGGCATATAAGAATACAGCAGATGGAAAAATATATAGTAAAAATTCTGAAACTGCTAGTTTGAATATGAAAAAACAGTTAATCTTGTCCGATTTGAAGGTAGCAAGCCAGATCAAACTGTTGAGTGGAAAGTCAAAGCTGATTCATTTGACTGTGCCAAAAAATACAGATAAAAGTTATATCCGAAAAATTACATACAAAGTGAAAAATACCAAGATCTGCAGCATCAAAAATGGAACGTTAAAAGCGAAAAAAGCTGGAAAAACAACCATTTCCACAACAATCCTGTTGAAAAACGGTCAAACAAAGACATTCCAAACAAAGGTGCAGGTAACAGAAAAATAATGTGTAAAGGCATATAAATATGAGCGTAAGTTCTGCGGACGGTACGTTATTGGCCACCCAAAACGGTATCGACTCCACCACTCTTTGTGGGTGGCTTGGCGAAACAGATCTCAGCCTGGGGATTCCTTTACGGACGTTTCCGGGATTCGGGCAGGCGCAGAACACGGGGCGGCA
>JBJENW010000119.1:0-16120 GCA_051880395.1 Lachnospiraceae bacterium | reverse complement strand
ACAGGATGCACCGGTTGTTCAACGGTCAAAAAACAGCAAAGGCATCGCAGAACTGCCCGTCGGAACTTACTATCATTTCTGTCAAAGCCACTCTGTAAGATGCCGCCCCGTGTTCTGCGCCTGCCCGAATCCCGGAAACTGTGTATTGGAAACGGTAGGCTGAGATCTGTTTCTTGGGTGAAAAAGTGTTGCAGACGGAACGTACTTGTGAATTTATAAAAATATTCCGTATGGAACATTATTTTGGATATTTAGACAATGTTTCGACCAATATATGTATGCTTTGTATTGCTTTTTCTGAATAAAAGACTACAAAAATCTTGCGAAATTCTAGTGTACGGAATTGTCATATTTAAAAAAAATCCAGATATACATATATTTTTGAGCAAAAGTTGTTGTAGATGGAACAAATCTTTACATCAGCCAAAAACGTATCGGGTTCGCAACTCTTTTCCTAAGCGAAAAAATCTCAACCTACCGTTTCCGATACACAGTTTCCGGAATTCGGCTGGGTGCGCAAGGCGGGGGCGGCTGTTTCCAGAAAGGCTTTGACAGAAATGTTAGTGAGCTTGGGTGGGTGAATCTTCGATGCCTTTGCTGTTTTGCCGAGAGGCGTACAAACTGTGCGTATGTGTATGTGGGAGAAAGAGTCTGCTTTTGAGTCTTTCTCCCACATACACATGCGTGCAGTTTGTACGACATTCGGAAAACCGCAAAAATAAAGCATCGAAGATTCGCCCACCCAAACTCGACTTCATTTCTGTCTAGCCTTTCTGGAAACAGCCGCCCCCGCCTTGCGCACCCAGCCGAATTTCGGAAACGTCCCCATAGGAATCCTCCGGTAGAGATATTTTTCGCGTCAATCTTTTTCAAAGAGTGGTGGGGTTGATACCATTTCGGTTAGCCGATAAAGTAGTGGTTGCAACACTTACACTCATATAAAGCGTAAAAGTGTGGCAGTAACCTTGAAATGTTTAAAATAGTTCGAATCGTGAAATTGAGGTTGATTTTATAAGGAATAGGACTTATAATGGATAACTATAGAACAAATTTGAAATGTGGTATGCGAAATCGCTGGCACATAGGATACGAAAAGGAGATGCGGATATGTATTCATTAGACGAAGTCAAAACAGTAGACCCGGAAGTGGCAAACGCCATTACAGCAGAGTTGGACAGACAGAATAGTCACATAGAATTGATTGCTTCCGAAAACTGGGTAAGCCCTGCAGTTATGGCAGCCATGGGAAGCGTTATGACAAATAAATATGCAGAAGGATATCCTGGCAAACGGTATTATGGCGGATGCGATTGCGTGGATGTCGTAGAAAATCTGGCAAGAGATCGCGCCAAAGAGTTGTTCGGATGTGAATATGTCAATGTACAGCCACATTCCGGCGCACAGGCAAATATGGCGGTGCAGTTTGCAATTTTAAAACCGGGTGATACCGTGATGGGAATGAATCTGGATCACGGCGGACATCTGACACACGGAAGTCCTGTGAATTTCTCCGGAAGTTATTTCCATATCGTGCCGTATGGGGTCAACGATGCAGGATTTATTGATTATGATGAAGTACAGAGAATCGCAACAGAGTGTAAACCGAAAATGATCATTGCAGGTGCGAGTGCATATGCGAGAACCATTGATTTTAAACGGTTCCGTGAAATCGCTGATTCGGTGGATGCAGTGCTTATGGTAGATATGGCACATATTGCGGGCCTTGTGGCAGCGGGTCTTCATCCAAGTCCAATTCCTTATGCACACGTTGTAACGACCACGACACATAAGACATTGCGTGGACCACGTGGCGGTATGATTTTGTGCAGCCAGGAAATGGCAGACAAATATAACTTCAACAAAGCTGTATTCCCAGGCATTCAGGGTGGACCTCTGATGCATGTGATCGCGGCAAAAGCGGTTTGCTTTAAGGAAGCATTAGATCCTTCTTTTAAGGTTTACCAGCAAGGAATCATTGATAATGCACAGGCACTGTGCAAAGGTTTGATGGATCGTGGAATCAAGATCGTATCCGGTGGAACGGATAACCATTTGATGTTAGTAGATCTGACACCATTTGATCTAACTGGAAAAGCAGTGGAAAAATTGTTAGATTCCGTAAATATCACTTGTAATAAAAACACGATTCCAAATGATCCGAAGTCTCCGTTTGTGACAAGCGGTATCCGTATCGGTACACCTGCTGTCACAGCCAGAGGTATGAATACAGAAGATATGGACGTAATTGCAGAGGCAATTGCCCTGATGATCAAAGAGGGAGAATCTGCAACGGAAAAAGTAAAGAACTTAGTGGCATCCCTGACAGCAAAATATCCGCTGAAATAAGAGACAGCAAATCAGAATGGTGTATCATTTGAACCGTGATACGGACGTTTGTGGAAAAATTAAAGAAATATTAAGAAAATTCGATTGATTTTCTTCACAAAGAAATGATAAGATGATCAGGAACAAAACAAAGTTCGTGATCATCTTATTTTTTAATATAGTTTTTTAGCGAGAGCAGGAGGAGAAGAATGAGCAGAAAAAAACTAGCAATTATTATAGGGGTTGTTGTGCTTGCAGCGGCGTTAACGGGCGGCGTATGGGCATTTCAGACAGGCCTATTAGGGAAAAAGGATAACGGAGACCGCGTGTATGTGCAGACGGTATCTGATATCATGAATCAAAATACAGGGGCATTTGACCGGTATCCGGCAGTAGTGGAATCACAGGAAAGCTGGGATTTGAATGTGGATCCGGATCGGACAGTCAAGGAAGTTTATGTAAAAGTCGGAGATAAAGTCAAAAAAGGAACACCACTTTTGGAATATGATGTAGATGAGTTGCAAGAACAGCTGGAACAGTCAAAACTGGATTTAGAAGGAAAAAATAATGATATTACCAGTACAAACACAGAAATTGCAGAATTAACAAAAGAACGGGATGCGGCACCGGAGGATTCTAAATTTGAATATACCGCGCAGATTCAGGAAAAACAATCTGAGATTCGTCAGATAGAACGGGAAAAGAAAACGACAGAAAACGATATAGAAAAGGCACAAAAACAAATCGAGAATTCCGTAGTGAACAGTAAAATTGATGGTGTGATCAAGACATTGAATAATACGGATAGTATGGAAGGCGATGGCGCGTTTTTGACGGTACTTGCAGTTGGAAAATTTCGGGTAAAAGGTACAGCGAATGAATTGAACTATCAGAATCTGACAAAAGGTGAACCGATGATCTTGCATTCTCGGACGGATGATTCTCTGACATGGACAGGAACAATCAAAAAAGTGGATACTTCCAATCCAATCAGTTCCTCAGATGATGAGGATATGATGTATGGGGGCGGAGATTCGGGAGAGGATAATTCTGCTTCCAAATATCCGTTTTATATTACCTTAGATAATATGGACGGACTGATTCTGGGACAGCATTTATATGCGGAACTGGATATGGGACAATCAACAGAGCAAAAAGAAGGCATCTGGTTGTTTTCAACTTATATCGTGCAGGAAGACGGAAAGGATCCATATGTATGGGCAGATAACGGGAAGGGAGAACTGGAGAAAAAGACGATCAAATTAGGTGATTACGATGAAAATCTGGATGAATATGAGATAAAATCAGGTTTGACAGAAAAGACGCTCATTGCATGCCCGATGAAAGGGTTATATGAGGGCGTAAAGACCGTAGACAGTGCAGAAAAAGTAGATTATAATTCTCCGTTATATTCCGATATGTATGGAAGTGACGGTGGTGAAGCTGAAGATTGGGGCGATGAAGACTGGAGTACGATGGATTTTTCCGGCGAGGAAGAGAATATTGATTACTCTGGTGATCCGGAGGTAGTGCCGGATGATGAGATGCCTCAGGAGATGCTGGATAACATCGATGAAGGAGATGTCGTCGGAAAAGCGACGGGGGTGAACTAGATGATCTTGAATTTACAGAATATTTATAAAGATTACCAGCAGGATAAACTAGTGGTTCCGGTTTTAAAAGATGTCAATTTTCAAGTCGAAGAGGGAGAATACGTTGCCATCATGGGACCTTCCGGATCCGGCAAAACCACGTTGATGAATATTATCGGCTGTCTCGATAAGCCAACAAGCGGAACATTTGAATTGGCCGATGAAAATGTTCTTGGATTGAAAGATAAGCAGTTATCCAATCTTCGTTTAAATAAGATCGGTTTTGTGTTTCAGAGTTTCCATTTGATGCCGAGACAGAGTGCAGCAGAAAACGTGGCCTTACCATTGATTTATGCCGGAGTGAAAAAGAAAGAACGCCGGGAACGTGCCATTCAGGCGCTGGAACGTGTTGGATTGGGCGAACGAGTGGATTTTAAACCGACACAGTTGTCTGGTGGACAGAAACAGCGTGTGGCGATCGCAAGAGCAATGGTAAATAATCCGAAGCTGCTTTTGGCGGATGAGCCGACGGGAGCATTGGATTCTCAGTCCGGAAAGCAGATCATGGAACTTTTTTCAAAATTAAATTCAGAAGGTGTGACGATCGTAATGATCACACATGATGCAAAAATAGCCGCACATGCAAAACGGGTCTTATATATTATCGATGGTGTCATCAGCGAGGAAGCGCCGAAGGAGGATTAAAAAACGATGAAAAAGAAAAAAATCATAATCATTGTCCTTGTTCTGGCAATCGTTGCAAGCGCCTCTGGCGGAGGCATTTATGCCTACGGACAATATAAGGACAAAAAAACAGTAGTAGACGTTTATGCATATGAGAATCTCACAGAGGAAAATTACGAAGACGATGGGCTCACAAGCAGTGGAATCGTAACGAATGATCTTTCGCAGAATGTCAAGTATGACAAAGAAAAAGAGATTGTAGAAATCTGTGTGAAAAAAGGGGATAAAGTGAAAATCGGAGATCCTCTCGTGAAGTACAGTACGAAAAGCTCAAAAGAAGATTTAGAGATTCAAAAAGATGAAATTAATAATATTAAAAATAGTATTATCATAGCTGAGAAACAGTTGCAGAAATTACAGAATACAAAGCCGATCGAAGACACACCGGATGTTGATTACGCGGATAATGAACCACAAGCGGATGTGCCAGCAGATGAACCGACACCAGATGAATCAGATCCACTTCCAGAAAAAGAAGGGGATGCATATAATATCATTTCGACTTCTGCAAAAAGTTACGATGAAGACAGCGATGGAAGCAGTAAGAATCCATTTCGATTTCTTTGCACATCGAGAGCATATGTAACAGGGGAATATTTGAATTTTCTGCGTCAGAAAGGGTTTAGCGCCGTTTTTGAAGTACGAAAAGGAAACAAAGTAAAAGGCGAATTGATCACTTCGTGGGCAGTGAACGGAAAAACATTAGAGAAAGTAGATGACGATGTGGAGTTCTCTGTTTCTACGAAAGAAGAAGTCGATCGGAAACAGGAAGAGGAAGAGCAGCGTCGAATCGAAGAGCAAGAAAGAAAACAGGAAGCTGCAGAGGCTGCGCAGGAGGCAGCAGAAGCTGCGAGAGAAGCAGCAGAGGCCGCCCAAGAAGCAGCGCAGGAAAATCAGGAATCCTATACGGCGAAGGAACTGGCAAGTGCGATCAATGAGAAACAAAAAGAGTTAAAAGATCGGCAGTTAGACCTCAAACGGGCAGAACTGGAACAGAAACGCATGGAAAAAGAAGCGAATCAAAATGTAGTAAAAGCAAAAATTAATGGAGTTGTAAAAAAAGCACAGGATCTTACCAATCTGAACCGAAAGCAGAGTGTGGTGAAAGTGATGGGATCAGATGGTCTATATGTGACCGGATGCATTAATGAATTATTATTAGATCAGGTTAAAGTTGGTCAGGAAGTTAATGCAATGAATTATGAGACACAGACGCCATTGCAGGCAAAAATCACAGAGATTTCGCCTTATCCGACAAGCAGTGAGGAAGCGGGATATTATGGCGGAACATCAAATCCAAATAGTTCATTTTATCCGTTTACCGCTTATATCGAAGACGCCTCTAATGTGCACAACGGAGATCAGGTAGAACTGAAAATTGCAACAGGGGATGACAGTCAGGAAAATTCAAATACATTATACCTGATGAAATCTTTCGTGCGAAAGGAAAATAATAAATATTATGTAATGAAACGAGGAAAAGACAAACGTCTTGTAAAACAGTATGTTCAGGTTGGAAAAAGCGGTTACGGCGGATATACGATCGAAGTGAAAAGTGGAGTAAAATCCGGTGATTATCTGGCATTTCCATATGGGAAAAAAGTAAAAGAAGGTGCACGGACAAAAGAAGCGTCTGTGGAAAGTCTGTATAATTATTAAGGGAGGCAGAGGATGATAGAAAATATTAGAATGGCCTTTCAGGGCATCTGGTCACATAAAATGCGTTCCTTTTTGACGATGCTGGGTATTATTATCGGTATTGCGGCGATTATTGCGATCGTATCGACCATCAAGGGAACAAACGAACAGATTAAAGAGAATCTGGTGGGCTCTGGTGAAAATACAGTAAAAGTAGAGCTAAATCAGGGAGATGATCCGATCGATCTTAGCTATCAGAGTATTCCAAGTGGTGTTCCGATGGTATCAGAACAGACACTAAAAAGCATAAAAAAAATAGATGGTGCAACTTCCGTTGCAACTTACAGCGAGCGGTGCGAATATGATGGTGGTATCTATTATTTAAATAATACGATCAGTGGAGGTACGGTGCTCGGCGTTAGCCAGAATTACATGGATACCTGTGATTATATTATGCAAAAGGGCAGGAATTTTACGGAAGATGATTATAAAAAATTTCGGAAAGTGGCGATCTTAGACGAAGATTCCGCTTACAATCTGTTTCAGGGAGAAGAACCGGTTGGAAAAACAATCGAACTTCGCAAAGAGCCGTTTGTTGTGATCGGAGTGATCACAAAGAAAAAGGAATTTGAACCAAAGATTAATTCAATGAAGGATTATGATACCTATGCACAGGAAAACAGTGGTAAAATCTTTATTCCAGATGCAGACTGGCCAATTATATATCAGTTTGATGAACCACAGAACGTTGTAGTAGGGGTTGAAAGTACAGATGACATGACGACGGTTGGAAAAAAGACTGAGGATCTGTTAAACGCCTGTTTGACTGTAAATGAAAATAACAATGTAAAATATAAGGCGCAGGATTTACTTGAAAAAGCACGAGAACAACAGGAATTGAGTGAGTCAACAAATTCGATGCTGATTTGGATTGCCGGAATTTCACTTCTTGTTGGTGGTATCGGTGTTATGAACATCATGCTGGTATCTGTTACAGAGCGAACACAGGAGATTGGTTTGAAAAAGGCAATCGGGGCAAAAAAATCTTCGATTCTTCTGCAGTTTCTTACAGAGGCAGCAGTTTTAACAAGTATTGGTGGTGCTGTAGGTGTGGCAGTCGGAATCGGGTTAGCGCAGATCATATCGAGAGTCAGTGACACACCGGTTGCGATCAGTCCAACAGCAGCTGTAATCTCCGTTGTATTTTCTATGTTGATCGGAGTAATCTTTGGAATGCTGCCATCTTATAAAGCAGCAAATCTGAATCCGATCGACGCATTACGTCATGAGTAAAAGATGGACAGAGTGAAAAAAAGGTTGCGCAGTGAAAAAAAGTGGCGTATAATGCAAAAAGATAAGACGGGTAGGAGGAAATGAGATGTTAGATTTAAAATTTGTCCGTGAAAATCCGGATATTGTAAAACAGAACATAAAAAACAAATTTCAAGACCAGAAATTACCGTTAGTAGATGAAGTGATCGAGCTTGACGCACAAGCAAGAGCCACACAGAAAGAAGCGGATGAACTACGTGCAAGCAGAAACAAGATTTCCAAACAGATCGGCGCACTGATGGCACAGGGGAAGAAAGACGAGGCGCAGGAAGCAAAGGCTCAGGTAGAAAAAAATGCAGAACGTCTCGCTGAATTAGAGAACAAAGAAAAAGAATTACAGGAAAAAGTAAAGAAAATCATGATGACGATTCCAAATATCATTGATCCATCTGTACCGATCGGAAAAGACGATTCTTGTAATGTAGAGATCGAAAAATTCGGGGAACCTGTGGTACCGGATTTTGAGATTCCATACCATACAGATATTATGGAAAAATTCGATGGTATTGATATGGATGCAGCCGGAAAGGTAGCAGGAAACGGTTTCTACTATCTGATGGGTGATATTGCAAGAGTTCATTCTGCAGTGTTGGCTTACGCTAGGGATTTTATGATCGATCGCGGATTTACTTATTGCATTCCGCCATATATGATTCGTTCTAATGTGGTAACAGGAGTTATGAGTTTTGACGAAATGGATGCTATGATGTATAAGATCGAAGGCGAGGATCTGTATCTGATCGGAACATCCGAGCATTCCATGATCGGTAAATTTATCAATACGACAAACGAAGAGGAAAAGCTTCCATATACTTTGACGAGTTATTCTCCATGTTTTAGAAAAGAAAAAGGCGCACATGGCATTGAAGAACGTGGTATTTATCGGATTCATCAGTTTGAAAAGCAGGAAATGATCGTGGTATGTAAGCCGGAAGAAGCAAAGATGTGGTATGATAAATTGTGGCAGAATACCGTAGATTTGTTCCGTAGTCTGGATATCCCGGTCCGTACATTAGAGTGTTGTTCCGGTGATCTGGCAGATTTGAAAGTGAAATCCTGTGATGTCGAGGCATGGTCTCCAAGACAGAAGAAATATTTCGAAGTCGGAAGCTGCTCAAATTTGGGAGATGCACAGGCAAGAAGATTAAATATCAAGGTAAAAGGAAAAGACGGCAAGAAATATTTTGCAAATACTTTGAATAATACCGTTGTTGCACCACCGCGTATGTTGATCGCATTCTTGGAGAACAACTTGAATGCAGATGGTTCTGTGAATATTCCAAAAGCGCTACAGCCATATATGGGTGGTAAGACAAAGCTAGAGGTAAAAAATAAATAAAGAGTTGTAAGTCGAAGAAGACATTCCCGCTAGGAGTGTCTTCTTTTTTTTGTATTTTTTTATTAGATGAAAACCGTAGTTTGAAACGATCAAATACATAGTTTACTTTTTTAAAAGAATTTTCTATAATAAAACACGGTTCAAAACTATTTAAGTAGAAATGTAACAAAAGACAACTTTGTCAAGTGTAAAATTCAACAGTTGAAACAGAAAAAATGACAAAAGAATGCTGAAAAGATAAATTTTTCACAAAGTAAAAAAGGGAAAAGAGAAAAATACTTCAGATAAAAGTGAAATTATTATAAAAGAACCAGCGTACAAAAAATAGATAGAGGTAAAAAAACAAAGATTCCTTCAAAAGGAAAGCAAAATTGGTTAAAATTTACAAAAAAAACCATAAAAAAATCGTAAACGCCTAAAATTGACATTTACGTTTTTATAAAGTAAAATTTGTGCAAACTTAAGATTTTAAACTCTGTTACGATGCAGTGACAGAGCAGATAGAAAAATCTTGAGAATCTGCGGAAGAAAGGAAGCGATTGATACGGAGAAGATGGTAAATAATCTGTTAGAGGAATTGAATTGTAATAATGTGTTTACAATTCCGATTTTTGGCGGTATTCCTATTGCAGAGTCAGTCGCAGTCACATGGATTATCATGGCGGTGCTACTGATCGTTTCGATTCTTCTGACCAGAAATTTGAAAGTTAGGAATCCGGGAAAAGTCCAGATTGCACTGGAATCAATTGTCAGTATGTTATATGACTTTTTCGACGGAATCCTCGGCAAGAATGGTACCCGTTATATCCCCTATTTACTGACGGTCATTACTTATCTTGCTGTTTCAAACCTTATCGGAATCTTGGGCTTTAAGCCTCCGACAAAGGATCTTGGTGTAACCGCGACGCTGGCGTTGATGAGCATTGTATTGATTGAGTATGCAGGTATTCATCAAAAAGGCGTCAAAGGCTGGCTGAAAAGTTTTACGGAGCCAGTTGTGATCATTACCCCGATGAATATCTTAGAGGTATTGATCCGGCCGCTTGCCTTGTGCATGCGACTGTTTGGAAATGTGCTGGGTGCATTTGTTATCATGGAATTGATCAAACAGGTCGTTCCGGTGATCGCACCGGCAATTTGTAGTTGTTATTTTGATTTATTTGATGGTTTGATTCAGGCGTATGTATTTACGTTTTTGACATCAATGTTCATGAAAGAAGAATTGGAATAGCAGATATCAGTTTTAGAATCATTTTAAAGGAGTGTGTGAAGTATGAATTCATTAGTAGCAATTGGAGCAGGAATCGCAGCATTAACAGGTATCGGAGCAGGTATTGGTATCGGTATCGCAACATCAAAAGCAACAGAGGCGATCGCAAGACAGCCGGAAGCAGAAAGCAAGATCAGTAAATCTTTGATCCTTGGTTGTGCGTTGGCCGAAGGTACTGCAATTTTTGGATTCGTTGTTGCATTGTTGATTATCTTCATTTTGAAATAAAAGAGCAGGGAACATAACGAATCTTTTAGAAAGGCTGGAAAGCGAATGTTAAAATTAGATTTGGTAACGATTGTTTTTACGCTGATCAACCTGTTAGTGTTATATCTGATTTTGAAAAAATTTCTGTTTGGACCGATTCTTTCTGTGATGAAACAGAGGGAAGATATGATCGAAGGAAAGTTTACAGAAGCAGAAACAGCAAAGAATCGGGCAGATGCGTTAAAACTTCAGTACGAAGAGAAAATCAAGACGGCCGAAGTGGAATCATCGCAGATCATTGAAAAAGCAAAAAGTAGTGCTGCAGCACAGTATGATGCGAAAGTAAAAGATGCAGACGATAAGGCAAAATTCATTCTTGCCAAAGCACAGGAGCAGATCAGTTTAGAGAGAGAAAAGACATTGAAAGATCTGGAATCTCAGATTGCCGGGATCGCACTGACTGCGGCAGATAAAATCGTGGCAGAGCGGGCAGATGATGCGAAAAACCAGTCTATGTATGATGAATTTTTAGCCAAAGCAGGTGATGTAGATGACACAGACGGCCAGTAATTATGGAGCGGTTCTTTTTGAATTGGGTGTACAGCCGGAGGTGATCATAGAGACAAAACGGATTCTCTCTTTGACACCACAGTTATTAAAAGAACTGATAAATCCAACGCTTCCACAGGAGAAGAAGCAGAAACTTATACGGCGGATTTTCCCAGAAGAAATTCAGAATTTTTTGTGTGTACAAAGTATGCACCACAATCTGGATGAATTAGAGGATACTTTAAAAGCGTATGAGGAGTGCTATGACAGGGCAAACGGCGTAATAAAAGCGGAGCTTTTTTATGTGACAAAGCCTGGTGAGGCGCAGGAAAAAAAGATAAAAGAATATATCAGAAAAAAATTCCACGGACAAAAAGTAGAACTGAAACTCGTGGAAAAGCCGGATTTAATAGGCGGCTTTGTCATTCGTGTCGGTGATGAGGAAATCGATCAGAGCCTGCAGGGACGAGTGAAAGAATTAAAACAGAGATTGGTTTGGAGGTGATATCCGTGGGTTCGATTAATTCGGATGAAATCATTTCGATTTTAAAAGAAGAAATACAGAATTTTGAGTTTGAAACAAAAGAAAAAGAGACAGGTACGGTTATCTGGGTTGGTGATGGAATTGCCACCATTTATGGTATTGATCATGCGATGTACGGAGAAATCGTTGTTTTTGAAAACGGCGTCAAAGGTATGGTGCAGGATATCAAAAGGGATCAGATCAGCTGCATTATATTTGGAAAAGATACCGGGATCAGTGAGGGCGATAAAGTTGTCCGGACAAAGAAAAAAGCAGGTATTCCGGTAGGAGATGCATTTTTAGGGAGAATTGTAGATGCTTTGGGAGCACCGATCGATGGAAAAGGTGAAATCAAAGCGGATGATTATCGTCCGATTGAAAATGAAGCACCGAGTATTGTAGATCGTCAGAGTGTTACACAACCGCTTCAGACAGGAATCCTTTCTATCGATTCTATGTTTCCAATTGGGCGTGGACAGCGTGAGTTGATCATCGGAGACCGTCAGACAGGAAAAACTTCAATTGCAATTGATGCGATCTTAAACCAGAAAGGCAAAGATGTTATTTGTATCTATGTGGCCATTGGCCAGAAAGCATCTACAGTTGCAAAAATTGTAAATACATTGAATAAATATGATGCGATGGAGTATTCCATTGTATTAGCGGCAGTGGCAAGTGATTCTGCATCCCTGCAGTATATAGCGCCATACTCTGCGACTTCTTTAGCAGAGTATTTTATGTATAAAGGCAAAGATGTTTTGATCGTATATGACGATCTGTCGAAACATGCAGTTGCATATCGAGCATTATCCTTGTTGCTGGAACGTTCTCCTGGACGTGAGGCTTATCCTGGAGATGTTTTCTATCTGCATTCGAGATTGCTAGAGCGTTCCAGTAAGTTGAATGATTCACTCGGAGGCGGTTCGATCACAGCATTGCCGATTATTGAAACACAGGCAGGAGACTTGTCTGCTTATATTCCGACCAATGTTATTTCTATTACGGATGGTCAGATTTTCCTGGAAAGTGATCTGTTCAACGCTGGTATGCGCCCGGCGGTCAATGTTGGTTTATCCGTATCTCGTGTTGGTGGCGCTGCACAGACAAAGGCAATGAAAAAAGCCTGCGGTACAATTCGTATTGATCTGGCACAGTTTCGAGAAATGGAAGTCTTCACACAGTTTAGTTCGGATCTGGATGAAGGAACAAAGGAACAGTTGCAATATGGAAATGGCCTAATGCAATTGCTGAAACAGCCACTTTGTAATCCACTTAGTGTTGCAGAACAGGTTGTCACCCTTACCGTGGCAAACAAGCGTCTGTTACTGGACATTGATGTGAAGAAAACAAAAGAATTCCAGACACAGATGCTGGAGTTCTTCCATAATGAACATCAAGATATTATAGATGCCATTGAGAATGAAAAAGTATTGACAGAGGAGCTGGAAGAGCAGATTTTGGCAGCGGCAAAAGACTTTAAAAGCAGGTGGTAGGATATGGCAAGTACAAAGGAAATTCAAAAGCGAATGAAGAGCATTCAGGATACGATGAAGATTACAAACGCCATGTATATGATTTCCTCTGCAAAACTGCGCAATGCAAAAAAGAAATTGGAGGATACGGAGCCATATTTTTATTCTCTGCAGGCAGCGTTCTCCCGATTTTTGCGTCATATGCCGGATGTTGAAAGTGTGTATCTGGATCAGAGAGCAGATATTCCGGAAGAAGAAAAAAAACGTGGCTATATCGTTATCACAGCAGATAAAGGTCTGGCTGGTGCCTATAATCACAATGTTTTTAAAATGGCACATGAGTTGTTTGAGCAGGGAAAAAATAACAAGTTATTTGTAGTCGGTGAGTTGGGACGTCAGTATTTTGCAAAAGAAGGTCTGGAAGTAGACACATTGTTTCAATACACCGTTCAGAATCCGACACTGCATAGAGCGCGTGTGATCACGGACCGTGTGCTGGATCTCTATATCAAGGGAGAGTTAGACGAGATTTATATTATCTATACAAAAATGGAAAATGCGGTTACGATGACAGCAGATAAGCTGCAGTTACTTCCTTTAAAACGCGAGGATTTCATCGGAAATATACCGGTTGATATGTATCACGAGGATTTGCGTATGGAACCGTCACAGGAGGAAATTTTAAATCACATGGTGCCGAATTATGTGAATGGATTTATTTACGGCGCACTTGTAGAGTCCTATGCCAGTGAGCATAACTCTCGAATGCTCGCCATGCAGTCTGCTACAAAGAGCGCGAAAGAAATGCTTTCGGCACTTTCAATTGAATATAACCGCGTGCGTCAGGCGGCCATTACACAGGAGATTACAGAAGTCTGCAGTGGTGCGAAGGCACAGAGACGCAAGAAAAAACGGTAAATTTTTAGGAAAGGCATGGTTATCAGTATGAAGAAAGGAAAAATCGTGCAGGTGATGGGACCTGTTATTGATGTGGAATTTGCAGATAACGATCTTCCAGCCATAAAAGATGCCCTTGAAGTAGATAACAACGGAAAGCGTTGTGTGATGGAAGTTGCACAGCATGTGGGAAATAATACCGTCCGTTGTATTATGCTGGCATCCAGTGAAGGACTTTGCAAGGATATGGAAGTTACTGCAACAGGCGATGGCATCACCGTTCCGGTTGGAGATAAAACGTTAGGACGTTTGTTTAATGTTTTGGGTGATACCATTGATGGTGGTGAAGATTTGAAAGAGGAGCCACATTGGTGCATTCACAGAGATCCGCCAAGTTTTGAGGATCAGAGTGCAAATGCCGAGATTCTGGAAACTGGAATCAAAGTTATTGATTTGCTGGCACCGTATGCAAAAGGTGGTAAGATCGGTCTGTTCGGTGGCGCTGGTGTAGGAAAAACAGTATTGATTCAGGAGTTGATCAGTAATATTGCAACGGAGCATGGAGGATATTCGATCTTTACCGGTGTCGGAGAACGTTCCCGTGAAGGAAACGACCTTTGGACAGAGATGAAAGAATCCGGAGTTTTAGAGAAAACTGCATTAGTGTTCGGACAGATGAACGAACCGCCTGGAGCTCGTATGCGTGTTGCTGAGACTGGACTTACGATGGCAGAATATTTCCGTGATAAAGAACATCAGAATGTGTTGCTTTTCATTGATAATATCTTTCGTTTTGTACAGGCCGGTTCGGAGGTGTCCGCGTTGTTAGGACGTATGCCATCCGCCGTCGGTTATCAGCCAACACTGGCAAATGAAATGGGAGAGCTGCAGGAGCGAATTGCATCGACAAAAGAAGGTTCCGTTACCTCCGTACAGGCAGTCTATGTACCGGCCGATGATTTGACTGACCCGGCTCCGGCTACAACATTTGCGCATTTGGATGCAACAACGGTTCTTTCTCGTAAGATTGTAGAACAGGGAATCTATCCGGCCGTGGATCCGTTGGAATCGAATTCTCGTATGCTGGAAGAAGACATTGTCGGGAAAGAGCATTATGAGACGGCACGCCGTGTACAGGAGATTTTACAGAAATATACGGAGTTGCAGGATATTATCGCAATCTTAGGTATGGAAGAATTATCCGAGGAAGATAAGGTGACGGTTGCCCGTGCGAGAAAGATTCAGAAGTTCTTATCGCAGCCGTTTCATGTGGCAGAGAACTTTACTGGCGTACCTGGTAAATATGTACCGTTAAAAGAGACCATTCGCGGATTCAAGATGATCATTGACGGAGAGATGGATGAATATCCGGAATGGGCATTCTTCAATGTCGGTACCATCGATGAAGTTATAGAAAAAGCAAAGCAGGGCGAACACTAAAAAGGAGTGGGATATATGCCGAATACATTTAGCTTAAAGGTAATTGCCTGTGACCGAGTTTTTTTTGATGATCGGTGTCAGCAAGTGATTTTACCACTTCCAGATGGCTCTAAAGCGGTTCAGGCTCATCATGAAAATACGATTCTTGCTGTGGAAATTGGGGAAATCAAGGTTCAGAAAGATGATGGAACCTGGATCGACGGTGTAGTTGGACCGGGGTTTGCCCAGGTCATCAATAATCGTGTCACTGTGATCGTGGATACAGCTGAGCATCCAGAGGAGATCGATGTGCGTCGTGCGCGTGAAGCAAAAGAGCGGGCAGAAGAACAGTTGCGGCAGAAACAGAGTATTCAAGAGTACTATATGTCGCAGGCGTCTTTGGCTCGTGCGATGTCTCGTCTGCGCGTCAGCAGTAAAAATAAATCGTCTGGTTTGAAATAGAAGAAGCCTCACAGCATTCCCTGTTGTGAGGTTTCTTTTTTACGCTTTATATGGGTGTAAGTGTTGCTACCACTACTTTTTTGGCTACCCGAAACGTTATTGGCTCCACCACTTTTTGGGGGTGGATGGGCGAAACAGATCTCATCCGGGGGATTCCTAGCCGGACGTTTCCGGGATTCGGGCAGGCACAGAACACGGGTGGCATCTGACAGCGTGGCTTGACAGAAATGAAGTAAGTTTTCGACGGGCAGTTCTGCGAAGCTTTATTTTTGCTGTTTTTTGGAGGTTGGACAACTGGCACATCCTGTTCGCCCGGCTAAGAATCAAAACCGGATTCTTTTCCGGGCGGAC
>JBJENW010000118.1:0-16126 GCA_051880395.1 Lachnospiraceae bacterium | reverse complement strand
AGGCTGTTAAGACAATGGTTAAGATCGCTACACGTACAGAGCAGGATATCAATTATCGTCAGCGTCTGAAAAACCGTGAATTAGAGACAAACCCAGATATCACAAATGCAATTTCTCATGCAACCGTTACAACTGCAGCTGATTTAAATGCAGCAGCAATCATCACTGTTACAAAATCCGGTCGTACCGCTCGTAACATCGAGAAATTCCGTCCGGGTCGTCCAATCATCGGATGCAGTATGGATCCGAAGGTTGTTCGTCAGCTGAACTTATCTTGGGGTGTAACACCACTTCTGGTAGAAAAGAAAGACGATGCAGATGAATTATTCGAGCATGCAGTAGAAGTAACTGAGAAAGCAGGATTGATCGAGCAGGGTGACGTTGTAGTTATCACAGCAGGTGTACCACTTGGTGTATCCGGAACAACAAACCTGATCAAAGTACATGTGGCAGGTCATATTCTTACAAATGGTGAGGGAATCGGTGAGCAGGCAGCATCTGGTAATCTCTGCGTAGCAAAAAACATTGCTGATTTAGAAAAAAACTTTCAGCCGGGTGATATTGTCGTAGCATCAAAAATCACAAGTGATATGATTAAATCCATCCGTAAAGCAGCTGGAATCATTGTAGAAGCAGCAGAAGATGCAAATGCGATCGCAGTTGGAGAATCTTTGAATATTCCTGTATTATTAAATACAAAGAATGCAACCGATGTTTTGACAAGCGGTGCATATGTTACAGTAGATCCAAAGAGCGGTGCAGTAAGCTGCAACGAGCATGAAGCTTAAAAATCAACAGGTGGCACAAAGTCAGGTTACTCCGGAGTCGTCAAGACGGCTCCGGCTGGCAACCTGTTTAATATGGGCAGTTTTTTTCGTCATGGCATATCTGATCTGTACACAGATACAGTATTCAGATGGTGATGACGCCTTTTTTTATGAAATGGCGCATAGCAAAGGTTTTTTTGAGTACGTCAAATATCGTTACATCACATGGGAAGGCAGAGCCACATCCGAAGCAATGACGTATGTGGCTTTTTATTTTGGCATTGGATTTTGGCGAGTGGCAAATGCAGCAATGCTCACATTTCTTCCGGCCGGATTGGTACATTTGGTAAAGAAGGTGTGCACAAATATTTCGGAACAGCAAAATTTTTTCCTGTCTGCGAGCGTGTGTATCTGTATTTTATTTATGGATATGGAAGTAATCGGATATTCTTCCATCTGGATGACAGGATCGACCTTTTATCTGTGGAGTGTCGTATGTGGAATCTGGGCAATGATGCCGTTTGCGGATCTTGTAAGAAAAGGAACGGTGCAGAAAAGGCAGTTTTTGTATTCGATTCCGCTTGGCTTTATTGCAGCGATGGGATTGGAGCAGATCGCAGCGGTTGATATTGCCTTTGGCGTGATCGCTGTGTGTTATCATGTTCGAAAAACATCGAAAATTCCGGTTTTACCTACAATTCAGACGTTGATTTGTATTGTCGGTCTGGTTGTATTATTTATTTCTCCGGGAACATCCGCGCGAAGTGCGGATGAAATTGCCAGCTGGATGCCGGAGTATGCAACGATGTCGGTAGGAAACCATTTCTTTATCACACTGCAATTTTTATGCAGTACATTGGCAAATGAGAGTCGGATGTATCTGATCTTGTTGTGGGCGTTACTTATGTACTTCTTGTGGAAACGAAACGATTGGAAACGATATTTATCCGCTGTCAGTTTGCTTTTGATCGGGACAACAGCACTTTCCTATTTTGGAATCGAAACGTTTTCTGAGATGGGAATTGGTGTGCCGGATATCACAAAACGTGTAGATCATGTGGCAAAATGGAGTACGATAACAACACAAAATCGTTTTGCGATCATTTGGTGGTGTATTGCAATTGGATTGACGATTTATTTGCTATGGCAGACTAGTGACACCTGGTTTGATCGGATTGCGGAAGAGTTATTTTTCCTTGCTGGACTTGCCTGCACTTGTATCATGTATTTCACACCAACGATCTATGCTTCTGGCGGACGTGTGCTGTTTATGATGGAAGTGATGTTTTGGTTCTTGATTCTCTATTTATTTACGAAAATAACAGACAAAAGAGCACAATATGGTTGGATGATTGTGTCTGCGTTCTGTGGAATCATTCAAGTAGCCAGTGGATTTTCATATATGATGCGTTTCTTTTAAAAAAGCTATCGTTCGAAAATATTTCGAACGACAGCTTTTTATTACATAAATAATAAAATTTTATCCCATCACAGCTTCTACCGTGACGTTCTTTTTACTTCCATCAAATGGAATCATGTTCCCTTTTACAGGGACACCATCGACGATCAACGAAGAGATTCCTTTTTCAACACCGTTTGGATTTTTTACCGTAATATGATAGGTCACACCTCTAAAATCACGTTTTGCCTCAAAACCATCTAATGAAGATGGGATACAAGGATCAATGATCAATCCATCGTAATCCGGTCGAATACCGAGAATAAACTGGGATACATCGAGGAATGTCCAGGCTGCGGTACCAGTCAGCCAACTGTTTTTTGCTTCTCCAAAATTTGGTGCATCTTTTCCGGCAATCATTTGTGAATAGACATATGGTTCCGTACGATGAATTTCACTGATGTCTTCGATATAAGCCGGGCAGGTACGTGTGTAGACCTGCCAAGCGCGGTTTCCACGTCCGACAACTGTTTCTGCAATAGAAATCCATGGATTGTTGTGACAGAAAATGCCGGCATTTTCTTTATATCCGCCTGGGTAAGAGGTGATCTCACCCAATTCTACATGGTATTTTGTATAACAAGGTTGCAAAAGGACTATGCCATATTTTGTATCCAAATGTTTTTCAACAGATTCCATTGCCTGCAGACACTTTCCTTCTTTTAAGCCTATGCCTGCCATAACACAGAAACCTTGTGGTTCGATAAAAATCTTTCCTTCTTCGCATTCTTTGGAACCGATCTTCTGAGAATAAGCATCGTATGCACGTAAAAACCATTCACCGTCCCATCCATTTTCCAAAACGGCTTTTTCCATGTCTGCAATATAACCTTCCGCTTCTTTTGCTTCGTCAAGCAGTCCTCTGTGTTTACAAATTTCTACATAATCTTTTCCGTATTTTACAAACATACCGGCAATAAATACGGATTCTGCAACAGGTCCCTCGGAAGGACCAAATGTCTGGAAAGATTCGCCAGGTTCTTTGGAGAAACAGTTTAGATTCAGACAGTCGTTCCAGTCAGCGCGACCAATCAATGGTAATTTATGCGGTCCTAAATGTTCTACTGTATAATGGAAGGAACGGCGCAGATGTTCCATAAAGTCAGTTGCTTTGGAAGGATCGCTATTGTATGGTGTCTGTTCGTCTAAAATGGAATAATCACCGGTTTCTTTGATATAAGCAGCTGCCCCTGCAATCAGCCAAAGCGGGTCATCGTTGAATCCGCTTCCGATGTCAGAATTTCCTTTTTTGGTTAAAGGCTGATACTGATGGTAGGCACTTCCGTCTTCAAATTGTGTGGCGGCGATATCTAAAATTCGTTCCCGCGCCCGATCTGGAATCAAGTGAACGAAACCAAGCAAATCTTGACAGGAATCACGAAATCCCATGCCTCGACCAATGCCGGATTCAAAATAGGAAGCGGAACGCGACATATTAAAAGTGACCATACATTGATACTGATGCCATACATTGACCATGCGATCGAGTTTTTCTTCTGAAGAGGAGACTGTAAAGTGACTTAACAGTTCCTCCCAGTAAGTTTTTAAGTCTTCCAGAGCCTGATCGGCTTTTTCTGTTGTGTCAAAACGGGAGAGAAGTGCTTCGGCTGGTTTACGGTTTACTTTGTTCAGCCCTTCCCATTTTTGATCTTCTGGATTTTCCACATAACCCAGAACAAAGATGAAATCTTTGGATTCACCTGGCTGCAAGGTGACGTTTAAATAATGAGAACCGATCGGTGCCCAGCCGCTTGCAACAGAATTTTTGGAAACACCATTTTTCACCACTTCTGGTTCCCTGTTTTCACCATAAGCGCCCAGAAAAGCATCACGGTCTGTATCAAATCCGTCGATTGGAGCATTGACGGAGTAAATAGCATAATGATTTCTACGTTCGCGGTATTCTGTCTTATGGTAGATGGTAGAGCCATGAATTTCAACTTCACCGGTAGAAAAATTACGCTGGAAGTTTGTCATATCGTCCATGGCATTCCAGAGACAGAACTCAACGTATGAAAATACCTGAAAAGTCTTTACCTCGCTGCTTTCATTTTTTAAAGTCAGTTTATTGACTTCGCAGCTTGCACCGATCGGTACGAAATCAGTTAAAACAGCCGATAAACCGTTTTTGCTTCCTTCGAAAACAGAATAGCCCAGTCCATGACGGCAGGTATAAGAATCAAGATCGGTTTTTGTTGGCATCCAGCCCGGGTTCCAGATTGTATCCCCGTCTTTTATGTAGTAATAGTGTCCGTTACTGTCAAGCGGTACATTATTGTAGCGATATCTTGTGAGGCGTAACAGTTTCGCATCTTTATAAAAGCTGTACCCGCCACAGGTATTTGAAACCAGTGAAAAAAAATCTTCGCAGCCAAGATAGTTGATCCAAGGCAACGGTGTTTTCGGTGAAGTAATCACATATTCTTTCTTTTTATCATCAAAATGACCAAATTTCATAGTAACATATCCTCCTCTAAAAAAACATACATATAATAAAATGGGCTGTCAGATACGCAAAATTGCGCAAAACAGCCGAAAACGATTAAGGTTATAAAAAGTATAGTATATATGTGCAGAAAAATCAATCTAAAAATAGAAAAATATGAAAAACCGTCAAAATAACCAAAAAAATAATTTTAGAAAACAAGGTAACATAAAAGTTGGCTTTAGGCACAAAACATAAGAAATCAGACTATTTAGAAAATAAACAGACAAGACAAAAAATAACGCATGAGAGAAATGAAGAGAGAAAATAAAAGAAAGTAACAGAAAACAAGACCACCTCGCATGGGAACGAAACACTTGCGTATTATATAGAAGAAATACGAAATTGATTGTACATTTTCGCTAAATTACGAAAACAGAAACTGTGAAATCAGACGAATTACGAAAAAATATCGAAAAACAGTTGCAAAAGATTTTTTTTAGACGTATAATAGAAACACGAAAACGATTAAGAGTAAAGCGTTTTACGAATGGGGAATGCATATGGTAGCTTTGAAGGATATAGCAGCTCGATGTGGGGTTTCGACTGCTACGGTTAGTAAGGCTCTAAACGATCAGAGTGATATCAGTGAGGAGACAAAAAAGAGAATACAGAAAACGGCAAAAGAGATGGGATATTTTCCAAATTCCGCAGCAAGGGCGCTGAAGACAAAACGTTCTTATAATATTGGGGTTTTATTTGAGGACGAAGCAAGTCGTGGTCTGACGCATGAATATTTTGCTCAGGTGATGAATGGATTTAAAGTGCGGGCGGAAGAGTTGGGATACGATATTACGTTTATTAATACGTTTTTCGGAAATCAAAAAATATCTTATTACGAGCACTGCAAATATCGAAATTTCGATGGGGTCGTCATTGTATGTGTCAATTTTAAGGAACCAGGGGTCACAGAATTGATGAATGGTGATCTGCCGGTAGTCACGATTGATTATGTGCAGCAAAACTGCACGGCGGTTTGTTCGAATAATGTAAAAGGCATGGCTGATCTGGTGCGGTATATTTATTCACAGGGGCATCGAAAAATTGCTTACATCCACGGTCAGGACGCACCCGTTACAAGGGAGCGGCTCGCAAGCTTTTATCGGACAACAGAGGAATTAGGATTGGAAATACCAGATAGCTATGTACGGGAAGCTTCGTACTTAGATATACAGGAAACAGAAATAGAGACTCGTAAATTGTTAAATTTAGAGGATCCGCCGTCATGTATTATCTATCCGGATGATTCTTCCTACATCGGAGGAAGAAATGTGATTCAGGAATTGGGGTTAAGGATTCCGACAGACATTTCGGTAGCCGGATACGATGGGATTCGCGTGTCGCAGATGTTACATCCAAGTCTGACGACAATTGTGCAGGATACGGATGCAATTGGTGCAAGAGCAGCCGAATGCTTGATCCGTACGATTGAAAAACCGAAAACGACGCTCGTTGAGAGGGTTGTTATAGATGGAAAACTTTGCGAGGGGCAATCAGTGGCAAAGATTTCCGGAAAACCAAAAGAAACTATATAATGTAGGAGGAAGATTATATGAAAAAGAGAATTGTAAGTGCAATGCTTTGTACCATGATGGTAGCAGGATTGACCGCAGGATGCGGCGGTTCAAACAATGGTGGGGGGACTACCACAAACACAGATTCTACGGATAACACTACAACAGATACCACAGCAAGTGATACTGCAGAAGCAAGTGACACTGCTGAGGCGAGCGATACCGCAGAAACAGCGGACAATGAGGTAACAGGAGACGCATCAAAAGATGATGCATTCGTCATCTGGGGTTGGAATGACGATATCAAAAAGTTACTCGATGGACCGTTTAAGGAGAAATATCCGGATCTTTACAACAGAATCGTATTCGTAAATACTGGTGGATCTGATACCTATCAGACAAAAATCGATGAAGTATTAGAAGATTCCGGAAAAGATCTGTATCCGGATATGATGGGCTTAGAGGTCGATTACGTATTAAAATATGTAAATAGTGATTATCTGAAATCGGTGGATGATTTAGGTGTAACAGCAGATGATTACAAAAATCAGTATCAGTACAATCTGGACCTTGGAACATCTGCAGAGGATGGAAAAGTAAAAGCATTGTTCTGGCAGGCAACACCGGGATCCATCCAGATTCGTGCAGACTTGGCAAAAAAATATCTTGGAACAACAGATCCGACAGAATTACAGGACAAATACTTCTCATCCTGGGATAAGATTTTGGAAACAGGTAAGAAGTTAAAAGAAGCATCAAACGGTGAATGCAAATTATTCTCCGGTCCGGATGATGTATTCCGTATTTTCGGTAATTCTCGTGAAACAGGCTGGTATGATGAAAATGATACCATTCAGATCGATGGTAATATGGAACAGTACATGGATGTTGCAAAACAGCTGCACGATGAGGGCTATACTTATGATACCACACAGTGGTCTGCAGACTGGAATGCAAACATGGACGGCGAGACACTGGCTTATTCCGGATGCCCGTGGTTTACATATTGGTGCTTAAGCAAGACATGGGATCACAATACAATTTTAGTAGAGGGACCACAGCAGTTCTTCTGGGGTGGTACCGGACTTGCAGCAACAAAAGATTGCTCTGATACGGAAATGGCAGCAACGATCATGAAATTCTTCACTTGTGAGACGGAGTCTATGAAGGCGATCAATAGTACGAACGGAGATTACATCAACAACAAAGAAGCACTGGATGAACTTTCAAAATCCGGAGAGATTACTTGCGATAAACTGTTTGATGATAAATTTGATATCATCGGATTCTACAAACCGCTGGCTGACAAGATCAATGCTTCTACTGCAACAGCAGAGGATCAGACAATCAATCAGTTATGGGATACACAGGTAAAAGCTTACATTAACGGTGAAAAAGATAAAGATACAGCAATTGCTGATTTCAAAGCAAGTGTGCATGATACCTACTCTTATCTGAAAACAGAATAATCGAAATATCTGATAAGGGAATTTCTAAGATGTAATACATTTTACCCGAAGGGAAGAAGTCTAGATCAAATGGGGCGTGGGTTTGGCTTCTTCCTGGGTAAAATTGTGGAAACAGATAGAGAAAGGAGTAGAGTATGAATAAAAAGACAAAAAAAGTGGACTATGGGAAATACGGATATTTCTTTCTTGCACCATTTTTTCTGACATATTTATTTTTTCAGGTATGGCCATTGATCAATACCTTTTATTACAGCACATTAAACTATTATAAGAGAAACGGAAGAGAATTCATCGAATTTTGTGGATTAGAAAATTTTCAAAAAATTCTTGGAATGATTTCAGGAGAAAACGCGTACTTTCTTAAATATTTGAAAAATACTCTCATTATGTGGGGGTTGAACTTCGTGCCACAGATTCTGGTATCCCTGCTTTTAGCAGCATGGTTTACAAATGAAACTGTAAAATTAAGAGCAAGAGGCACATATAAAATCATCATTTACTTACCGAGTGTCATCACAGCAGCATCTGTATCTGTTTTATTCGGTGCGATGTTTTCACAGTATGGACCGGTGACAAAAAGTTTGCAGGCAATTGGCATTATCGGAAAAGATTTCAATTTCATGACCAGTACAATGGGAACACGAGGGCTCATTGCCTTTATTCTGTTCTGGATGTGGTACGGAAATACGACGCTATTATTGATTTCTGGTATTTTGGGAATTGACCCGAGCCTATATGAGGCGGCGGAAATCGACGGGGCAACCGGCGGACAAAAATTCCGTTATATCACCCTGCCGTTATTGAAACCGATTCTTTTGTATGTACTGATCACATCTGCGATCGGTGGTTTACAGATGTATGATATCCCGGCTTTATTCAATGTCAGCAAGACAGGACTTGTCGGTCAGCCGGATGATACGTCTACAACAATGGCAATGTATATCATGCGATTATACAACAGTGAAGTTGGAAAAGCAGCCGCAGTTTCCGTGTTGTTGTTTGTTATTACGCTGATCATCAGTTTGATTTTCTTCGCAAGTATGGGGGACAAAGACGCAAGAAAACTGAAGAAGCAGCAGAAGAAATTGCAAAGGGGGTAGAAACGTATGAGTGCAGCAGTGATTACAGAAAATGGAGGCGCAACAAAAAAAGTAACAGATGGATATACAGCGAAATTGCGCAGACAAAAAATCTTTCGGAATATTATCTGTATTCTGTTTTGCATCATGAGTTTACTCCCGTTCTTACTCATGATCATGAATGCAACCCGTTCTTCCGAGGCAATCAAATCCGGTGTTAGTCTGATTCCAAGTACACACCTGATTGAAAACTGGAAGAATCTTCAGGCAAAACAAAACGGTATGCAGATCACATTGTGGAAAGCGATGCTGAACTCGCTGATCATTTCCGCACCAGGTACTTTTTGTGCTGTTTATTTTTCCGCTATGACAGCTTATGGAATTCATGTATACGACTTTAAATTGAAAAAATTTGCATGGGCATTTATCATGGCGATCATGATGGTGCCAAACCAGATTTCCATTATCGGTTTTTACCGTTTCATGTTAAAATTGAATCTTGTTGACAGCTATATTCCGCTGATCATCCCGTGTATTGCGGCTCCGGCGGTTGTCTTCTTCATGAAACAGTATCTGGAAAGTACGTTTTCCATGGAAATTGTGGAAGCAGCGCGAATTGATGGCGCAGGGGAATTCCGCACATTTAACTCGATTATTTTGCCGATCATGAAACCGGCACTTGCTACACAAGCGATCTTCCAGTTTATCGCACAGTGGAATAACTTATTTACACCATCGATCTTACTGACGTCTGATACGAAAAAAACACTGCCGATGTTTGTACAGTTACTGACCTCCGATCAGTTCCGTGTAGACTATGGTGTTGTATATATAGGACTTTTCGTAACAGTCATTCCTTTGATCATTGCTTATCTGTTATTATCGAAATACATCGTTGCAGGTGTATCACTCGGAGGCGTAAAAGGATAATAAAACTTTAGAAAAGAATAAAAAAACCTCTGGCAGAAATCTCTGTCAGAGGTTTTTTTTGTCTTATCATAAATAGAATTTTGGGGCATAAAATATAGTAAAATCTTTCTGGAGCGTACGATGCAAAATTCAGAAACTGGAAAGTTTTATGGAATTCGCCCGGCCAGAATGTTGTTTCTGATCGGTTGTGTTTTGTTTTTACTCTCTATTGTGAAAAATTTGCCTGAGATTGTGACGGTGACTGCAAATGCAACGGGCAGAGAACTGCCGATTTATTGTGTGCAGACAAAAGAGCCGAAAGTAGCACTGAGTTTTGACGCTGCATGGGGAAATGAGGACACAAAACAAATTCTGTCAATTTTAAAAAAACATAATGTGCATGTGACTTTTTTCATGACAGGCGGCTGGATTAAAAGTTATCCGGATGATGTAAAGGCGATTTTAAAAGCAGGGCATGATCTGGGAAATCATAGTCAGAATCATAAAAATATGAGTCAGCTTTCTAAGGAGGAGATAAAAGAGGAACTGATGCAGCCTTACGAAGAAGTAAAAAAATTGACTGGATATAAGATGTTTTTGTTTCGCCCGCCATATGGGGACTATGATAATGATGTGATCACGGTTGCAAGAGATTGTGGATTTTACAGTATACAGTGGGATGTAGACAGCCTTGATTGGAAAAATTACGGGGTAGACTCGATCATTGAAACCGTATGCAATCATAAACATCTGGGGAACGGTTCGATCATTTTGTGCCATAATGGAGCCAAATATACCGCACAGGCACTTGATACGCTATTGACAAATTTAGAAAAAGCAGGATATCAGGTGGTTCCGGTTTCAGAATTGATCATTCGAAAAGACTTTCATATGGATACAGAGGGCCGACAGATTCCAAATGCGAAACAATAAAAAAGGCGCTGGGGATTACGCTTCCCCGACGCCCAGATCATATTCTAAAGATTTGACAAATTCATTTAAAACACGGATATGCTCTTTCCAGATTTTATCTCCGGTTTTTGTGACCATGATATTGTTCGTATCTTTTATGGCAAAGAATTTCAAACGCTCATAAGTGTTCATGTAAGATTGTTCTTCCCGAGGTTTATTTCCCTCAGACATTCCATCACGCAGAACACACAGAGCTCCTTTTTCATCAATATTATCAGCTTCGATCAAAATGATCAGACCGATCGGAGAAGACGGAACTAATAATTCCTTGTTTCCGTGTAGTGCGATGATCTCACAAACTTCATCGACATAGTCCGGTGAAAAGCCATGTGATTCCAGATATTTTCGTGCCAGAACAGCACTGTGTTTCGGATGATCATTGCGGTTGATATTATACCCGATATCATGAAAAATGGCAGCAGTTACCGGAATTTCCGGATCGACATGTTCGCCCGCACAAATTCGTTCCACCCAGCGCGTCACACGAACAGTATGGTCTAATTTATTGCGAAAAGCATAATTACCGGAAGTGGTATGCGTATGAGAGTGAAAAAAATCGGTTACATAAGAGAGCATTTCTTTCTGTTGTTGATTCATACTGGCTCGCTCCTTTCTGTTAAAATTTCCTGTGAAAAACTCATAAACATATTACCACACAAAAACAGAAAAAGAAACAAAAAAATGTTTTCATTGACAAAATAGAAAAAGGCGCCTATAGTAGTAATGTAAAAATCTTCGGGGCAGGGTGCTGTACGACGTGTACAAATTCCCGACCGGCGGTGATGAGCAATCTAGTCCGCGAGCTGCAAGGCAGTTGATTCGGTGTGATTCCGAAACCGACAGTATAGTCTGGATGTGAGAAGAAATGCAGATTTTTTTTGATACAAAAACCTCGGACGATCTTGTTCGGGGTTTCTTTTTGTATAAAACCTGTATGACTTCAAAAGTCCCTTGAAAAAGGAGGAATAGACAGGTGGAAGAAAAGTACATGAGAAGGGCGATGGAGCTTGCAAAGCTTGGAATGGGGCACACTTCTCCAAATCCCATGGTCGGGTGCGTGGTAGTGAAAGATGATGCGATCATCGCGGAAGGCTATCATGAAAAAATAGGCGGCTTTCATGCAGAACGAAATGCATTGACACGTTGTAGCAAGGATACGACAGGCGCAGAACTTTATGTAACATTAGAGCCGTGTTGTCATTATGGAAAGACACCGCCTTGTACAGAAATTATCATTGAAAAAAAGATTAAAAAAGTCTATGTTGGAAGCATGGATCCGAATCCACTGGTTGCCGGAAAAGGTGTTCGAATCCTACAGGAACACGGAATCGAAGTAGAATGTGGCATTCTAAAAGAAGAATGTGATCGGTTAAATGAAGTATTTTTCCATTATATTCAAACAAAAACACCGTTTGTCGTGATGAAATATGCCATGACACTGGACGGAAAAATTGCTTGCGAGACGGGGGATTCTAAATGGGTGACCGGGGAAGCATCACGAAATCGTGTACAGCAGATGCGCAAACAATACAGTGGAATTATGGCAGGGATCAAAACCGTATTAGCGGACGATCCGATGTTAAATTGTCGCATTGAAAATGGTGTGGACCCGACAAGGATCATTTGTGATTCTGCACTTCGGATTCCGTTGGAGTGCAAATTGGTTCAGACAGCAAAGGAGATACCGACAATCGTTGTGACAACAAAGAAAGCGGTTCAACATTCGGAATTTGAACGAAAAAAACAGGCATTGCAGCAGGCGGGCGTTGAAATTCTGCAACAGGACAGGGAAGAAGAAGTGGACCTGCAGATGCTGATGCACGAATTGGGAGAACGAGGAATCGACAGTATTTTGTTAGAAGGCGGCGGTACACTGAATGCTTCTGCGTTAAAATCTGGTATCGTACACCGCGTTAACTGCTTTGTCGCACCAAAACTAGTTGGCGGTAAAGATGCGCGTTCCCCGATTGAAGGAAACGGCATTTTAAAAATGAAAGATGCGGCACTTCTGCGGGATGTTACAATCGAACAGATCGAATCGGATTTTTTGATCAGTGGAAGAATAAAAGAAAAAAGAGGTGTGAAATGTTCACAGGAATTATAGAAGAAGTAGGACATGTGAAATCGATTTCCGGTGGCGGAAATGCGATCGTACTCGGGATTTCCTGTAAAACAGTATTAGAAAATACAAAAATTGGAGACAGCATAGCCGTAAATGGTGTCTGCCTGACCGTAACAAAATTGCATGCTGACTGGTATGAAGCGGATGTCATGCCGGAGACGATGCATCGGACGGTACTTGGAAACTTAAAAGTTGGAAGTCCGGTCAATCTTGAGCGTGCGATGGCGGCGGATGGACGTTTTGGCGGACATATTGTTTCCGGACATATTGACGGAACCGGTACGATTCAGGCAGTCCGACCGGATGAAAATGCTGTCTGGTTTACAATTGCAGCAGAATCGGAACTTTTGCATTATATTGTTGAAAAAGGCTCAATCTGCATTGATGGCATCAGCCTGACAGTGGCAGATGTGACCGAAAAAACATTCTCTGTTTCCGTTATTCCTCACACGCGGGCAAATACCAGCCTGTCAAAAAAAGATGTGGGAGATGATGTGAACCTGGAGTGCGATATCATTGGCAAATATGTGGAAAAACTACTTTTCGCATCAAAAGAAAGTGGAAAACAGGAAAAATCAAATATTACAATGGAATTTTTAATGGAACATGGATATTCATAGATTAGGAAGCGAGGAAGTAACATGGCAAAACAAGTAGGAACAATCGAAGAAGCAATTGCAGATATCAAAGCAGGAAAGATCGTGCTTGTCATCGACGATCCGGATCGTGAAAATGAAGGAGATTTCGTCTGCGCGGCAGAATTCGCAACTCCAGAAAATGTAAATCTAATGGCAAGCAGAGCAAAAGGTCTGATCTGTATGCCGATGGCAAAAGAATTGTGTGAGCAGCTTGGACTAGACCAGATGGTGAGTGTCAATACGGACAATCATTGTACGGCATTTACCGTATCCATCGATCATGTTTCGACAACAACTGGTATTTCTGCATTTGAGCGTTCTGCCACAGCAATGGCAACCGTAGCGGAAGATGCAAGACCAGAAGATTTTCGTCGTCCGGGACATATGTTTCCACTGCAGGCAAAAGAAGGCGGTGTTTTACAGAGAACCGGGCATACAGAGGCCACTGTTGATCTAGTGAAACTGTCTGGTTTAAAACCGTGTGGTCTCTGCTGTGAGATCATGCGGGATGACGGTACGATGATGCGTACAACCGAATTATTAGAGTTGGCAGAGGAATTGAATCTGACAGTGATCACAATTGCGGATTTGGTTCGCTATCGGATGAAGCAGGATATGACGGTAGAAAAAAAGGCCGACGCGAAACTTCCGACCAAATACGGAGAATTTCGTATTGTAGGGTATCAGAATAAATTAAATGGGGAACATCATGTGGCTCTGACAATGGGAGATGTCTCGAATGGAGAGCCGGTTCTTTGCCGAGTGCATTCCGAGTGCCTGACAGGAGACGTGTTTGGCTCAGAACGATGCGACTGTGGAGAACAGTTACAGCGCGCGATGGAAATGATCGCGGAAGAAGGCCGAGGTGTTTTACTGTATTTGCGTCAGGAAGGCCGGGGAATCGGTCTTATCAATAAATTAAAGGCCTATGAACTGCAGGAGCAGGGCTATGATACCGTGGATGCAAACTTGAAATTAGGATTCCCGGCAGACATGCGCGATTACGGTATGGGAGCACAGATTTTAGCAGATCTTGGGGCAAAAAAATTACGCCTGATGACGAATAACCCGGCAAAAATCACCGGATTATCCGGATATGGAATTGAAATCGTAGAGCGTGTTCCGATTCAGATCAAACCACAGAAGTTTGATGCATTTTATTTAAAGACAAAACAGGAGCGTATGGCGCATATGACAAATTATTAGTTAGGAATGCATGAAGGTTATACACCTGTTGAGGAAAGATTGTTTTTTGCATATGTACAAATTTAAATGTAAGTGGATGAAATTTGACGGATAAAAGAGTATCTTTCAAAATGGTGGAAGAGAAATTTAAAGTATATGGAAAAATGAAATAGAAGATAGAAAAGGAGAAATTAGATATGAGAACATTAGAAGGAAAAGTAGTAGCACAGGACATGAAGATCGGCATCGTAGCCGCACGTTTTAATGAGTTTATCGTAAACAAATTAGTGGGAGGTGCAGAAGATGCCTGCCTGCGTCACGGCGTAAACAGCGATGATATCACGATCGCATGGGTACCGGGAGCATTCGAAATTCCAGTGATCGCAAAAAAGATGGCAGAAAGCGGAAAGTTTGATGCAATTCTTTGTTTAGGAGCTGTGATCAAAGGTGCAACAAGCCATTACGATTACGTTTGCGCCGAGGTCAGCAAAGGCATTGCAATGGTCGGCATGGAGACAGGGGTTCCGACCTTATTTGGCGTTTTAACAACAGACAACATCGAACAGGCCATTGAACGTGCCGGAACAAAAGCAGGAAACAAAGGATACGACGTTGCCTGCTCTGCAATCGAGATGGTAAACCTTTCAAGAGAAATCGAGCAGAACTTATAGATCATTCAACGAAAACAGCTCAACTGGGGGATTCCTATGCGGATGTTTCCTATGCGGACGTTTCGTGCATTCGGCGGGATGAAGCACAGGGGACGGCTGTTTTCAAAGTGGCTAGACAGAAATGAAGTCGAGCTCGGACGGGTAAAATTGCGATGCTTTATTTTTCCTGTTTTCCGTATGTCGGACTGTCTGCACGGATGTGTACGCCAGAGCAAGATTCAAAAACAGATTCTTTCTCTGACGTACACATCCGCACAGCCAGTTCGCCTTACGGCAAAACAGGAAAGGCATCGCAATTTTACCCGTCCGAGCTCACTAACATTTCTGCCAAAGCCACTTTGAAAACAGCCGTCCCCTGTGCGCCATCCCGCCGAATACACGAAACTGTGTATTGGAGACGATTGGTTGAGCTATTTTTATATTTTTTTTCTGAATAAAAGACCAAAGAATCCAGATATACATATATATTTCTTGAGTGAAAGTTGTTGTAGATAAAACAAATCTTTACATTATCCAAAAAAAGTTTCGGGCGGTCATTTTTCTTCCTAAGCGAAAAATTCTCAACCTATCGTTTCCAATACACAGTTTTTGAAATTCGGCTGGATGGGGAGGCGGGGCGGTCGTTTCCAGACGGGCTTTGACAGAAATGGTAGTGAGCTTGGGTGGGTGAATCTTCGATGCCTTTGCTGTTTTGCCGAGAGGCGCACAAGCTGTGCATAGGTGTATGTGGGAGGAAAAGTCTGTTTTTGAGTCTTTCTCCCACATACACCTATGCACAGCTTGTACGACATTCGGAAAACAGCAAAAATAAAGCATCGAAGATTCACCCACCCAAACTCGACTTCATTTCTGTCTA
>JBJENW010000117.1:0-16144 GCA_051880395.1 Lachnospiraceae bacterium | reverse complement strand
CCATGAGGGATATGGTCCACGGTGCGAAGCAGTCAGCCACGACGCACCCACAGATAATTCGTCATATGAGGATCCCTCCGTAATACCAATCTTTTTTCCATCCAATTCCTCCAAGGATGTGATCTCCGACTCTTTTTCTATTCCTTCATTTTTCTTTCCACAACCTGCCAAGAGGCAGGCACCTAATATCACCAAACAAACACATAGTTTCGTTTTATACCCCAGATTCTTCATACCGTCTCACCCTCTATACCGGATTCATACAAATATTTTTTTGAGAAATTTGATGATTTGTACGTTTGTTTACTACATTCCGGCATTCATTCAATGTAGCAAGCAGCTTTTCTTTGAGTTTCCGCACTGCCTGGTACACATCCTCATCCGTACGATCCACGTCCATTCGGAATTGCTCTTTTTCTATATGCAACTGACGGATTGCCTGATGTTTTTTAAACTCCATTCGACTAAATTCGTTATCGATGTTATCAATATCATATAAAAACTGGATATTCCGATCTGCCGCAATATCCAGTTCATCTGCCAAACGGATCACTGCTGCAAGATACGGCAAGCACACCGTATTTCCATCTGGCATCTGATAATTCACCGGATACTCTGTTTCATCATACAGATCTGTTTTCCGATGCCCTCTTGAAACCTGGATAATAGCAAACAAGTGTTCCTTCGACGGAATATCAAAAATATCTCCGTATTTTCTAATAAATGCCCCGCTAAACTCATGGTGAAAATCCCGAATGATTTCTGGTGTGGTATTCTGCGCATTCTCGGTAAAATAGGTTCCAAAGTCTATACTTTTTCGAAATTCCTCATAATCTTTTTCGGAGATTCCCATCCCACTGTCATGCAGATACGCACTCATCAACAACACATATAATTCATCTGCATTTAACTCTGCCACCTGCTCTTTCCCAATCAGTTCATTGCAAAAAGCGATTACTTCCAAAGAATGTAATGCTGTATGGTCTGTATAATTTGGAAAAATCGTCTGATATTTATTCAGCATTCTCTGTATTCCAAATACGCTTTCTGTAAAGCGTTTATGTAAGTCTGGATCTAACGTTTTCAATCTGGTTTCACATAAATAATCAGCATCCATGGTTCTTCTCCTCTCATTTTTTCTAAGCAAGCCATGCATCAAATTCTTCTGCAATGTGTTTTTTCAATTCCAATTTTTCATTCTCAGAAACAAATGCGCCATCCGCTGCATTGAAAGCCAGTTGCTGCAAAACATCTGTTTCTATTCCAAGCTCATTTTTCAAACGCAGATACTCATTTTTTAAAGTCGTATTGGAAACGATCATATTATCCGTATTTACAGTAGCACAGATTCCCTTGTCATAGAATTGTCTGATCGGATACGATTCTTTTTCCTGCACTGCTTTTGTCTGCAAATTACTCGAATAACAGCACTCTAATGTGATTTTCTGTTCTTTTAACTGTTCCATCAGATTTGCATCCTCTAAGGCATGAATTCCATGTCCGATACGAACTGCTCCAAATTTTAATGCCTCCTTTACACTTTCGGCTCCTGCCGCTTCTCCTGCATGTATAATGATCGGGATCTTTTTTTCTCCTGCCCGATAAAAAAGATTCGAAAATGTATTTGTCGGATATGCTGCCTCATTTCCAGCTAAATCTACTGCACAGACACCTCTGCCTAAAAATTTTTCAGCCACCTCGACTGTTTCCATATTATCCGACTGGTTTTTGTCCCCTCGCATACAACATAAGATAAGATTCGAAGGCATAGAAAAATCTTTTCTTCCTTTTTCTAGTCCCTTTACAGCCGCCTCCACTGCTTCCGCTTGTGTCATTCCCTTATTTGTATGCAGTTGCGGCGCAAAACGAATTTCCGCATAGCATAACCCCTGCCCAGACAATTCACGCAACAACTCGTACACAGCAAATTCCAGGCTCTCTTTCGTCTGAAGCACCATGCATGGTAAATCAAATTTTTCCAGATATTCTCCCAAATTTCTGCAATCCGGTTTTACCATCATCCGTTTTTTTAACTCTTCCAGATCATTTGTCGGCAGTTTTACCCCTGTCATTTCTGCCAATGAAACCATATTTTTCGGATTGATGGAGCCATCTAAGTGTAAATGCAAATCAATCATTTTCATACCCCTTTCTTATCTCTCATTGCCCTCATTGAAACGTATTGATCCCGGTTAAATTCGTCAGCCACGTATTCCCATTTCCGCGTTTTGCATCTAATGTATTGATGCAAACACTATAAACACTTCTGACAGATGTATCTCCCACATCATAAACACTTCCCAATGCACTGATCACATAAATTCTTCCTTTATATCTACCTAAATACAGCATCTCATGTCCGCTAAAATATAAGATGCTTCCCACAGGAATCTTTTTGATCAGTGCTTTCTTTTCTTCATCTGTTTTACCAGAAATATTCAGACAGGAATCCATTGCCTGCTGCCAGGTTGTATTGCGAGGTAACTCAAATCCAAAGCATCGATATACCGAGTATACATAAAGTGAACAGTCCATTGCATCCAGTGAACCACCCCAGCCATACCGATTTCCCAAACATTCAAAGACAACATTCAGGATGTTTCTCTCCGTAAATGGCAGATATCCCACACTCACTTTACTATGTTCTGATATCATAGCCACCTTTTTCACATACCTGCCCTCGGCGTTTCTCGTCGGCAAATAAACGATATAATTATTCCAATCACCCCTGCCATCTATTTTGTCTGGTATATCCTCTTTCGCCGCTAACTTTAATTTTGTCCCCAATGTCAATGTCTTCGCGGAAATATCCGGATAATAAAAAGATGTTTCCGTCACGATTCGGTCTGTGGTAACCACAAGGAAATCTTTCTGTGCCGGGTCCACTTCCCATGCATCCAGCCATTCTTCTTTCGAATTACACAGTGCCATATCTTCTGCCGCAACCCATCCGGTACAGTTCTCTGTGTATCCCCAGTAAAATTTACCGTCTGCTGTCTGTGCTTTGATCACCATCGGATCATTGATACAGATGGCAGAATTTACACTCTCATTGTCTGTATCAGTAGCCGAATATCCGATATAATCCGGCGTTGGGCACCATTTTACTTCTGTACGGCTTGTACAAATAGCATATTTGATCGTATCATTTTCTGTTGCAGAACTATCATTCAGAATATTTTTTTCAATCTCAGCAAAATAGGTATTCTTATCTACTAAATTGCCATTCGCATAATAGTTCTTTCTATTCGCGTCCGCCTTCAAAGAATTTGCCAGACTCTCGCGCAGTGAAATTCCATTGTAGGTTTCTGTCATATGTTTTAAATCATTTCTGTTTGTTTCTGTTTTTGCCAGTGTATCTGCATTGATTCTTTTAATCGTTTCTGTATCTGCCAACAGTTTATCGGATTTTGAAGATAAATCTGCCCAAAAATCTGCCTTCGTCATTTTACTGGTCACACCGTCTGCATAAGAAACCGTATCAGATTCTTCCGTTTCCTTTTCTTTCAGCTTATAGTACAACGTCAGATTCTGCTGTGTATCATCCTCCTCTTTCTTGAATTTCTCTGTGCATGCTTCATCCGTATAGCATTCCACTTCGTATATTTCCTTAAATAAGTCATCATAGGCGACAAAAAATCCATCCCCTTTTGGAATAATCACACTCCAGTCTGTTTCCCGCGTCGTACCTGCTCCCATAATAAATGTCAATGTTCTTGCATCCATATTTTCACAGGTCTTATGCATTGCATATGTTTCCGCTATCTTTGTAACGTTCTCTGGCTGTTCTATATCATAAACAATTGTTCCCATGTTAATACATTCTTTGTTTCCGCTGCTATCACACAAATATTCTTTGCACTGTAATACCTCTAGCGTATTTTCATCAAATGTCATCTCATACAAAGCATAGATTCCATCTTTTCCATCACACACACTCCCAAACTGCTCCTGTACCTTTTCGCCTTCTAATTTTGAGGTAACAAAAATTTTACCATCCAGACAATAACTAGAAATGATTTGTTCCTCTTCTTCCATTATGCCCAGACTGGGATACAGTTCTAACATGTGGTCTATATATTGTTTTTCGCTGTCTAAATAAATCGGTATGCCGACATAATACTGATATTGACCTGTTGTTGAGGAAGCCTTATAAGAAAATACATCATTCTTATTTACATAATACATTTTCTCTCCAAAACGCTCATAGCATGTATCCTTTGTCAAATACAGCTCATCCTCGGAAGCCGCTCCATCTGCCATCGTCCACTGAATCCAAACACTGGTATGATGAGACAAAACCTCTTTTGTTTTATTTGCAGCATTTAACGCCGCCCTGTTTATCTTGATCGGAACTTTTTCATCTTCTGGTTTCGTGGGCTCCGTCGATGGTTTTACTTCTGTTGATGGTTTTGTTGGCGTTGTGTTTGTCTTTTTTTTCTTCACCGTTACCTTGCAGGTATATTTTTTCTTTCCCACACTCGCCGTAATTTTTGTTACACCAGCTTTTTTCCCTGTCACCTTTATTTTATTTTTCTGCAGTTTCTTGATGCTAATATACTTTTTTGTATTCAGCTTCCAAGACACGTTTGATTTTGTGTTTTTTATCATTAGTGTCTTGGAAGCTCCCTCCTGAATGGTCAGTTTCGTTGCAGAAATGGAAATTTTTGCAGCTGCCTGCACATTTAAAGACTGTTGTAGAAATCCACTCGTCAGTACGAGTGCGATCACTAGAAACAAGGTAAATCGTTTTTTTAATTTCTCTTTCACCTTACCTTCTCTCCCCTCTCATTCTATCGTTTTTCTGCCGCTTATTTTTTCTACTATGTTTCCTTTTTGGTATAATAGGTTCTATCCTGCATGTAATCATTATCCTCATCCTCTGATACAACCTTTGTACATGCTGCATCTGAATAAAGATTGCTATACCCTTCTTCTGATATAATATATATCGCACATCCTTTTCCGACTGTCTGCGTAAATGTTCTCTCATTCTCGGTTCCCGGATCCGCTGTGACCGTAATGGTGCGTTTATCCTCTGCAAAAACCTGATCTTCAATCTGCTGATCCACCACATATTTCTTTGCATCTCTCACTCGTTTTATATCCTGTAACACTGTTTTCGTTCCATCTTTTGAGAAAATATATATTTTCATCTGATTTATTTCTCCCGTCTTTTCATCCACCAGATATTTGTAACGAAGCTGATCTCCTGACTTTGTCTGAAACTTTCCGTACTCAACCATCTCTTTTAGTACAGAATCTGTGGTCACTGTTTCCACTGTGATCACTCCATTTTTTTCCTGCTGAGAAAGCACTTTTTCAGACGGGTCATCCTCATACGGAAACTTCTCGGTTGGGACCATCATTGTTTGATAGGAATTTCCTATAAAAAGATAGCGATAAGGAAGCGATTGCTTTTTATAATACCCATACACGTCTCCACCCTTATCAACGAAAATCATGTTATCATATACCTCTACATATTGTTCGTGATCTCTATAGACATAGTAGCTTTCAGCTTTTTCATTGCTCTTGTAAAATGTATGTTGATATGCAATTCGATCATTATTTTTCATTAAAGCCTCATTGTTATTCTTTGTTCCAATCCACTTCAATATTTCTTTATCAGTCCTTTTTGTCACATTTTTTACGGTTACTTTGCAAGTATACTTCTTCTTTCCCGCCGTTGCTGTCACAGTTGTCGCACCGGCTTTTTTTCCTGTGATCTTGATTTGGTTTTTCTTTACCGTTTTGATCGTTACATACTTTTTCGTGCTTAGTTTCCACGACACTTTCGTTGGCGCGTTTTTGATGGTAAGGGTTTTCGATTTTCCCACATCAATGGTCAGTTTTTTCGCTGAGATAGAGACTTTTGCAGCTGCCTGCACATTCTGTGATTGCAATGATACACCACTTGTCAGAATCATTGCTGCCACCCAAAAAAATAAGGACAGTTTCTTTATAAATTTACACTCTCTCATACTTATTCCCTCCAATTCACTTCTTACTATATTTGGTTCTTTCTGCCCATTTTTTCTACCTAGTCTAACTATTTATGTTATATTCAGATTATATCAAACAATTTAACACTACGCAATTAAAATCATACATTTTTCACGAACCGTATTGAATCTTTCACAAACCATTATCTTTTACGTGTCTTATATCACTGTGTTATCAGTTCTCCCATTCAAAGAATTAATGAAAAAAGACGTTGACAAATGTCTTGTGTGACTTCTGTCAACGTCTTTTCGATTTACCTTGGAAAATTCATAGCATCCACCAGACCTTATCTCATGTGATAATCACTTGCCCTTTCCGTACATGCCCACCACGAATTCATATATACATGTTTGCATTCACAACACCTGTCTTTGTTTCCTCCCCGACCTCTTACAAATTTGCTGCAATATCCGTCTGCTTGAACCTGATATTCTTTTTTATAATCTGGTCCAACTTCTACTTCACACCCACCAACAACATTTTCCAGCTCCTCATCTGACAGATCTTCTGTCTTGCGATTTAAATTTTTTAAATACAATTCGGCCTGTTCTGTTGTCAATTCTTGTCCGTATCCCTTCGACAATGCAACCAATTCATCAACTGTTTTGCATTCTTTTGCTTTCGCAATTTGTTCTGAATTAAACATTCGCATTAGCTCCTCTCACTGCTATCCCGCAAATCACAAAAAAAATGTTGACGCAATATCAATATGGATACCCCATTTGCTGGCGTCTTCGTACTTCCGCTTCCGTGGGATTATGAGGCTGAAGACCTCCTGACACATCCTCCAGCTGCTCGTCATCCATTTTCTGAACAGTTTCTGTCTCTTTTTCCTTTGAATAGAAATTCTTTTCAGAATCATTTTTTATAGATTCCCCATCTTCTTCTAAACTCTTTTTTAATTCCTCTGCCACAATTTTGTACCTTCCTTTCCTTAGCAAAAACCACCTGAAGTTGTACGTGGATCCACCCAGCCGCATTCTGTACATTTGTGAGGAACAGTAGATAATGCTCCACATTCCGGACAAGGATAAAATGGTCCCTGTATATCTTCCTGATCAGTAAATTTGCCAGATACACCATTCAATCCTCCTGTCACATCTTTTACTGCTTCATCCGTCAACTCGACTGACTTATTTAATCTTGTTTCATCCATAGCTATGACCTCCTATCATTTCTAATCTTTATATTACGTGTAACAATACCAATGGGACTTTTCTGCTGCCCAATACAATTTCCAGTTTCACTGAATATTACCGCAATCGATGCACTTAAATTTTCCTCCGCCATAAGGAAATAGCTGATTGCTCTTGCAATTCGCACACACCTTTTGGGAACATCCTCCTGCCACATTGTCTAACTCATCATCTGCAAGTTCCCCATTTTGGTGAAGTTTGGCAAAATTTTCTTCTGCCTGCTCAGCAGTCATTTCCATTCCATTTTCTTTTGCCAATGCAAGAAGTTCTTCTGCATTTTTTGTCTGCTTTGCTTTTACAAGAACATCTTTTGAAATTTTCTGCTCACTCATATTCGTAAACCTCCTAGCATTTTATTTTTTTGTATTACCTACAACATCTGTGCTATTCCACTAGAAAATGTAAGTGAACCACCCGCAACGTTACTTAACTCTTCATCTGAAAGCTCTCCTGCCTGATGCAGCTTTGCAAAAACTTTTTCTGCCTCCTCAACAGTCATTTCCATTCCATTTTCTTTTGCCAATGCAAGAAATTCTTCTGCATTTTTTGTCTGCTTTGCTTTTTCAAAAACATCTTTGGAATTTTTTTGTTCACTCATATCTGCAAACCTCCTCTTTTATTGGTGTCAGATTCTTCCAATCACCCATTGTCTTTGTTACCTTCTGGTAATATCCCTGTTCATAAAATAAACATTTAGATTTATCAGACCCTAATTTATCACCTGTTAAGGCAAGTCCGATAGCACGGCGGCCACCACAGCAATACTTGAAAAATTTACAAGTCGCACAAGTATCATTCTTGTCTGCCAAATTCTTAACCGTTGTGCAGATTTCTGAAAGATACCTGCCACTCTGTAATGCTTTCTGCAGGCTTCCTGTCTTAACATTTCCCAAGTCCCAGCCATGTCCATCGTAATAGCCTGACATTTGATGGCATGGATAAATCTGACCATTTGCCGCCACTGCAATCATTCCACGATTTCCTTTACAGACTGGAATACTGTCACGATATTCCTCCTCTCGGTATGCAACTGCACTTATAGAGTAAGACTTCGTTCTCGGATAGGCAGCCATAAACTGCCATACCGTAACTGCCATCTCGCAATCCGCTTTCCGGTACTCATCAACAAACTGCAGCATACGGTCAAAGTATTCTGTTAATTCTAAGGTCGCATCCCCGGCGTTCTGCACCCAGCGTGGTGCTTCTGTGGTTCGGATGATTCGCATTTCACGAACACCAAGACTATCCATCCGTTTTGCTGTCTCCAGCATGGAATCCACATTTTTTCTGTGTACCATTGTTTTGTTTTTCTAACGATGAACACCACCAGAGTGACGACCCACATGACCGCAATCCATACAATGATAGGTAAAACTTGTCAATGATAACCGCTTACTTCCACATTTCTCACACTCAAAGGAACATCCTCCACCTGCTACATTGTCTAATTCATCATCTGCAAGTTCTCCTGTCTGATGAAGTTTCACAAAATATTCTTCTGCCTGCTCCTGTGTCAGTTCCAGTTCATTCTCTTTTGCCAATGCAAGCAGTTCTTCCACACTTCCTGTCTGTTTTGCTTTTGCCAAAATATCTTTTGAGATTTCCTGTTCACTCATATCAGCTTCCTCCTTCCTTAGATTTTTTTATTGCCTAATACATTTGCCCTACACAACAACCATACGAAAATGTAAGTGAACCTCCTGCCACATTATTCAGTTCATCATCCGAAAGTTCTCCACTTTAATGAAAGTGTGCAAACCGCTTTTCTGCTTCTTCAGCCGAATAGAATCCTCCTCGTATATAATTTTATCTTGCAAAAATTCCGATTACTTCTTACCATGTAGCCGCCTGTCTGAGTGTTACTGCACAAAAACCTTCAGCGTGTACATGATTCATGCAAAGACATTTAGCTTTCCATGAACCACGTCCCTCAAAGGACCATGATGTATGACGAAAATACGCCTGTGTACCACCACAAAGCGGACAGACTGTACTCCGCATTGTAAGGATGATATTTTCAAGCGGACACCCCTTATATAAATCACTATCACCGCCACCACCGGACACATCTTTTACTTCCTCATCTGTCAGTTCAAAAGACTCCTTTATGTTTTTTTGTCCATTCATACAATCTCCTCTTTTATTGGTGTCAGATTCTTCCAATCACCCATTGTCTTTGTTACCTTCTGGTAATATCCCTGTTCATAAAATAAACATTTAGATTTATCAGACCCTAATTTATCACCTGTTAAGGCAAGTCCGATAGCACGGCGGCCACCACAGCAATACTTGAAAAATTTACAAGTCGCACAAGTATCATTCTTGTCTGCCAAATTCTTAACCGTTGTGCAGATTTCTGAAAGATACCTGCCACTCTGTAATGCTTTCTGCAGGCTTCCTGTCTTAACATTTCCCAAGTCCCAGCCATGTCCATCGTAATAGCCTGACATTTGATGGCATGGATAAATCTGACCATTTGCCGCCACTGCAATCATTCCACGATTTCCTTTACAGACTGGAATACTGTCACGATATTCCTCCTCTCGGTATGCAACTGCACTTATAGAGTAAGACTTCGTTCTCGGATAGGCAGCCATAAACTGCCATACCGTAACTGCCATCTCGCAATCCGCTTTCCGGTACTCATCAACAAACTGCAGCATACGGTCAAAGTATTCTGTTAATTCTAAGGTTGCATCCCCGGCGTTCTGCACCCAGCGTGGTGCTTCAGTGGTTCGGATGATTCGCATTTCACGAACACCAAGACTATCCATCAGTTTTGCTGTCTCCAGCATGGAATCTACATTATTTCTGTGCACATTTGTCTGTGCCTTTACCGGAAATCCGTTTGCTATACACAGCTTAATTGCCTGTAATGCTGATTCTTCTGCTCCTTTCCAGTTTCGCAGCCAGTCATGATGTCCGATACCGTCAAAGGAAATTTTCATCAGCGGAATGCAGCCGATTTCTTTCATACGGACAAGTATCTGTTGAGTAATAAAAGATCCATTGGTATTCAATTCTTCCACGAACATTCCACGCTTGTAAATTCCTTCTATCATCTCAAGAAAGTTCTTATGTAACATTGGTTCTCCACCGGTAATAGTAAAGGCATTGATACCACACTGTTCTGCTTCATTTAACAGTTTTTCTGCTTCTTCTAATGTCCATTCCGACATAAGTGGTGCATTGTCCGCAGCATTAAAGCAGTGCAGACAGTTATAATTGCATTTTCCCGTAATCATCCAGTTCATAGCCGGCATATATCTGTTATCACAGTCTTTGTACTTCTGCCAATCTGATAGAGTTTCTCCCTCTTTTGCATCTCTGCAAAGATGCTTCTCCAACAATGTACGAAGCACCGGACTGTCTTCTAACTCCTGAATACCATCACAACAACGCAATATTTCAAATTCTTCCTGCTTTAATCCCACTGCAGTCTTTATATTCCGCATATAGTACGCATAGGGAACGAGCCACCATGAGCGTAGGGCAATATTCTCACTTAATATGTATTTCATCGCATTCTCCTTTCTTTCAGGTATAAAAGACTAAAGGGGCTAATCTTTTTGTTAAAATACTGTTGTCTTTCCAATATATTCCGTATCATCAAGCCTCTGTCTCGCTACCAGCTCTGCAAAATATCCGTTTTTCGCAATCAGTTCATCATAATTGCCATCCTCGATGATGTGTCCTTTATCCAGCACAATAATTCTGTCGCACTGCTTAATGGTAGACAGGCGGTGTGCAATAACAATCCTAGTACATTTCAATGCATCCAGTGATTCCGATACTTTCTTCTGTGTCAGATTGTCAAGTGCCGATGTTGCTTCATCAAACATCAGTATCTTAGGTTTTGGAGCAATCGCTCTTGCAATCACAAGTCGCTGCCTTTGCCCACCGGATACTCCGCCGCTTCCTTCCGAAATCAGCGTGTGCATTCCCATAGGCATATTGCGAATATCATCGGCAATTCCTGCCAGTTCTGCCGCCTCCCATGCTTCCTGTATGGTAAGCTGCGGTGCGGAAATCACGATATTGGAATAAATATCTCCCTGAAACAGTTTGCCATCCTGCATTACTACACCGATTTTTCGTCTTAAAGATTTCAAATCTATGGTATTCAAATCCTTGCCATCATAGTACACCGCACCTTTTTGTGGCTTTTCAAATCCAAGCATCAAACGCATCAGGGTTGATTTTCCACACCCGGTCTTTCCAACGATTGCCACATACTGTCCAGGGCGAATCTTTAAAGACAGATTTTCTACCACATTCGGCATACTATCATTATAACGGAATGACACATTGTTCAACTCAATTCCGCCCATCAGCCGCTGTATCACTTGTTTCCCTTCTGATATCTCCGGCACAGCTTCTAACATTGGTTTTGCCATTTGCAGAATCGGTTTTACGTCCGCTATGTTGAGTGCCACACCTGCCAATGACAGAAAAGCTCCCGATACCATTCCATAAGCTACATAGAACGCATAATAATCTGCTACTGCTATTCCATTCTTTACTGCTGCATAGTCCAAAATCACAACCCCCAGCAGAGAAATTGCTGTACTTATGACTGTATTCAGCTTTAGGAACAATGGTGGATTATATGTCATTTCTGCCTGCTTTGCATATTGATCTGCCCACCTTGCAAATGCCCGCTTTTCTGCACCGGACAACTTAATCTTTTGTATTCCTGAAATCAATGCGTAGCTCATACCTCTTTCTTTGGATGATAATTCCATCTGTTTTTTGCTGATCTTCATCTGTATCAATGCTGATACAATAGAAAATGCTACCGTTATTATAATAATTGCCAGTGCTGGAATCACCATTCCCGGTGTATATACAAAAATCTGTGAAATGTACACCAACGAAAACAACGATGTTAGTCCTGTTGATAATATGGTAGACACCAGCATATCACACAAACTGTTTATGTACTGTGAACGTGCTGACAATTCACCTGCACTGTACTTCTTAAAAAAATCGGTCGGAAGTGACAGCACCCGCATCATGGTTGCCGCCTGCACGGAAATATCCATTTTTGTCTGTATTCTTGCCATGAGCAGAGATTTAATGCTTTCAAGCAGGAGTGAACTAAGCGATACACAAATCATAAATACCGTCATAGCCAGAACAATCTGTAAGTTTCCATCTGTCACTATCCTTGAAAATATAATGTTATTTAACTTCGGTGTCAGCATACCAAGTAATGTAATTCCGAGTGTTGCCACACCAAACAGGATAAAATCCGAAACCGTAAGTGTTTCTGCAATGTAACGGATCAAATCACCGATCCCCAGCTTCTTCAATGGAAAAGGTTTATAAAAGCATATTGCCTCTTTCTCCAAAAGTTTTTCCGTGTTCTTGTCAACATTTATGTACTTTCCGCTTTTTCTGTCCAAGAACCGATACCCTTTCAGTCCGTTTGGAAGAAGAGCAACAACGCTTTGATCTTCTTTTCTAACACCAAGCATCGCACCAATCGCATCCTGATACCAATGCTCCGTCAACTGAACGGTTCTTCGCATAATGCCATGTGGACGGAGCAGATATTCCAACTGTTCATCCGGTTCTCTGATGTCATCCGGAATATCCTTTGTTTTTACATGGTAAAATTTCAGTATTTCGTCAATTGCATTTTTCGTTGCCTGACGGTCATCCTTTAGGGCTTCCTTCATTCTCGTTCCCATAACGGACCCTGCAAGATTTGCAAAGGATTCAACAAATATATCATCATCATTCTTTTTTCTCTGTTTTATCTGTTCGTCAAACCACCCCATATCTGCTCCCCCTCCTATTCGTTACTCACAAGCTGTCTGTACAGACCGTCCTGTGCATATAATTCTTCATGTGTACCGCGCTGTACTACATTTCCATGGTCCATTACAATAATTTCATCGCAATCACGAATCGTCGAGAGTCTGTGTGCCACTACTATACAAGTGATTCCTCTGTCTTTAATGGATTTCACAACTTCATATTCTGTTTTTGCATCCAATGCACTAGTTGCTTCATCTAAAATGATAATTGTTGGATCTTGTGCCAGCACTCGTGCTATTTCTATTCTCTGCCGCTGACCTCCTGAGAAATCCCTTCCACCTTCAATCAGCTTATAATTATAACCACCATCACGCTGCATAATATCTTCATGCAGGCTTGCATCTTTGGCCGCCAGAATCATTTCAAAATCTTCTATAGAGGTGTCCCACATCTTTATATTATTGGCTATCGTATCTTCAAACAGAATAATCTCCTGATCAACTACTGCCAATGAACCTGTAAAAACACTTCTGTCTATTTCTGAGATTTTCTTTCCGTCAAAGAGAATTTCTCCCGCCCAAGGCTGATACAGTCCGGAAATCAACTTTGTAATCGTTGATTTTCCGCAGCCGGAAGAACCTACAATTGCTACCCTGCTGCCCGGTTTTAAATTCAGATTAAAATCCTTTATCAGCGGCTCTGCCAGTCTGGAATAACCAAATGTCAGATTCTTAATCTCCACATTTCCGGTCAATTTTCCATACTCGATGTTCTCATCCAATTCTTTTTCCGAATCATTCACATCTGTAGGATATTCCATGACATCTTCCACACGCTCCATCTGGGTACGCATTTCCTGTATGGTCTGTCCTGCTGAAATCAATGTGGTTGCCGGTCCGCTAAAGGATGTTAAAAATCCCTGAAAAGCCATAATCATACCTACCGTAAACTCCCCCTGTAAGGTAAGCCATACACCAAGCATCAGCACTGCTGTATTGGCTAAGGAAGATACAAAAGTCGGAATCAGACCTAAATACTGATTTAATTTTGCATAACGGACACTCTGCGTATTTACGCTTGCCTGATACCCTGCCCATTTCTCAAAAAAACCATTTTCAGCACCACTTGCCTTAATTGTTTCAATCATTTCAATACCGGCAACCGTCGCTCCCGCAAGTTTACCAGCATCACGCATCTGCACTCTTGTTATATTGATTCGCTTTTTTGATATGATGTTGGACACAAGCAGATTTATAACAATGGAAAACACGCCAATCATTGTAAGAGGGATGCTATATCGAAGCATAACCACAAGGTAAAAGACCATCATAATTGTATTCAATGCAAGTGGTGCTAATGTATTCACCAATGTCTCCGCAATACTTGCATTAGCTTCCATTCTGCCCTGAATATCACCTGCCATTCTTTGTGAGAAAAACTCCATCGGCATACGCAGAACTTTCCACATATAACTTGCGCTTCCTACTACAGCCATTTTTCCATTAATACGCAGAGAATACACTGCTTTTATCCATGCAACCACAATCTGTAGCAGACTAAAGGCTGTAAGCACAGTGATAAATGGTAAAAACCAGTCCGGATTTTGTCCGGTCAGTAACCTGTCCAAAAATATTCGTGAAAATACCGGATTTATAATATCTGTCAGTGAAGTAATAATGGTTGTAAGTATGACAAAGGATACTGCTACACCAGTTCCCACTAACCGTTTCTTTGCAAACGAAAGCACACTCTTTGGTCTGCCACCCGGTTCAAATTCTTCTCCCGGCTCAAACATCAGACAGATTCCAGTAAAAGATTCGTCAAAGGTTTCCATAGATACAGAATAGTTTCCTTTCGCCGGATCATTCAGCACTGCTTTGTTTCCTTTAAATCCGTCAAGTACCACAAAGTGGTTGAAATTCCAATGAATAATACAAGGAAATTTTCCACTTTTCCGTAATTCTTCCGGCTCATAACGATAACCTTTTGCTATCATTCCATAGCTTCTTGCTGCTTTTAATATATTTTTTGCATTTGAACCGTCTCTCGACACACCGCAGTCTGCCCTTACCTGTTCCAATGGCAGCCATTTATCGTAATAGGCAAGTATCATGGTCAGAGAGGCAGCTCCACATTCCAAAGATTCCATCTGCATAACAACAGGAACCTTTGCATACCCTTTCGTGACCGGCTGCTTTATGGTCTGCTTTTTCATATGCCCTCACCTCTAATTCAACAGAAAAGACATAGGCGCTATGCTCTCTGTTATAATCTCTGCTTCATATACTCCGTCTCCAAGTCCGGCATCAATCGTAACTTCATACACCCATTCTCCAGTCTGTAAGTCTCCGATATGTAAAGCATATGACTCAAAATCCTCTGTTATCTGCACAGGAGAGGTGTTTATCCCTTTCACCGGATATTCCGTGCCCTCTATCTGTACGTTCATACCTTCCGTAATATCCGATACATTCTCTTCTTTTACATAACAAACCGTTTCACCGTCTTTGCTGATTGCAGATACTTCTAAAGTAGTTTCAAATCTTCCAAAAATACCCCATACGCACATCCCAATCAAAAGAATAATGATGCAGGACAAAATCATCCACACGCTGGGATTGGAAACTCTGATATACTCATTGAGCTGCTCCGGTGACGAAATTTTTTCTATGCTTTTTTTTCTGAATAATCCTTCATTCATCTTGCATCCGCTCCTAAAATAAAATCACTTCTCTATATCTTCTTTTTGATACAAAGAATATTCTGTCCATCTTTATATTCGTACGTAATCTCATCCATACTCTTTTTTACCATGTAAATTCCCAATCCACCAGCCTGTCGTTCTTCTGCGGATTGTGTAATGTCCGGATCTTTCTTTTTTAGCGGGTCATATGGGATGCCTCTATCCAAAAATGTAATCACAACTGCAATTGGATTTTCTCTTACCTCTACCTGTACGGTTGCTGTGCCCGTCTCTGGTTGATATGCATAATATACAATATTGCTGAACAGTTCATCAATTGCAATATCAATCTGCATCTGTGCTTTCATCGAACAATCATATTTTTCCAGCACTTCATTTACAAATGCCGTTACTGTTTCCAAATTTTCTACTTTTGCTTCAACCGTCAGTTCTTTTTTTTGTATGGATTCACTCATTATTCCACCTCCGCATC
>JBJENW010000116.1:0-16502 GCA_051880395.1 Lachnospiraceae bacterium | reverse complement strand
ACGGAATTCCAAAAGAGCAGATCAAAAGCTATGGATTTGCGTTTGAGGGGAAAAAAGTATTGATCGGATAGCGGATTTTTTGTAAGAAAGAACAGATGGGAGGGTCGTATATGCCAAATACAGTAGGAATTGGAATCCAGAGCTTTGAAAAACTTATCGAAGGAAACTATTTTTATGTTGATAAAACAGCGTTTATCAAAGAGTGGTGGGAAAGCGGAGATGATGCGACATTGCTCACCCGTCCGCGTCGTTTCGGAAAGACCATAACGATGAGCATGTTAGAGGCGTTTTTTTCGGTGGACTATGCAAATCGTGGGGATTTGTTTGAGGGATTATCCATCTGGAAAGAAGAAAAGTATCAGAAACTGCAGGGAACGTATCCGGTAATCAGTTTGTCTTTTGCCCGAATTAAGGAAAAAGAGTATGATGCAACAAAGAAAAAAATCTGCGAGGTCATCACAAATCTATACAATAAATATCATTTTTTGCGAGACAGTGAAGTATTGACAGAGAAAGACAGAGCATTTTTTGACTGTGTATCCATAAATATGGAGGAAACGATTGCGACGAGTGCACTTTACCAGCTTTCTGATTATCTGTGCCGCTATTATGGGAAAAAAGTCATTATTCTTTTAGATGAATACGATACTCCGATGCAGGAGGCGTATGTAAACGGCTATTGGGATGAATTGGTCGCGTTTACAAGAAGCTTGTTTAATTCCACCTTCAAAACAAATCCATACATGGAAAGAGGTGTGATGACGGGGATCACCAGAATTAGCAAAGAATCTATTTTTTCGGATTTGAATAATCTGGAAGTTGTAACAACCACATCCGAGAAATATGCGACCGCGTTTGGATTTACAGAAGAAGAAGTATTTCAAGCGTTGGATGTGTATGGATACGGAGAACAGAAAGAAGAAGTAAAACGCTGGTATGATGGATTTGTGTTCGGAGATAAAAAAGATATCTATAATCCATGGTCAATTCTAAATTTTTTAGCAAAAGGAAAAACCGCGGACTACTGGGCGAACACCAGCAGCAACAGTCTGGTCGGAAAACTGATCCGGGAAGGAAATCCGGATGTGAAAAATATATTTGAACAGTTGCTGGATGGGAAGACAATTCGTTGCCCGATCGATGAGCAGATTGTCTATGATCAGTTGGATGATGATGAAGATGCCATTTTCAGTCTCTTACTTGCCAGCGGGTATTTGAAAGTATTAAAGTATGAAGAAAAGACAGAACCGGGAATCGATGTCCTGTATGATCTTGCGCTTACAAATGCGGAAGTAAAAGATATGTTTTATGGGATGGTGCGAGGCTGGTTTAAAAGAGAAAAAAGAAGCTACAATGAGTTTGTAAAAGCACTGATTCAGGGAAACATCAAAGCCATGAATGTCTATATGAACCGCATCTCCCTGCAGATGTTCAGCTATTTCGACACCGGAAACCGGCCGTCTTTCGATGCGCCGGAGCGGTTTTATCACGGCTTTGTGTTGGGACTGATCGTGGAATTGAGCCAGGAGTATGTGATCACATCCAACCGGGAGAGCGGGTTCGGACGTTACGATGTGATGATCGAGCCAAAAGATAAGAAAAAAGATGCCATGATCTTAGAATTCAAAGTCCATGATCCGGACGAGGAAACCACCCTGCAGGATACGGTGCAGGCGGCGCTTGCGCAGATCGAGGAAAAGCAGTATGCCGCAGAGTTGATCGCGGATGGAATTTCAAAAGAACAGATCAAAAGCTATGGATTTGCGTTTGAGGGGAAAAAAGTGTTAATTGGATAGAAATGTTATTTGCAGGCAGCCTTGAGGGGCTGCCTATTCTGTTGAAAAGTAGTGATTTGTGAAAAATTCTGCTATAATAAATTTAGAGAAAATGGAACAAATGAAACAAGGAACTATGGAGGAACATATTTGACAACACAGGAATTAGGAGAACTGCTGGTTTACAGCAGAGAGAAAAAGCAGATTTCAAGAGAAGTATTATGTAAAGGAATCTGTACAGTTGCGCGTCTAAAAAGTCTGGAATACGGGGAACACCTGCTGGATTATATGAGTATGGAGCGTCTGCTGACCAGACTGGGCATCGCGCCGATGAAACTGGAACTGGTAATGACGGAAGAAGATTACGAGACTTATGAAAAACAGATACAGTTGGAAGCCGCATTGGAAGAACAGGAATATCCGAAAGCAGAACAGTTTTTAAAGGAATACGGAGAAAAAACAGAGCCGGGAAATCTTCTGCATCAGCAGCAGGTCATGCGTGTGCAGGGGATTCTTCTGGCGGAATATTATAAAGAGCATCGACTTTCCGCAGACTGGCTGAAAAAGGCACTACAGCAGACTTTGCCGGGATTTGAAATCGAACGGATCGAGGAATATCTGCTCAGTGAGGAAGAACTTCTGCTCGTACTATATGAACGCGAGCAGTATTGGAAAGCATACGCAAACCGTACCACACTGTTGGAAGATTATGAGCAGATCAAAGCATATGTGGATGGTCATTATGATAAAGAATTACAGCTTGAATTGTATCCGAAACTGACGGAGCTGTTTACGGATAAGCTGTTGGAACAGGGTGCGTTAGAGCAGGCAGCTCAGTTAAATGAAAAGAATATCGACCTGCAGGGCAGCGTGGGAAAACTCACATATCTGCCGAGAAGCTGGCAACTCTATAAGAAATGTCTGCGCCTGCAGGGAGATCAACAGAAAGAAACTGAAATCGACAAGCAATACGAGGCACTACAATGGGTATACGAGCAGCATGATGTCCCGTTTCCGGATGCAAAGATTTTGTTATGGAAACGGGAAGAACGGCGGGATATTACCCTGCAGACGGAATTTTTACGACAGGAACGAAACGTGCGCGGCGTGTCACAGGAGCAGATGGCGATTCGACTGGATCTGGATCATAAAACGATTTCGCGTCTGGAAACCGGAAAACATGTGCCGAAAAAAGGAACGATGCAAAAATTGAAGGACTATCTGCAGATCAATCGGGAACGGTATCAGCCGATGCTGGCGGTGAGGTCGGCAGAGCTGTTGGAATTGCAGCAAAACATAAATGCGACGCTTGCAAGGGAGAATATCTTGGAAGCCGAAATGTATCTGGAAGAATTAAAGGAAAAGATGACAGAAGTAGAGAAGCAGAAGGAGGAAAATGCACAATATTTGCTTTTTACAGATACGATTATTCGACAAAGAAAAAAGGAATTATCTGCCGATGAAGTGCTAGAACGTTTGGAAGAAGCGTTTGAGATGACAACTTATGGGAAATATGACATTTTTGATTTGTCAAAGTCAAACTTACGACAGCAGGAGGTGAATATTGTCAATTCGATTGCAGCAATCTTGTGTGAAGAAAAAGGCGAGTTGGAAAAAAGTATTTTGATTTGGGAAGGGATAATAAAGAAAAATCGCAATAGTAGATTGCCATTAGAACAGCAGTTTTATTCAAGCACAATTGTTTTGAGTAATTTGGTAGTGGCATATGGAAAAGGAGGAGAAATTAGCAAAGCATGGAAGTGTGCAGATGAATGCATAAAGATCGAACTATGTAACAAAAATGGAAGAAGTATTGGATATAATTTAATTAATATGGCGTCTTTGTTACAGTTGCAAAAAAAAGATGTAAATCGAGAAAAAAAATATTATCGAATAGCATATAGAGTGTTGGAGATGACAAAAGATGTAATTAGAATGAAGATGTTAAAAAGATTTTTTCAAGATAAGTATCACGAACAGATTGACTAACCGTGAGGTTAATCAATCTGTAGGATTTTTAAAGAAGAAAAACCACTATCCAAAACATTTTTTTCACCTCCTTCACAAGTGCTGAAACAACCATAATTTTTTTGAGGCAGAAATATCACCCCAAAACGCAAACGTTTAAGTTTTGGTAAGACTTTTTGTGTAATGTCTGACAATAAGATAAAAAGTCTGAACAAGAAAAAGCAAACGTTTGAGTTTTGGTAAAGACAGATGAGAAACGGAATGATACAATAGCACTTGTGAAAGCGAGTAGCGGGTAAGAGTTTTTACGAAACAGAATGATTCTGTAACAATTAAGAAGTGACATCTGAGTGTACAGCGGATGGAGACAAAAAGAAAAGTGGATAAAAAATATGAGTTTGGCAAATATCCTAGGAAAATTTTTTCTAGGATATTTGTTGATAAAAGGAGTAACTAATTATGCGAAAAAAGATGGCAGCAGTTCTATTATGCAGTACAATACTGTTCACAGGATGTGGTAAGACAGGACAAGTGAAGGAAACAAAAGATGCACAAGATTCGATCAGTACACAGGAAAGCGAAGGAAAAACAGCAGAGGCATTTCCGGAAAATTACAAGAAATCAGAAGGAAATGTCACATTTGATTTGCAGGTGCATGCGGATATCGATCCGAAGAAAGACAAGCTGACAACCGCTGAGGCAACATTACAAAAGAAGGTTGCTCAGGATACCGCAGCCGCTGTTTTGTGCCCAAGGAAAGATATTCAATTTGAGACAGAAACATATGAAGACGAATATGAAAAGGATGGAACAGAGTACTGGTATGAGGGGGAGGATTTCAATTATTCGTATGAACCGAAATCAAGCGCAATCAGTTATAGTACACCGTTGTATTCGTTTATTTCGAAGTGCTTTCAATATGATCCAAACTACGAAGGGTATAACGCCGATTTATATTCGGATAAGAAAGATTTTTCGTTTATGACGCAGGCAGATGCGGAAAAAAAGGTGATTCAGGTATTGAAAGATTTGGGGTTTGACAATGAGACAGAGGTACATGGCTACGCATTGGATCATACTACAATGGCACAGGAAGAGAATACAATGGGAAACGATGGAAATCAAGACGAAAGCTTGAAAAAAACGGAGTGGACGGCTGCTGACGATTGTTATTATTTTTGTGTCTGGCAGAAGTATCAAAAATTGCCGGTTTATCATTTATATGCAGATATCATAAATCAATACGATGACAGTACAGCACCGGTGCAGGTAGTCTGGGGAAAAGACGGGCTACAATATCTTCATATAGAAGATGTATTTGCGTTTGAACCGAAAAAAGAGGTGACCTGTTTGCCGTTTGAAGATATTGCGTCAGCTATTTCCGAAAAATATAATGAACTGCTGGGAACGGGAGAGTGCCATTTTACAGACGCGACACTTACCATGTATGTAGAAGTAACATCTACAAAATGTCCATATGAGGCAACACCTGTCTGGGTATTTCAAGGAATACAAAAGGCAGAAGAAGCGGGAGAAGCAGACACACCTCTTCTGATATTAGTAGACGCGGCTACTGGCAAGGAGGTTGTGCCATGTCCGACTTACGATTAAAAAAGGGATTCTTGAAAGCGGATCTTCAGCGGGCATTTGGCTCCATACGTTTTCCTGTGGCAGTGATTCTGGTGATACTTGCACTTCTATTTGGGATAGGAGGAGACCTACAAGGTGTGAATAACGTGGGTTACATGATATCGCTGGCGATGCATGGAATGGGAATCATGCTTCTGCTTCCAGTGGCGGCAGCCGTTTATGCAGGCAGTTTTCGGGAAGATCTGGAACATTGGTATATGCGGGATATCGTTGTGCGTGGCAATCAGAAAGCGTATGTGAACACACGCTGTAGTACGATTTTTTTTAGTGCAGTTGTAGTTACAACGGTAGGATTTCTGATTTTGGTAATCGCAGCCCGATGTTGTATGCCCTGGGTTTTGCCTGATGACAGTATGTGTGAGACAATGCGGGATGAAGGTGTATTTGGCTATTTTTTGAAACAGCACTGGTATCTGCTGTATTATCTGTTGTTTGGATTGCAGCTTGGATGTATGACAGGTGTTTTTGCGTTGGCTTCTGCAGTGTTATCACTGTTTATTCCAAATCGGATGTTGGTTGTGGCGTCTCCATTGTTTATTTATTATTTTTTGGAACAGTTTATTTTTGGATTGCTCCCGATACCGGTAATGGGATTGCTGGATTTGTGGAATTTAAAAGTGGAAATGATCAACAATCAGCCGCTTCTGTCGTTGCTGATCATGGCAAGTTTGACGGTAGTGCTTTTTCTTTTGTTGGAGAAAGTGGCGTATAGTAGGATACGGAGGTTGATGTGATGCAGATTCTAAAACATATAAAAGTAGATTTTATGGCATCTTTTTTTCGGATACGGATGGTGATCGCATTTTTATTTCATTTGATCTATATGCATTATCAGATACAGAATTTGCATGTTTTTTGTGAAGAAGCATCGTATCCGCCGGCACCATGGATATTGCCATTTCTTTGTGCAACACCTTATTTCCCTATGTTATATGGCTGTACAATGTTGTATTTCTTTTCTGATACACCATTTTTACAGTATCGGGAAATGTATTCTATTTTACGTCTGGGTCGAAAAAGATGGGTGTTGTGTAAGTTGGCGCGTCTCTGGCTTTCTGCGCTTGCATTTACATTGATGGAAACAGTGGCATCGGTCTGCATGTTTGGTACATGGCAGGACTGGACGACAGATTGGGGAAAGGTGTATCAGACATTGGCACAGACAGACGCAGGTACAACATATGGGATTTCAATTAGTGTAAGTAAAGGGCTGTTGGATCGCTGTACACCACTTCAGGCAATGGCAGAAACAATGCTGATTTTATTTCTTGTAACGGGAATGTTTGCAACAATGATGTTTGTTCTGGGTATGGTATCGCGTTATCTGGCAATTGGAGTTGGAGCAGTTTTGGCGGTAGTGACGATCGTAGCATTAAATGTAGATTACTATCTTCCATGGCTGTACTGCGTTTCTCCTTTTTCATGGATGAATGCGAATCTGATGCATGGAGTTATGGTGCAGCATCATCCGGTTTATGGATATTGTGTATTGTTTATCGTGATTTTTACGGTTGTTGCATCCGTGATCAGCTGCAGGAAAATAGAACATTTAGATATTCATTGGGTACGGGAAGAGTAGGAGGATTCTATGGAAGAAATACAGGTACAGGCAGAGATGCCGCCAAAGATACAGATTTCACATATCAATAAAGCGTTCAAAGACCATGCAGTTTTAAAGGATGTCAGTCTGACCTGCCGCAGCGGTGAGATTACAGGAATTATAGGACGAAACGGAGCAGGAAAAACGGTTCTGTTCAAAATTTTATGTGGCCTTTTAACTATGGAGGATGGAGAGATTTTCATTGATGGAAAGAAGCGTGAGAAGACGGCAGAGATGCTACCGTCAGCCGGGGTGATCATAGAGGAACCAGCTTTTTTGGGACGTTATTCGGGAATGAAGAATCTTGAATATTTGTATATGATTCGCAACAAAAAAAATCGCGTTCATTTGCGGGCAGTGATGCAAAAGGTGGGACTGGATCCGGATTCCAAAAAACATGTGAATTGCTATTCTCTCGGAATGCGTCAGAGACTCGCAATCGCACAGGCAATTATGGAAGACCCGGAAATTTTGATTTTAGATGAACCGTTCAATGGACTGGATAACCATGGTGTAGAGGATATGCGGCAGCTTTTTTTGGAGTTAAAAAAACAGGGAAAAACGATTCTTGTGGCAAGTCATAATGCGGAAGACATTCGGATTTTGTGTGATCAGGTATACAGTATGGATGGAGGTGTGTTAACGAAAGTCAGATAGATGGTTCGCATGCGAAGGAAAGTCGCGGATTTCCCGTCAAAATTCATAAAAAGTGATAAAAATTTGTTGCTTTTTTGTTGACTTTCTGTGAAAATAGAAGAAGGACATCAGAAAGGAGACAGAAAATGGGGAATACAGTATTGAAAAAGATTCAACACAATGTAGCAAACGTAATGATTGGAAAAGAAGCGGTGACAGAACTGCTTTTGACCGCGCTGGCGGCAGGGGGACACGTGTTATTGGAGGATGTACCCGGGACCGGAAAGACAGTGCTGGCAAAGGCATTGGCAAAATCAATGGATCTGGAGTTTCAGCGTGTGCAGTTTACGCCGGATCTGCTGCCGAGTGATGTGACGGGATTATCGTATTTTAACCAGGAAAAAGGAACCTTCGTTTTTAAACAGGGACCGGTTTTTTCGAACTTACTTTTGGCAGATGAAATTAACCGTGCCACACCGCGGACACAGTCGAGTCTTTTAGAATGTATGGCAGAAGGACAGGTGACGGTGGATGGTGTGACAAGACAGCTTCCACCGCCTTTTTTTGTTATTGCGACACAGAACCCGGTAGAAACGATCGGCTGCTATCCACTTCCTGAGGCGCAGATGGACCGATTTTTGATGAAAATCCCGATGGGACAACTTAGTCAGGACGAAGAACGGCAGATGTTAGAGCGGTTTATGACGGCCGAGCCTCTGCAGACACTTGAAGCAGTTTGTACGAGACAAGAGATCGTATCTCTGCAGGAGCAATGCCGTCAGATTTATGTGCATCCGCAGTTGTGTGAGTATATCGTATCTCTGGTGCAGGCGACGAGACGGGCGGGTGCAGCAGAAGGTGAGGTCTGTGGGGTCAGTCCGCGAGGAACGCTGGCGTTATTGCGTGCAAGTCAGGGGTATGCGATGGTAAAAGAGCGTGAGTTCGTCGTGCCGGAGGATATCAAAGCCGTTGCGATCCCGGTACTGGCGCATCGTTGTATTGGCGAATTTGCCACAGAAGCGCAGAAACAGGCAGTGATAGAGAAACTGTTGCAGCAGATTCCGGTTCCGACAGAGAACTGGGCGCGCGTATGATCTTACTTTTATTTTGGGGCGCATGTTTTGCATTCGTCCTGTGGGAAATCCTGTTTGAAAAAGTATGGCATCGGGGACTTACGGCAGATCTTTTTTTTGAGCAGGATCATGCATATGAAGGGGATCAGGCAAAGATCGTGGAAGTGATTGAAAATGCAAAGCGTATGCCGCTTCCTGTCTTAGAAGCATCGTTTCAGATTCCGAGGGAATTGCAGTTTTCGGATATGGAAAATACCACGGTCAGTGACAGTGCGTATAAACTGGATATTTTCTCTGCGCTTGGAAATCAGCGGATCAAACGACATTTGACGTTCAACTGTACCAAACGTGGCTGCTATCACGTAAGTCAGGTGGAATTATGTGTCCGTTCCTTGTTTTACCGGTATCGGTATCAAGTAGAGCAGTCGGTAGACAGTACGTTTTATGTATATGCAAAGCGCACAAATGTTTCGCATCTGGTATCGTTTTGTGAAAAACTGATGGCCGAGCAGCAGTGCGCGAAATACCTTTATGAAGATCCGTTCGCATTTTCTTCCATTCGGGAATATGAGATCACAGACCCAATGAAACAGATCAACTGGAAAGCCAGTGCGAAAACGGGAAATTTGATGGTCAATACCTACGATTCGACAAAATCAGAGCAGATGATGATCTATCTGGATTTAGAGGATGGCGGAATCATCAAGCAGGAGCGTGAATGGGAAGAAAGCATTCGCATCGCGGCATCTGTCGCACGGAAACTGCTTCAAAAAGGGGCAAAAGTCGGAATCGCGGTAAATATTGTTCCAGGCGAGGCGGATGTATCACAGAAAAAAGAGTTTCTATTTTTGCCGCCGGAATTCGGAGAACGGCAGTTGATCAAAATCGAGCAGATGCTGGCACGACGAATGCCCGAAGAGGAAATCTGTTCGTTTGACCAGATCCTGCAGGAAAAAACGGCGGATGCGAGTGTCCTTTTCATCAGTAAAAATGTGAACCGCAGCCAGTCTGCGATCGAACAGGCACTTCCAAAGGAGCAGGAGGGCATCTGGGTGATTCCGGCTGAGGAAGAGATCACACTTCCATCTACCAGGCGGAATCTGCATGTATATAGAAAAGAGGTGGCACGATGTTAAGAAAACAGGTCAGAAATGGGATTGCCGTCTTGCAGTCCGCATTGATCTTTGGGTTGATCTTGCCATTGGTCTATGCGCTTGGGATCGAGCGGAGCACACAGCAGCAACAGAAGATCTATCTGGTATCGTTTCTCGTCGCTTTGCCGGTCATTGGCACGGCATGGACCATTCGAAAATGTAAAACACTTCCTATTTATATAGTGGGAACGATCGTTTGCGGAGGAATTTCTGTTTTGGTAGGAAAAGGAGTGGCATCGGCGTGTGGATTACCAAATTATATTTGTGTGGGACTGATGCTTGTGATCGGAATTGTGACGGCATTTGCGGGAGTGGACAGGTATTGGAGTCGGATCAATCGCCTGGAACGGGAGAAAAAACGAGAAGAGAAGGACCCAAGCTGGCGTCCGGCCCTTCGTTTACTGGAATACCCGAAGTGGAATACCATGTTTTATTTCCTGCTTTTGTATGTGGTCGGAAAGAATTTTAACAGTCCGGTGTTTTGCAATGAAGTGTTTGGGAATGCATTCTGCTATTTGTTTCTTTTGCTTTTTTCACACTATTTAGAGCAGACAGAAGAATACTTTTTTGTGCATCACCATATAAAAAATCTTCCTTCAAAGAGAATTTACGGCATCAGCGTGGGGATGCTGGCCATCTTTTGTTGTTTGATGCTTGTGGCTGTGATTCCTTCCGCTGCCGCGAGTTCGAGGCGACAGTATCGGGATTTTCGAGCTTATGTGTTGGAGTTGGATACAAGAGAACCTGACCCGATGTTAGAAGAAGCAAAGAAATTTAAAAAGCAGAAACCAGACCCTGAGCGGGAAGCGATCGAGAAGATCAAACAAAAGAAAGCACCGTGGTGGGAAGAAGCACTGTTTCGTGTGATCGGTGTTGTTCTAGGTGGATCTGTGTTGATCCTGGCAGGGAAAAAACTTCGGGAAATGTTTCTTTTTTTCCGGGAAAGTGCGGATGAAAACGGTGATGAAGTGGAAACGTTGCAGGAAATCAACGATTCGACGGTTCAGATAAAAAAAGCACATCGCTTTTTCCCAAAAACAGAAGAGGAGCGTGTTCGGGCGCAGTATCGGAAAATGATTCGAAAACATCGAAAAGACCGGCCGAAACCGGCGGAAACGCCGACAGAGATGGAACAGCTGGCAGATGTTTACGATACACCACAAGGAAAAGAACTCCATGTACGCTACGAACAGGTCCGATATGGAAAACGGGTGTAAGCGGTGCTTTTTACATAAATTTTACACATCTTTCGCATGTTATTGATAGAATCAAATCTTTTTTTCAGTTAAAATCTAACTGTGATTAGATATGAAAGAAAAGGAGGGAGAATTCTCCCTCCACAATTTATAGGAAAAAATGGTAGAAACAAATATTATAAGTCGTACATGCTGTCATCCTGACGCATCATGCTGACTTCCAGGTTTCCGTTACGGCAGCGGATCTGGTCGATAAATTTCTTTTCGTTTTCCGGATCTGTTAATGTAACGGTATATTGTAGTTTAAACATACTGCCCATGTTTGTGGTTTTTACAGATAACATTTTATGAGCAGACGTATATTTGTAAAAAAGATCATCAAAGATCTCGGTATAATTCAAGTCCTCTGGAATGGTGATCGTTAAAAGTTTGTTGCGTTCACTATTCTTGCTGCCCTGGAAAATGAATTGGTTTAAAATGGTCATCATAGCACCTAAAAGGATCACAAATAAAACGGCATATCCAAGGTAGCCCATACCTGCGATCAGACCGGATCCCATGGCCAGAAAAATCGCACTGATCTCTCTTGCAGTACCAGGGGCAGAACGAAACCGAACCAGTGTAAAAGCACTTGCAGCAGCAATACCGGTTCCGACGTTTCCGTTTACCATCATGATCAGAACACACACGATAGTCGGAAGTAAGGTTAAAGTAGCCAAAAAGCTGCCCGATGCAGGGGAGTTATATCGGTAAACAAATGCGAGTGCAAGTCCTAATGCAAGGGATACGATGACACACAAAAGAAATTGACCGACACTGACAACTGGAACAGCGTTTGAGCTAAAGATTCCTTGAAATAGATGGTTAAGCATATTGATAAATTCCTCCGTTTTCTTTCTTTTTTTCGCTTTCGCAAATCATTTTGTAAGCGGTTCCGAACTTGGAAAAGGATGTTTTATAGATATTATTTTTACTCAGAACTTTGACAAGCCAGAGAGGCATTGCTTCTGCAACTTTTACTTCCATTAAAACATAATTGTCATCTAGTACAGGGGTTCCGTAGATGCCTTTATCCAGTTCCAGGTGCTCGGTACGATATAAGATATGATCGTCAAATGTCATGCGAAATTCATGATCATCTTTATCGTAGTAGGCTTCCCGGTCATAAGTCAAAAGAATGGATGGTGCGATTCCGGTGTAAAGGCTGCGCAGATAATCAATCTCACGCGTAATCTGTGTATCCATAATCTGTTTGTCATTGTAAAGATAATCATATGCCTCGTTATAAGTCATGCCAACACGGCGTTTATAAACGATGGAGTCATATTTTTTCTTGATTTCGATGAAAACCTGTGAGTCATCCGTTGCGACACCATAGCTGCGCAGACGAAGTTTTTCTTTGTAAGGTGGAGATTGGATGGATCTTCGCACCAGAAGGTGATCGGGGGTATCAAAATATAAACTGCAGATCGTACTTTTCCCGTGCTCGTCCGGAATCATATGTTCTTTCATGGCTTCCTTGATGCGGGCAAATTGTTTTTTTGTGATTTTATATTTGATTTCATAGCGCTTGAAGATTAGTTGTTCGCTCATAGTAAGTCTCCTCTCTGAAAAAATGCTCGTAAACGTATCTCATGTTTGATGTTTGAAGTCTCGTCTTGTTTTTTATGAAGTCTCCCGGAAACAGTTTCCGGGAGACTTCATTTTTCCAAAGATATGCCAAGTACTTATTTGGTTTTTATGGATTTTGCAGAACTCCAGGTTGAAACAACTTTCTTACCGTCTACTGTCTTAAAGGTACGGATTCGTACATAATATTTCTTTTTAGAAGCTAAGTTTGCCAGCTTCTTTGTTGTAGTGCTTGTGGAATTTATAGTAACAGTTTTTGCGGAAGCAAAATTCTTTGTGGTAGAACACTGAATCTGATATCCCGTAGTCTGGGTAGCCTGCTTCTTCCATGTAAGAGAAAATCCTTTGGATGCTGAAGTCAGTTTCTTTATGTTCGTACCGGTTGGTGTGATCGAAAAAGTTTTAGTCCAAGTACCTTTGTAATCGCCTTTGAATGTAACTTTTACGGAATAAATACCAACTTTTTTACAACCGCTGGAATAAGAAACGGTGTAATTTTTGGTGGAAACTTTTTTGCCGTTTTTCGTTTTTACTGTCACACTTGGTTTGTGAACTTTTCCGTTATATTTATAGCTCGATGCAGATAATGTTATAGATAAACCTGCTTTTTTGGCATTCTGTGCAACTGTTTCCGATGGAGCGGTCGGTTCTGACGGAGTAGTCGCTTCGGATGGAGCTGAGGTATCCGGTTGAGAAGGCTGCTCTTCATTGCTTGGTGCTTCGCTCGGTGTTTCCTCTGTCTGAGAAGGAGTACTTCCAAGACCCGGTTCTTCCGGAAGGTTGGAAGGGGTGCTTCCTTCTTCTTTGCTTGGTTGAGAAGGTGTTTCACTTTCACTTGGTTTCTCGGTCGGCTGAGAAGGTGTTTCATTCTCACTCGGTACAGTTGGCTGAGAAGGTGTTTCGTTTTCGCTTGGTTTCTCGGTCGGCTGAGAAGGTGTTTCGCTTTCGCTTGGTTTCTCGGTCGGCTGAGAAGGTGTTTCATTCTCACTTGGTTTCACTGGCTGAGAAGGTTTTTCTTCTTTACTTGGTTCCGTAGTCTGAGAAGGTTTGTCGTTCTCACCCGGTACAGTTGGCTGAGTAGGAGTGCTTCCATCGCTAGGCTCAGAAGGAGTGCTGCCTTCGCTTGGTTCTTCACCTGGAAAAGATGGGAATAAATCTCCCCAAGGGAAGGAAGGCATATCGCCCCAATTCGGTCTGGAAGGCTGATCAAAACCACTTGGACGGGATGTTTCAGATCCTTCAGACGGTTGAGCAGGAGTACTTGCGTCGTCTGGCTGGGAAGGAGTACTTGTGTCGCTTGGCTGAGCAGGACGGCTCGTGTCACCTGGCTGGGAAGGAGTGCTTCCGCTGCTTGGTGTTTCACTCGGCTGAGCAGGAGTGCTCGCATCACTTGGCTGGGAAGGAGTACTTCCATCGCCAGGCTCAGAAGGAGTACTTCCGTCGCTTGGTGTTTCACTTGGCTGAGATGGGAATAAGTCTCCCCAAGGGAAGGAAGGCATATCGCCCCAGTTTGGTCTGGAAGGCATCGAGCCACCCCAATTCGGTCTGGAAGGCATTTCACCCTGACTAGGTCTGTTTCCACCACCTTGTCCTGGGCCGAATCCGCCACCACCCATCGAGTTAGAATCAGAGCTTGCGATGGTTTCACCGGTTGCTTCGTTTACAAGACTGTAGGTATCGGAAGCAGACATTTCTGGGGAACTATAAAATACAAAGTTTGAATTTTTGAGCAATGTTTCTTTCGCCAGGCTGTCTCCGGCAGCATTTTTGATGCTGATTTCGGTTCCGGAAGCGATCGCAGAAGTTAAACTTTTTGCTGTATAAGCCTGCGTAGAAGCAGTGGCATCCGGAAGTTCTACCATCTGATTCGAACCAGCGGCAAATATGGTTCCTCCGGTAATCGCTAATGTACCATCGTGATCGAGCGGAAAACCGTCACTGCCAGGACCGTTTGCAGCAGCACTTTGTACATTTGTAGTACCGCCGTTAAAGTAGATATTTCCATTAGAATCAAAACCGTCACTGCCGGAATTGACGTTGATCGTACCACCGTTTACATGGATCGCATATGCCGAGGAGCCGGTGGAACCACCGAATCCCGGAAATTGACCGCCAGGATTGGAAGTATTCGTTCCACTATTGCCACCTGCAGCATTGATGCCGTCATCACTTGCAACAACAGAGATATCACCGCTGTTAAGATAGATGACAGCGGATTCTAATCCTTCATAAGATTTCTGCACATCGATAGATGGTCCGGTTGTATTTTCTTCACCAACGGTCAAAGTGGTAGTTGCGTGAATTCCGTCATCTCCGGTCAGGATTTTGATTGTGCCGTTCTTTACGGTTACATATGCATCACTGTGAATGGCATCATCCGCACTGTTGATATCAAAAGTGCCGCCACTTATGGTGATATTGTTTACGGCTTTGATGGCTTTGCAGCTTGCACTGTCATTATTTAAAGTGGTTGTGCTGCCGCCGTTTGTCTGGATGGTATAGGAACCACCATCGATCGTGATGTCATTATCTGCCTGAATTCCGTCTTCTGAAGCGGTAATGTCATAAGTACCGTTTGTGATCTGGATATCTTTTGCAGCCTGAATCCCATCACCTTTGGCTTGAATCTTACAGGAATCTGCTGCAAGTGTGATACTGCCTTCGGAAGTATCTGTGGATGCATCGGAAGAAGAATCAGAAGAACCGGTATCGGTACTTTTGGTTGTATCTGTTGTAGTGGAATCTGTGGTCGTATCTGTATCCGGAGAAGCTTTGAGACCATCATTTTCAGCGATGATATTTAGATTTCCGCTTTCCACGTTTAATTTGTGTTCCACAGAAATACCATGTTTTGCGGATGTAACATTCAGAGTTACTTCTTTTACAGTAACAATTACATTTGCTCCGGCTTTGATGGCATTTTTCTTTTGACCATTTACAGTCAGTGTACCGGTTCCTGATATAGAGAACGTACTATCTTTTTTCACTTTGATACCAGCTTGTCCATCGTCTTCATCTGCGTCCGCATCGGTATCGGTCAATGTATTTTGCGTACCGTCTTTGACAATGATTTGGACACCGGTACTGCTTTTACAGGAAATCGGTGCTGTTTCGGTGGAAGTCAAATCCAGACCGTCTAATACGATCGTAACATCTGCCGTATTTTTTTTGACAGCAATGGAACCGTTTTTACAGGTACCGGAAAATACATAGGTACCGGATTTATCAATGGTGACTGCTGTGTCATTTTTGATGGTAACAGCTTCCGGATCAGATGCGGAAGCTGAGGTATCCGAAAATGTGATCTTGGTTGCGTCTTCTTCGTTATAATCCATAGTAACGGAAGCTGCTTTGGCCTGTACATGAAGTGGTGTGGCAGGAATTGATGTAGCGACGAAACCAGCCGCCAGGATTGCCATTAGTGCTTTTTTTCTTAACATATTATGTGTCCCTCCTTAGGTTCTAAATTATATCAGTACAACCTTAATTGAAACATAAAAAGGTGACATAACTCACATAGGAAATTAGTATTAAAAATTCCTATGCGGACGTTTCCAGTATCCGGCGGACACAGTGACAGGGGTGGAGGGGACAGATCTGGCTAGACAGAAATGAAGTCGAGTTTTGGAGGGGAGCGTTTCCGATGCTTTATTTTTGCTGTTTTCCGAATGTCGGACAGTCTGCACAAAGCTGTATGCCCGGGAAAGACTCAGAGGCAGACTCTTTCCCGGGCATACAGCTTCGCACAGCCAGTCCGCCTCTCGGAAAAACAGCAAAGGCATCGGAAACGCTCCCCTCCAAACTCACTAGCATTTCTGTCA
>JBJENW010000115.1:0-2929 GCA_051880395.1 Lachnospiraceae bacterium | reverse complement strand
GTGGCGTCGATACAGTTTCGGATAGCCAACAAAGTAGTGGTCGCAACACTTACACCCATATAAAGTGTGAAGATGCCTAAACAGTAGAAGAAATGGAAGGGTATGTAGAAAAAAGAAAAATACCCCTTGACAGAATGCAGAATATTGAGTATTATATTCATAGATTAATCCTATATAAAATGTATGATATAAGAGAAACATCCCGTCAGAGAACGGAAGAAATAAAGGAGGATATAGAAAATGGCACTTTATGAAAGCGTATTGGATTTAATTGGAAATACTCCATTGCTGGAGGCGAAGCATGTGGAAGAGGCATATGGTCTGAAGGCAAGATTATTATTGAAATTAGAGTACTTTAATCCGGCAGGAAGCGTAAAAGACAGAATTGCAAAAGGAATGATCGAAGATGCAGAGGGAAAGGGACTGTTAAAAGAAGGTTCCGTGATCATTGAGCCGACATCCGGAAATACCGGAATTGGTTTGGCATCGATCGCGGCAGCAAAAGGATATCGAATCATTTTGACTATGCCGGAGACCATGAGCGTGGAACGTCGAAATATTTTGAAGGCATACGGAGCAGAAGTAGTTCTGACAGAAGGAACAAAAGGAATGAAAGGTGCCATTGCAAAAGCAGAGGAACTGGCAAAAGAAATTCCAAACAGCTTTATTCCGGGGCAGTTTGAAAATCCGGCAAACCCTGCCGTACATAGAAAGACAACCGGACCTGAAATCTGGAAAGATACGGAAGGAAAAGTAGACTTTTTCGTTGCTGGTGTCGGAACGGGCGGAACGGTCAGCGGAACAGGAGAGTATTTAAAATCCCAGAATCCAAATGTAAAAGTTGTTGCCGTGGAACCAGAAACATCTCCTGTTTTATCAGAAGGAAAAAGCGGTCCGCATAAAATTCAGGGAATCGGAGCAGGATTTGTTCCCGCAACCTTAAATACAAAAGTATACGATGAGGTTATTAAGGTAGCGAACGATGATGCTTTCATCTATTCCAAGGATGTTGCCAAAAAAGAAGGAATTCAGCTTGGAATCTCTTCTGGCGCAGCACTTGCAGCTGCAATTGAACTTGCAAAACGTCCGGAAAATGAAGGAAAAACAATTGTCGCATTGATGCCGGACAGTGGAGACCGCTATTATTCCACATCTTTGTTTAGTGAATAATTTAAAATTTAAATAACTTTGCCATAGTTTGAGGTGACACCAGTATCAATGAAAAAGGTACTGGTGTTTTTTTAAAAAAATAAAGTAGTAATGAAAACTACATAAAATAGATTATATGTCTATAAAAGGTTGACAGCATACCATTCTAGTCTTATAATGAAAAGCGTGTCTAAAGTTGAAAATCAGGAGACACAGTAATGTAGGTATTATGGAATAGAAAGACATGAAGGAGATAGAGAAAAATGTTGATGAAACCAGTAAAAATTGGAGACAAAACAGCACGTTTTCCCATTATACAGGGTGGAATGGGAGTCGGCGTCAGCCGTTCATCTTTGGCAGGAGCCGTTGCATCAGAAGGTGGAATTGGAGTGATTTCATCTGCGCAGATTGGGTATGATGAAGAAGGATTCGATCGTGATCAGCAAGGATGCAATCTGCGTGCGATTGAAAAACATATTAAAAAGGCGAAAGAAATCGCAGGGAATGGCGGTGGACTGGTCGGAATCAATATCATGGTCGCATTGAAACATTTTGCGGATCATGTGAAAGCGGCGGTAAAGGCAGGCGCAGATGTGATTATTTCTGGTGCAGGTCTTCCGGTAAAACTTCCAGAGCTGGTAGAGGGCAGCGATACAAAGATTGCACCGATCGTATCTTCTAGAAAATCCGCGGAAGTAATTTTAAAAATGTGGGATAGAAAATATCATAGGACTGCTGATTTTCTTGTGATCGAGGGACCAAAGGCTGGTGGACATCTTGGTTTCTCCTATGAGCAGTTAGAAGATATCGCGTCTTTGAATTATGACCAGGAAATTCGAGATATCATTGAATATAAAAAAGAGTATGAGGAAAAATATCAGACAAACATACCGGTATTTGTAGCAGGTGGTATTTTTACCAAAGAGGATGTAGAACATGCGTTGAGTCTTGGAGCAGATGGGGTACAGGTAGCAACCCGTTTTGTACCAACAAAAGAATGCGATGCCTCTCAGGAGTACAAACAGGCATATCTGGATGCAAAAGAAGAGGACATTCGGATCATTAAAAGTCCGGTCGGTATGCCGGGACGTGCTGTGAATAATGCTTTTTTGGAAAAAGTAGACCGCGGAGAGATGAAAATCGAGAAATGCTACAATTGTCTGGCAAAGTGTAACCCGAAAGAGATACCATATTGTATCACAAAAGCATTGGTGGATGCGGTTGACGGACGAATCGATGATGGACTGATCTTTTGCGGCAGCAACGCTGCACGTCTGCATGAAATGACGACTGTGCACGATGTCATGGAAGACTTGAAAGTGTAACAATTCTGATTTATTGAGAAAACCACTACGTTACTGGATCCACTACTTTTTGGGGAATTTGGCGAAAAATATCTCAACTGGGGGGAGTTCCTATGCGGACGTTTTCGGTATTTGGCGGGGGTACACAAGGGGAGGGGCTGCTGGCAGGGAAGTGGCTAGACAGAAATGAAGTCGAGTTCGGGTGGGGAAACTTGCGATGCTTGATTTTTCCTGTCTTCCGAATGTCGGACAGTCTGCACGGATGTGTACGCCAGAGAAAGATTCAAAATCGGATTCTTTCTCTGGCGTACACATCCGCACAGCCGGTCCGCCTTACGGCAAGACAGGAAAGGCATCGCAAGTTTCCCCACCCGAGCTCACTATCATTTCTGTCAAAGCCACTTCCCTGCCAGCAGCCCCTCCCCTTGTGTACCCCCGCCAAATACCGAAAACTGTGTATCGGAACCGATTGGTTG
>JBJENW010000114.1:0-2935 GCA_051880395.1 Lachnospiraceae bacterium | reverse complement strand
CCCCGCCGAATCCCGGAAACGTCCGCATAGGAATTAATAGGACAAATAGAAATTTGCTACATTGCAATAACAATAGAGTGTATTTGGAAGGAGAATAAATTAATAAAATCGATTCTTTGCACGGAAATTTTTTTTCGGAATATACTAAAAGAAAAACGGTGATTCTATGAAACAGTGGAATAAACCATATTCGCAAGATCCGGGTGCAGAGCCGATGGCATGTAATGTCCGCATCTGTGCATGTAAAAACAAGTGTTTCCGCACGGCTTTCTGGACCGGATGTTATGGACAGATGACGTTGATGTCGATTTTGCCGCGGCAAGAGATCGGAAAGGAAATTCATGAGGATACAGATCAGATGATTCGGATTGAAGAAGGGGTTGGCCTTGCTGAGTGGGGATGTGCACTGGAAAATAAGCAGCGCCTGCAGCCCGGGGATGTCTTTTTTGTACCGGCTGGCACTTGGCACAATGTGCGCAATATCGGGCATTGTGCACTGAAATTGTCCTCTATCTATGCACCGCCAAACCACCCAAAAGGCGTCGTAGAATGCGAAAAAAAAGAAACATACTGACGTAAAATGTCTCAATCGAGGGGGATTTCCTACACGGACGTTTCCGGCATCCGGCAGGAGGCAAGGACCGGGATGGCTGAAACAAAAGTGGCTAGACAGAAATGAAGTCGAGTTTCGGATGGGCGGATTTGCGATGCTTTATTTTTGCTGTCTTTCGAAGGTATCGCAAATTCGCCCATCCAAACTCACAATCATTTCTGTCAAAGCCACTTTTGTTTCAGCCATCCCGGTCCTTGCCATCTGACGAATGCCGGAAACTGTGTATCGGAACCGATTGGTTGAGATATTTTTCGTAGGAGAAGAGAAATTTGAACCTAGTATTGGAATGTCCGGAAGGAAAATTCTTTCGGATATTGATTTTTCGTCGTTTTCCATTTAGAATTGGGGGGGAAATATAGTTGAATGACTGGAGATGGGACAGATGAAGAAGAAAAAACTAGTCGAACCGGATTATGCGTGTGATGCGAAACAGGCAATGGACGTATTGTATAAGGTCATTCAGGAAAAGGAGAAAAAATGAAGTTTGTTCAAATCGGAATTACAATATTAGGAGGCGTGCTGCTTTTTTTATTTGCACTCCCGATCGTGTTAAAAAGGATTTGTAATATCGGGAATGTTACAGGAATTATAATTGCGCTGTTTTTGCTGGGGTATGGTGTAAGGGTTGCGCAGTGGAATGCATGGCTGCAGGAAATCTGGCAGCAGAGTAGGGCAGGAAAAATTATTCTTAGTATCTTGATGGGTATCGCTGCGCTGATCAGTGGGATTGTGATTGCAGAAACGATCAGTTTGTATCGTGCATGTCACATGCCAGCGCCGGAAGCGGCAACAGTGGTGGTACTTGGCTGCAAGGTGAATGGAGAGCGCCCGAGCCGGACACTTCAAGAGCGAATCGATGCGGCGTATGTATATCTGGACGAGCATCCGGATGCAAAAGCCGTTTTGTCCGGTGGGCAGGGAAGTGATGAAGGAATTGCAGAGTCCGAATGTATGGAGCGGGAACTGGTAAAACGTGGAATTGCAAAAGAACGATTGTACCAGGAAAATCGGTCGACTTCCACGAAAGAAAATTTAGCGTTCTCCTACGAAGTGATTCAAAAAGAGCATTTAAATGAATCGATTGTTTTGATCACAAGTGAATTCCATGCCTATCGGGCAACGCAGATCGCAAAAGCACAGGGATTGCAATATGGAACCTATTCTGCACGTACGGCGTGGTGGCTTTTGCCTACTTACTATATGCGGGAATTGTACGGGATTTTGTGGCAGTGGATCTGTCGTTAGAAAAAGAAAAAAGACCGATATAATAAGTATCAGGGAGGAAAGAAACTGGATGAAAAACACGTGGAAAGCAATCGGTGGAATCGGGGCGGTTGCACTTGGACTGAATGTTTTGGCTTGCAGCCGAACGTTTTGTGATTTTTATACCGAACATATATATCCATTTTTGGCGGATGGTTTGGGCTGGCTGATGGATCGAATTCCCGTTCCGGTGGGGGAAATTTTCATGTATTTGGGAATCGTTTTGCTACTGTTTTGGCTTTTTCAGGGGATTACTTACTTCTTTTGGCGCAAAAAAGAGAAGCTGCGCATCTGGGGAAAACGGTACGCAAAAGGAATGCTTGCTATTATGAGCGGAATGTTTTTGATTTATACGATATGCTGGGTGATTCCATTTCGAAGTACGCCGTTGGAAGTGAAAACAGAACACAGACAAGCCTATACCGCAAAAGAACTGCTGCTCGTTCGGGCATATGTTGTCGAGCAGATCAATGAAATCGCAGAAAAGGTACCGCGAGAAAAAAACGGCCAGATTCAATACAGTATGCAAACGGAAAAACTGTGCAAAGAGGCATTGAAACAGGTCGCTAAAACCTATCCCAGACTGGGTGGGTATTATCCTCGAATCAAGGAAGCGTTTTGTTCGGATTTTTTAGAATGGATGCATATCGGTGGCTATACCTATCCCTATACCATGGAGCTGACATATAACCGTTATACAACGCGAATGTATTTTCCAACATTGTACATGCATGAGATGGCGCATCATAAAGGATATTATAAAGAGCGGGATGCGACATTTTTAAGTTTTCTTGCGGGAAGTGAGAGCAAAGATTTGCGGCTGCAGTATTCGGCATATCTGGAATTGTACGGATACCTTGAGGATGCCTGTGAGCCACAGATGCGTGATGAAAAAACGGCATCTGCACAGCCACAATTGAGCGAACGTGTCTTGCAGGATCAGATCGATATTGCCAAAGAATATCGGGAAAAATATGCAGAACATGTAAATCGGACGTTAGAAAAAGCAGTCTCTCAGACGGCAGAAGATGTCTCGGAAGCGGGCTGGGAAAGCCAGGA
>JBJENW010000113.1:0-2952 GCA_051880395.1 Lachnospiraceae bacterium | reverse complement strand
ATGTATATGCCAACCTTTGACCAAACATTAAAAAAAGCTACGGACATTATAGAAAAATGGAATTTTTCCGGTAAACTTCAGGAGGTCACAATTATACGGGATGTGTTTGGCTGCCTGACGTTTTTGATAGACAGTGATAATGCTGTTTCACAACAGGAAACAGACCAGCTTAAGCAAACCCTTCAGAATCAGCTGGGGCAATATTTCAAGAATAATGTTTATTTAAAAAAAGCTGCCAATAATGACCTTGTACAGACAATGATCGGAGAAATCGAGCGTCTTCGAGTCGGATATGAAATAACAGCCGGAAGTAATGTTAAAAATGGAGTGAAATGGTATATTTTGGAACGCGCCATAGCGAAGAAGGCGTGGATCGAATGCAGAAATACAGAGAATGCCGTGTGGCCGTATGAAGAAGCGCAAAAAGGAAAAATGCCGAAAGTAATTACTTTCTATTCGTTTAAAGGAGGTATGGGAAGGACAACTGCACTGGCTGCGGTTGCTCTTGCGCTGGCTCAGCAGGGAAAAAATGTACTTGCAATTGATACAGATATAGAAGCCCCGGGACTGGCATCGTTGTTTTTTGACGATGGTGATATTCAGGAAGGGACTGTTGATTATCTTTTAGAAGCGGCTGTATCAGGAAAAAATCCTGTCAATATGATGAATATGATCCATCAGGTAACAGACCAGACGCTGATGGAAAATATCAGCGGAAATATATTTATTATTCCCGCAGGTGCTGTAGATTCCCGTTATCTTCAAAAGCTTGCCAGAATTGATTATCAGGACGCGGTGCCGAACAATATGAAAACACTGATTTCGCGGATGACAAAGGATGCAGTGCAGACTATTGGATCTGTAAGCAGCGTTGATTATATTTTATTTGACTCACGGGCCGGTTTCCATGATATGGGCGGTGTAGTCACTGCTCAGATTCCTCATGGCGTTATTTTATTTGGAAAAAACAGCAGACAATCATGGCAGGGATTGGAACTGGTACTGAAAACCATCGGAAATTCTCAAAAAGAAATTCCCTCTGTGGCAATCGTGGATAGTTCCTGTGGAAATCAGGGGAACGTAACAGAAAAAGAGATGGATTCTTTTCGGGAGCAAGCGTATACAATCTGCTGTGATAATTATTATCCGGCAGCAGATCAGCCCGGAGTGAAAGCGGAAAACGAAGTGCATTCTCCCATATTTATTCCTTATAATTATCTTCTGACAGATAATGTTCAGCTTTTTACAGACGGATCTCAGGAGAAATATGAAACGGTAAAGCGGCTTAAACAGATTCTGCTTGGGGAGAGTTATCAGAAAATCCGAAGCAGAATTCAGTTGTGGTTTGATGATGAAGGGGGAAAGCAGGCAGATGAATAAATTGCTGATTTTAAAAACAATTGCTGATCTTCAGTCGATTGCCGAAAATGAAGAGACAAGATTAGAAGATTTCCTTCCGCTGAAAAGTTATTCTATTTTGGGAGATCCTAACAAGTTTTTGATTTTAGGCGGACGGGGATCAGGAAAAACAAGAGTATTTAAAACTCTTTTAAAAGAAAACGGATTCCGGCAGATGATCGGAAGTCAGAAACGATTATTTTTGCCTAATATATCTGATACAGATTTTATTGCCGGCTACAATCAGGAGGGAACCCTTTTTCCGGCGCAGGCGACTCTGGCGCATTTTGCCGATGATTTTCAGGCAGCAGCCTATTGGGCCGGAAGTGTGGTTATTCTTTTGCTGCGCTATTTTGAGAAAAACGAGGATGTTCAGAATATTGCATCGGAGTATTTTGAAGATACATTTATCAGTCAGATTTGTCAGAAAAAAACATTAAAAACACCTTCTCTCTGGATTAGCTATATATCTGAGAATCCGGAAATGTGGGAAAATTTTCTGGATGATGTTGACGAGTATCTCGTAAAAAAAGAAAGATGGATTTTTCTGGCATATGATTCCCTGGATCGCCTGTGTCCCAGATATGCGGATTTATTTCCTTATATCCGTACTCTTCTTTCTTTCTGGTTTTCTCATTTAAAAAGATGGAAGAGGATTAAATGCAAAATATTTTTAAGAAATGATTTGTATGATTCAGAGATGCTCAGTTTCCCGGATTCTTCCAAATTAGGCAGCAATTGTCTGAAGCTTGAATGGGATACACTGTCACTATATCGTTTGTTTATTAAGCGGATGGCGAATGCAGATGATCAGGAAACTATAAATTATATGAAAATGACCAGTGGTCTTATAAGCGAAAAGCCGGATGCAGAGCTTGGATATATACCGACGGAAAAAGAGGAAATTATTGTGGAATTTATAAATCAGATGATTGGACGTTATATGGGAAGCAGTCCTAAAAAGGGCATGAGTTATTCCTGGGCTCCTAATCATCTTCAGGATACCCACGGAGTCCTGTCGCCGCGCTCATTTATAAAATGCTACAGTGTAGCGGCAAGAAAAATGAGTGAACGGCCAAATGAAGTCTCTCTTTTGCAGGGAAACAGGCTGTTGTCACCCTCCATGCTCCAGGGCGCGGTTCAGGAAGTGTCGGAGGACAGGGTAAAAGAGCTTCAGGAAGAATATCCATGGCTTGAACATCTGAAAAAAGCATTTTCCGGAGTAACTCTTCTGATGGAACGAAGTGAGTTTATTCAGAAGATCAATATGGATCTGTGGAGTCCGGAAGAACGAGAAAAGCTTCCGGCGCTATCTCCGCAGGGCATATTTGAGATGATGCAGAAACTTGGAATTGTATTTGTGGCAAAGGATGGACGTGTCAATGTACCGGAAATCTACCTTCACGGTTTTGGCATGAAAAGAAAAGGCGGCCTGCGCCGGCCGAACTGACTTTTCAGAAGGTTTGGAACCTGTTTTTATTAAAACAATGCAAAACAGTTTCCAAACCTCTTGACGCGTTCCGATTTCTATGCTATAGTAAACGGGCGAATGGA
>JBJENW010000112.1:0-2955 GCA_051880395.1 Lachnospiraceae bacterium | reverse complement strand
GAAACAGGCAGGAGGAAAGGCATGATCCAAGTTACGAATTTACGCCGCATCCGGAAAGGGGAATACGATGAGACCTGGGCAATCGTCCGGAGCTTACAAAAAGTCCTTCTTGGATCCGGCATGTACCAGAGCTTCCCCCGTCAAAAGGGTTGTTTGACCGGTATAAAACAAGGATCCTATTTACAAATAGAGTAATGATGCAGTATAATAAAGTTGGGTGTTTTGCACAGATATTATTTGCGTTTTTTGCTTATGAATATAGGAGGTTATTTATGAATGCCCGTCAGCTGAATGCTTTGGATTATGCAAAAAACGAGATTTGCAAATCCGATCTTTTCCCTTTTATCAAAAACATCATTCTTTTTGGCAGTTGTGCAAGGGGAGAGGAACATTTTGAGAGCGATGTGGATCTTCTTTTGGTTCTGGACGAGGATATAAAGAAAATACCGGAATATTCTTCCATGATTCATTTGTTAAAGGGTTCGGTATCCTCGTCGGAATTCGATGCTGTGGAAACGGATTTAAAAGTAATGATCGGAGAGGACTGGAGAACGGATCCGTCCACATTCTGCCAGTTTGTCCGAAAGGAGGGAATTGAGATATGGCCTTAAGAACTTATTATGATTTTGCTTATGACGATTACCGTTATTTCAATTCCTCATACGAAAGAGGAGAGGTCTGGAACAGCATGGCGGCTCTGGCTCAAAACAGTTGTGAAAAATTTCTGAAACATATGATTGACGTATACAAGAAGCCGGTCAACACGATGGATTCTTTAACTAAACAGGCCATATTAAAGTCACACAACTTAGCGAAACTCATACGATATATTCAGGAAGATATGCATTTCCCCATACCAAAGGGTTTGGAGGATTCTCTAAAACAGATTAATGGATTTTATTTTTCGACCAGATATCCGGGTGAGGACAGTATTACAGTTAATAAGTCCGATATAGACAGTTGTAAGAAAACCATGGATTTGTGCGTGAAATTCGTGAAAGAAAGCATCATTGAAAAAGAAACCCTGCATACTGATCAAAACATTGCTGCTATGATAATATCGACAGCTGTTCCGGAAACTTTAAAAGAACAGATACTGCGTGAATCTTACAATAACATTAGCTGGAATAAAGTACCTCTCGAAACCATGGAACTGATTCGGGAACAATACCCGCGTTTTTATCAGGATTATGGATTTGAGCAATTGAATCGGAATGAATGAGGTGCCCTCTGCATCCATTACTGGAACCAGCTCCATGTTCTTTCTAGGAAGGTTCCTGCACCGGAATACTATGTCGCGTGCGGCTGTCGGTAGTTCTGTTGTGTCGCAGACTTGCTGTAAACAAGATCCGGGATTCATGTTTGTTCCAATAGCAAAAAGAGCAGGGGATTTCTGCTTTTTTCGTTTCTGCGATTGGAGGTGCATGTTTCTATTTCGTCTAATACCGTTTATTTTGTTCTAAAGCATCCGATTAAATACAAGATATAGTACGATTTACTACAGCTTAATTGTGTGACAAATTGGTTTTTGTGAAAAAAATGAATCCGCTGGTACATCCTGTGGGTTTTTTTTATGCCCAACTGCCATGCCTGCCTTTAATTAGCCGGTTGGATGCCTCTCTTATCTGATGCTGCATTATCAAAAAGAAAATGTCCTTTCTGTTCCCATGTGATAATATCCGAGCAAAGAGATTTCATAATTAAGAAAAACAGATTACTGCAAATTAACAATGTGCGGATCCAAATATGGAAATGGGGAAAATCCTGTGGCAGCGAGGAGGATTTTACGCTCTTGACTATGAAGTGGAATATGTATGCCCGGTATGTAAAACAAAATTCCGGTTTTTAGATAGTCTAGTGTTATATCTGCACTGTGCCGGAGTTGCTTATTTTACCAAAATCCACCATATTAAAGAGAAAGAAAGGAGGTTTCGACCATGAAAATACTGCTGAAAATTCTCTGCGTACCGATGATTACAGTTTTATCCGTTTTCGTCTGGCTGGCGGCGAAACTGGTTCAGGTATCCGCTGTTGTTATGAATTTTATTGCGATTGCCGTCGGCTTGGGCGCACTCTGTATCCTCCTGGACGGAAAGACCGCCCAGGGAATCTGCGGACTGATTGCAGTGTTTCTCTTTACCCTGTTCGGTCTGCCGATGATCTCCATCATACTTCTGGGACAGGTGCAGCAATTTTACCAAGCAGCAGGATAAGGCACTTCTGTATTTTCAGCAACATGTTTTTTCCGGCGCAGATGATTTTGAAGCATTTGCCGAATCGGTGGAAGCCGTAAAGCAACGTAGAGATGCGTTGTCTGTACAGATCACATCTGCAGAAAAGCGATTGAATGAGATTGCGGTTCTTCAGAAGCACATAACCAATTATCTCAAAACCAAGGATATCTATGCCGGATATCGGGCGCCCGGCTACTCCAGAGCATACTACGAGGGACATGAAGATGCGATCAGGCTTTGCAAAGCACCAAAGCGGGCTTTTGATGAAATTCTGCAGTCCGATACATCTGGAAAGACTGCCGACAGTCATCGGAAGAAACTGCCATCCCTCAAGGCTCTGCGGGAAGAGTATGCGGAGCTGACTGCACAGAAAAAGGCGGCTTATCCGGAATACTACAAAGCGAAAAATGAATATCGGGAGCTTTTGATCTATCAGGCAAATCTGGCCGGACTCTTCGGCATGGAAAATGCCAGGAATGCGTCTCAGCGCGAGCACCAGCAGGAAGAAAAATAAGCGCCGTCAGGTGCGCCTCCGAAGATGAAATCTTCGATCATTGGGGTTTGGGGATTGTTCCCAACAAGCCAAAACAGAAAATTCCGCCTCCGGGCGGAATCTTTTTGTTTTGAGCCTTTCTGATCAGGAAGACATTGCTTGCTACGGTATCTCTTTTCTCACTACTACTACGGTGAACGCCCCGCATTTTTCCAAATACGGACGAAA
>JBJENW010000111.1:0-2992 GCA_051880395.1 Lachnospiraceae bacterium | reverse complement strand
GCCGTTCTGATACATCCTACTGTCTTCGTCAAAGTTTTTTGCGGTTTCATTATAGAAAAAAACCCTTGGTTCGTCAAGGGTTTTTTCGCTTCAATGTCGCATTTTCAGCCATTTTTACATGTTTTTATGATTTTTGTCTTAATCGTTTCTCCTTTTTTGATATGATGATGAGAAAAACGAAAAAGAGTATTAACAGAATAAAGAGCAACACCACTGCTGCTGCGAGTATGAAGAGCTCTGTATTGCTCATTTCACGGAGTCTTTCATCGATACCGGATTTTTCTAATAATCCTGACTTATCCAGCTTTTTCAGTTTTTTTAGCCATTTAGGTTCACTATTCTTTGCATCTTCTGACGCAGATAATCCTTCTTTATCGGAATCTGCTGACTCCTCTTCTTCAATCAGAGAATTCGCCCGAAGGTATTCTTCCGTAAGTCTGGCTCTTACATCTCCCACATTTGTTCCATGATAAGTGTAAGCGAGTGTTGCCTCATCACTTCCCACTCCGTCCGGTGAAATCTCCATCTCAAGATCTGTAAATTCTGCTTTTTTAGGAATGACAACATAACCGCTTCCGGCATTTCCATGTATTTCCTCTACATTCTCGGACTGCTCCAGTTCGTTTACCTCTACTTTCTTAAAATTCTTAAAAGCATAATTTAAAAGATTGGTTGTATCAGGATAAATATTTTGTCCGTGCGTACGTAATACCACACACACCAACTGCATTTTCCCGTTGTCTGCCATAGTAATCAATGTGGAAAGTGCATCGGATGTATATCCGGTCTTTCCGCCGATCGCATACTTATAATAATTGGAATTCCATGGCTGAAGCATCTTATCTTTCTGCTGAAAGACATGTTCCTCTACCGTTTTTGACTCTGGAATCTTATACTCCAGCGTCTGTACGATTTCGAAAAATTCCGGATGTTTAAAAAGCTCTCGCCCAATCAGCGCCATATCTCTGGCGCAAGTATAATGGTTCTTGTCATGAAGTCCGTTTGTATTCACAAAATTAGAATTCACGCCGCCAAGTTCTTTCACCCGCTCATTCATTTTCCGGATGAACCAGTCATAATCATACCCTGCATTTTTTCCGGTATTTTCTCCCACTGCATATGCCGCCTCATTTGCAGAGGCAAGAAGCATTGCATACAGCGTCTGCTCCATGGTTATTACATTGCCCTCTTTTAGTCCGACCGAAGAATCCCCCGGCTGCAGGAAAGATACACAGTCATGAGAAAATGTTACTTTATCCGACATCTGTGAATTTTCTAATGCCACAAGGGCAGTCAGTACTTTCGTTATACTTGCAGGATACTGCTTTGAATCAATATCTTTCGCATAAAGAATGGTTCCCGTCTCAACTTCCATGACGATGGCAGCTTCTCCGTATGTGCCGGGACCCTTTTTCCATCCTTCCCACGAATTAGACTCTACGGGAATCTTATACGCCTTATCAAGCTCCTCTTTCATCTTCTCTTCTGCAGTGAGTTCTTCTTTATTTTCATCTGTCTGAGACACATTTGATGCAAATGATATGGTTCCCATGCTCAAGCAAAGAACGCACGTCAATATTACTGACACACATCTTCTCCATACTTTTCTATTAAGATCAATCATTTATCTAATCCTCCTGACAATTTTCCAGCCGGTAAACTGCAGATTCTTTCTCATGAAATTCGATTCTGTAATATCCACATAAATATTTATCCACGTCACAATCCCCTGTATCAACCAACATTGGCTTCTGCCACAATCCGGCAAGTTTACTCTTTGTTACCGCCAACTGTATATTTTCCTTTCCGACCGATCGAATTACCTGAGCGCTGATCTGCTGATTTCCACGCCCGAACACAAAACCGCTGCCACCAATACAGGTAACGATAATTTTTGCATGCTTTTCTTCTTTTATTAGATGGAGGAGCATTTTTTCATCGGCATCTTTTTGAATAAGCTCCTGATTTTTTACCACATCTACACCGAGTAATGTCCCGTCAATCCTCAAACATTCCTTTATTTTAAATGTAGTGCTTCCGGGGCCAATCAGATAGAGCGTGTCCGGCTCCATTTTCTTAATAACATTCTGCGCCAGAAGTTCTGCCTCCTGAAACGCCGTAGTGGATGCTACCTTTGATCCCTGTAGCTTTCTCCCTTCATTTATGACGGGAAGATATCCGTAAAGCTTCGGACTGTTTCCATATGTTCCCAGAACAGATTCGTCAATATCCATCACTTCGCGAAGCTCTGAAGATACCAAACGGCCGGACAGATATTGCTTCAAAAGATTTCCTGCAAGACGCGGATTTAGAGCAAAGCAGCCTGAGTACATCTTCACACCGGCAGGAATACCGAGAACGGGGATAGAACTTTCATTTGCAGCGCAGACATCTCTGGCAGTTCCGTCTCCACCGCAGAAAAGAATAAGATCTGTCTGCTTCTCCAAAAAGAGCCGGACACACTCACGAGTATCTTCCCCTGTATTTTTAATCTTCGAAAGCTTTACCGTTTCATAATGATAACCAAGACATTTTAACACATTTTCACCTAACTCACCAGGCGCTGTGAAAAACAGAGAATCTTTACAGTTCTTTACCTGTTCCAGACACTCCAAGGCTTTCTTTTGAGCCTCTTTTTGATATCCCATATCCAGTGCCTTTTTGAGATTTTCTGCCTGGTCACTTCCTTTGAAGCCTGCCTTCCCTCCCAGTCCGGCTATAGGATTTATGATAAATCCGATTTTTTTCACTTCCAAAATCCCCTTTTTATCTTCTGTATATTTCTCTAAAAATATGATAAACGCCCGGAAGATATCCGGTCAAGTAAAAAGGTAAATAATATTACACAAATGATAATAGAATCCCTTGACCTTTTATAGCTAATAAGAGTATAAATGAATCAGGAGAATAGAATGCAGTACTAATAAAACTGAACAAAATATCTACTCAAGAAGGAGGCGAATCTTTTGTCTAAAGAAGGAAACTTTGTACA
>JBJENW010000110.1:0-3016 GCA_051880395.1 Lachnospiraceae bacterium | reverse complement strand
TTCTGCAAATTCCGGATCATCATATTTCACAATGCGGATACCCTGATTTTCGCAATTATCCAAAATAATCTTTGCTTTCTCCAAAGCTTCCTCTGCATTTTCTTTTATCCGTTCAAGATCGTGCTTTGTAACGTTCCCCTGAGCAGCTAATAACATCCTGTTTTTATAGATTTCATATGGGATTCCATATTCTTCAAGCAGTACATGCCATCTCAATGGCCCCAGCCCCTTTATACATTCTAACCATATGTAATAAAGTTCCACCATAATCGCCTTCATTCATATCTAATGGATCTATGCCTGCAGATCATTTGACCACATACATATCGCTGTTGCTCTTATCCAGATCACGACAGTTCAGCGCAAAGACCACATCTTCCCTGGCAACATCTTCCGCTCTGCGCAGGTCAGCCGCCGTCCTCGCCAGTCTGAGCAGTTTATGTATCACCCTCGCACTATAACCATATTTTTCGCTGGCAGACCTGAGTATTTCCGTAGTCTCCTTATCCATCCTGCAGTATTTTTGAATCATTGCAGTGGTCATCTGTGCATTGCAATTTACCAATGTTTCTTCTTTAAAACGTTCCTGCTGGATCTTTCTTGCATTTTCTACTTTCTGGCGGAGTTCTGCTGATGTCTGTTCACTTTTTTCCTCAGCTAAACAAAAATAATCTACATGCCTCACATTCTTCTGGATATCTATACGCTCTAAAATAGGGCCAGAAATTTTCCCCCGATAATGGATGATCTCATAATCTGTGCATTTGCACCTGCTTCCCGGATAATATCCACACGGACATGGGTTCATAGCCGCTACGAGCATAAAATTAGCCGGGTAGGTATTGGTTCCATTCACTCTGGATATCGTAACTTTCTTGTTTTCAAGCGGCTGGCGTAGCGCATCCAATGTGCTTTTGCTGAATTCTGCCAGTTCATCAAGAAAAAGCACCCCATTATGGGATAAGGACACCTCTCCCGGCTGGGCAAAACTGCCTCCGCCTATCAATGCGTTTAACGAAATATTATGATGGGGAGCGCGGAATGGCCTGCTTGTCATAAGACCATGTTCTTCCGGCAGAAGTCCTGAAATACTATGTATTTTTGTCACCTCCAGTGATTCCCTTTCTGTCATTTTGGGAAGGATCGTCGGTATTCTTTCTGCAATCATCGTTTTCCCACATCCTGGTTCCCCAATCATCAATACATTATGGCCTCCCGCAGCACCGAGTACGATCGCATCTATCAGCTCCTGCTGACCTTTTACATCTGAAAAATCAAGCGCAGTCAGGATACTATTCCCTTCTGGCATGTGGTTTACGTCTTCGTCTTTTAATGGCATCGCCTTACCTTCTAAAAACTGTACTGCCTCACGAAGAGTCTTTATTCCTATGACTTCTACACCAGTTACACTTTCAGCCTCCCTCCAATTTTCATATGGAACGATCACCGATCTGATACCACAATGCACTGCCTCTGTCACCATCGGCAGGATTCCATTACACGGACGAAGTCTTCCGTTTAATGATAATTCTCCTATCAGCGCATATTGTTCCAGTTGTTTTGCGCTGATCTGATCTGTCTGCTGTAATAATGCAATCGTCATCGCCAGATCATAATGGGATCCTCTTTTACGGCGATTACCTGGGGCAAGTGAAATGATCACTTTTTCTTTTGGTATATCATATCCGCAGAATTCCAAAGCAGCCTGGATCCGCTCTCCCGCTTCCTTGACCGCCTGGTCTCCCAGCCCAATAATGGAGATCATCTGCTGCTGTCCCCTGATCGTAGCTGCTTCAATTTCTATCTCGAAACCGTCAATCCCTTCCACTGCCAGACTTTTTACCACGGTAGCCAATTCTCATCCTCCCCCATGTCTTTCTGGATCATCCTCTCATGCTCTGCATGGGATATTGCCCCTTCAACAAACTGCCTGTACTGCTCTGCCTCATTTCCTTTAAAATAACTTAAAACCTCCTGCCGGCTCAGCAGCCCATTCTCTTTATTAAGGATAAAGCTCACATAACTGCTATATTTATATTCCAATGGGTTGCGGACCATAGATGCCCTCACCGGGTTCAGATGTATATATCTGCTGACTTGAAGAAAATATCCTCCATCTTCAATAAGGCATGACACATAACGTGAATCAAACACATGCCCTCTGGTCCCGTATTTGCGATTAAAATACATCGCATAATTCTGCATCAGACGGCTCATGATCTTCCATATCTCGTCGTTCACCGTAGTGATCAGCATATGGAAATGTGTGGTCATCAGACAATAACTATGTATAATAAATGGATATTTCTCCATCGTCTCCTGAAGCATCATAAAAAATATCTCATAATCTTCTTCGTCCTTATATAGCGGAAGGCTTCTTACGCTTCTGGCCATCACATGGTACCTGGCGTTCTTATACCATTTTCTGATTTTACTGATATGCGCTCACATCCTTATTTCAATCTTTCTTCGTTTTTACGTATTTCTTTGTTGAAAAACAAAGTGCTTTATCAATGCACTTGTTTTTTACTCTTATTTTGGCTCCTCCAACCCTGCTAATGCTTCCATGTATCCCATGAGCCTTTTTTGCATATCTTTGTCCAGACGCTGATACGTCTCGACAAGTACGCCTAATTCCGTGTCTTTTGAAATGACATATGTCCTGTTTTCTCTGCTCCGCTCTCCGCTATGTTCCGCCCCGGACAATAAATAATATGGCGAAACCCCCAGCACTTCACTGATGATCAGGATCTTGTCAGAGACCGGATTCGTCCTTTTCCTCTTCCAGTCACTTATGCTGCTCTCTGCAATACCTGTCCTTTGAGCAAACTCCTTCTGACTCATCCCACGTTCTTTCAAAAGTTCAAATATTCTGTCACTTACTGTTTTCATAGTTTTTCCCAATAAATTTGTCTGTTTCGTTTTTCTCTTCAACAGTATAACTCACCATTTGACATTTGTAAATACGAATTGTTTTGTTTATAAAAACTTAATAGTCCCTGGGCTCAATGTTGCA
>JBJENW010000109.1:0-72477 GCA_051880395.1 Lachnospiraceae bacterium | reverse complement strand
CAGCCTACCGTCTCCAATACACAGTTTCCGGGATTCGGGCAGGCACAGAACACGGAAACGTCCGTCTAGGAATCCCCCGGCTGAGATCTGTTTCGCCCAACCACCCCCAAAAAGTGGTGGAGTCGATACCGTTTCGTGAGACCAACAAAGTAGTGGTCGCAACGCTTACACTCATATAAAGCGTAAGTGCGTATGCATACAAAAAAGCTTGCGTTTACCGTGACAGAAAACGTTTTCGCTCTTTACTTTTTCATTCGTGTATGCTATGCTGAAAAGGTACCAGACATAAATTTCTGGCATAATGAACATTTTGGAGGTAAAGTAATGAAAAAGGGTACAGTAAAATGGTTTAACAACCAAAAAGGGTATGGATTCATTTCCGATGAACAGGGAAATGATATCTTCGTTCACTACACAGGACTGAACATGGAAGGATTCAAAGCCTTAAATGAAGGAAATGTTGTAGAATACGATGTGGTAGAAGGATTAAAAGGTCCACAGGCTGCCAACGTAACAATTGTTCAATAAGTTTTTTCAGCAACGTGAATCAGGGGTTTTCACAGTACCTTTTTCTTGTTATAAATTTGGGGAGTGCGTTTCGAATTGAATCCACTTTGGGAGTTTTAATTGGATGAAGATATGATGACAGATTTTTGATTACACAGCAAAAAGAGGCTGCGCACTTTTTTCGTGCGACAGCCTTTTTTTACTGCTTTCGAAGTTGCTGAAATACTTCGTATAAATTCAATGTTCCATAACCAACGGACCGATTCGGATACACAATATTCTCTGACTGACTCGCCCCACGCAAGAATTCATTTTTCACATCGACCGAATTAATATTTTCCCGATTTTTTTGTACAACCGCCCATTCCAAAAACAAAGCGGCTGCACCTGTTGTAATGGCTGCCGCGACACTTGTTCCACTCTCTGTCACAATCTGATTTTTCATTCCTGCCCCCGAAACATCTACTGCAGGCGCTGCAAAATCCGGCTTGATCAAACCTGCATCCGCAAAGCCGCGACTCGACTGGATATACACGCCGTTCTTTTTGTCATCGTAGCCGGACACCGTCATCGGAAGTGCCGACAGCCCCGGCAGCGTAATGGTCTCATTCGGATCCGGGTCGATAAACTGCACTTCACCTGTCATCTGTTTTCTTTGTGGCAGATAAATATGATAACGCCCTTCAAACACACGCTCCGGGTGGACCACCAGATTCCAGATGCCTTCTGTCGGATTGACAAAGCGCAAAAAGATCAGTTGGCGTGCTGCCCGAGTTCCCACGATCCGGTAGGAGATCGATACCCTTGTACGTTCAAATAGAAACGTATGCTCCCCTCCTGTACCCTGTCTGCTTCGGGGGATTTTTTCCCCTGTCGGCGAAACAATTTCTATGGTATATAATTCCGGAGCTGCTGCCCACATTTCTGCCGTAAACCCTTTGACCCCTGCTCCGACACTGATTTCTACCTGTTTGTTCGGCTCTAAACGATTATCCGATTCTTCTGTTCGTGCATTTCCACTAAAATGATGGCGCGCTGTTCCTTCATTTCCGGCAGCCGTCACAACGGTAATGTGTCGTGTTGCGGCCACATCATTCAGATACTGGGATAGCGGTCCGTCTCCACCGCGATTTCCCATATTACTGCCGAGCGCAACACAAAGTGCCAGAGGCTGCTCCCGTTTCTGTGCGAGATCTTTCAGATACGCCACTGCTGCCATGATATCATTTTCCTGATAACACGTTGTTTGTGAATTGATCTGCCAAAATTCGTACAGATAGGGTTTTGCGCGCTTCAGTTTTACGACCGCAATGTCCGCCTGTGGCGCTGCCCCCGAAAAATTTTGCATAATATTCGCATTTCCTGCAGCTACACTTGTAAGATATGTTCCATGCCCATCCAAATCTGTCTCCGGCACAAGTTCGAATGGATTTTCGCTGTTTAATGCCTGATTGATCTGTTCTCTTTCATATTCTGCACCGTAGGGAAACAATTGTGGCGGCGTTCCTTCCAACTGTGTCTGATCCCATATTGCTGCGATGCGGCTGCTGCCATTTGAATACCGAAATAACGGGTTCTGGTAGTCGATTCCGCTATCCACAATTCCCACCATAACGCCTGCGCCGGATAACGCCAGTGTGGGAATATTCTGCACTTTTAATATGCCGCTCGCCTCCAGAGCGCTGGTACTCTGTGTCGTATAGCAGTTCGGAATTGCCGTGTAACTGTACGTATCAATCGTAAGCGGCGGCAGGCCTTGCTTCTTCACATAGATACTTGCGTACACATTGCTGATATCAATTCTGCAGGATTCTACACTTGGTGCCACACCGTAACGGCTTCCCTCTTCCAAAATAAAATCAAAATAGTCATCCGAATGAATGACTTCCTGACATTGATCCATGTCCGTCCTCACTGTATCATTCGCATACTTTTTCTAAATTTTATTTTCTTATAAAATGTTCTATACCTATTTTTGAATCCTTTGACAAAAAAATCTCAATCGAGCGTTTCCCGTACACACCGGAACTCCCCTCGATTGAGACATTTTTCTATTATTTCGTATACTTTTCTGTGATTTGATGGAACTGTTCCTCATATTGGACGATCCACTCTTCAAAACTCAGTTCCGTCTGTTCCACTGCTTTTCCAAGTTCTACCAGATAGGATGGTATCTGCTCCTGCAGAATGACTCCAGCTTCTTCGGAAATGACCTCTGCACCTTGTTTTGCATTTCCGCCGATAAACAATGCAAATGCCGGTTTCGGACCATCATCTGTCTGTTTCACACCACCACGGAATCCTAAAATATTGGTCTGATGGCTACCACAGGAGGACGGACATCCGGATATATGGATAGCCGGAAGGACCTCGCGACTGAATCCTGCCTGCTTGACTGCATCAAAACATTCCTGCAATAGCGCCTGCGAATCACGCGCACCGACCTGACAGATACTGTTTCCGATACAGGCCACCGAATGTGCAAATGCAATATTTTCATCATCCGAAGTCGCTGCAAGTACTTTTCTTGCCTCATTCGCGTTGCAATTAATGATATACATTCCCGCATCCGGTGTCAGACGAATCTCTACATCATCCATTTCCTCGATCGTCTCATAAATCTCTTCGATCTTTTCCGGTGTCAGATTTCCGCCGAGCGGATGATACGATACCGCATACAATCCTTCCTGCTTCTGTTTCAGCGAACGTGCATCGTAGAGTGGCTCCCCTTCGCCATGCTTGCGAATCTCCGTCGGCTGAATATTCAGATCCAGCTGCCCTTTCTGACGGAGTGCCCAAACTTTTTCTTCAATCTTTTCCTTTAAAACATCCGGACCGAGCGTTTCCTGTAAAAAACGGGTACGGGATTTTCCGCGGTTCTGGTAATCCCCGTTTTCTGTAAAGACCTCCACCATCGCCTGCACGTAATAGAGCACATGCTTTGGTTCGATTCCGTCTCCCACTTTTACACCAAGACGCGGAGCACGCCCTAAGCCTCCTGCACAATACACATCAAATTTTTGATCCGCTCTTGCGACAAATCCGAGATCACGAAATGTTGCATGCGGTTCATTTTCTGCCGAATTGGAAAAACAGATTTTCAGTTTTCGTGGCAGTTTTACAGTATAAAACAAACTTCGAGTGTATTCCGCCACAGCCTGTGCATAAGGGGTGATATCAAAATATTCTCCTTTCTGCACACCAGCTAGTGGAGATGCCATAACGTTACGCGGATAATCTCCACCGCCGCCTTTTGTAAAGTAACCTTCCTGCCAGCTTTCTTCCATCACTGCTTTCACGGTATCACAGGACAGATTATGCAGCTGCATTGCCTGACAGGTCGTAATGTGTAAACGATCAACCTGGTATTTTTTTACCACGTTTACAATAAAACTCAACATTTCTTTTGAAATCCGGCCTCCGGTCGTCCGAAGACGCAGCATACTGGCTTTCGCACCACGCTGTGCATAACTTCCGTAACCACCCGAAAAATGCTTGTACTCTGGAACCTTCAGCTCACCCTTGTAAAAGGCATCTGTCTGTTCGAAAAATTTATCTAGGTCTGTTCTGTACTTTTGAGCAAAATCCGTCATATCTCTGTTTCCTCCTTTTGATAAAAACCGGACATATTCTCTTTATCATACCCGGTTTTGGTCTACGCTATCCTTTCGCTTCAATCTCCGGGCAGCCCCTCATCATAATCTTTGGACCGCCTTTCTTCTCCACGTAATCTTCTGTAATGATGACTTCCCCTATATTATCGTCCTTTGGTATCTCATACATAATATCTAACATAAATTCTTCGATAATTGCTCGCAGCGCACGGGCTCCGACTTTTTTCTCTTTCGCTTTTTTTGCGATCGCGCGAAGTGCGGCATCCTCAAATACCAGTTTCACCTCATCCATCAAAAGCAGCTTTTTATATTGTTTTACAATCGCATTCTTTGGCTCCACTAAAATCTGTACCAACATATCTTCCGTCAGCGCATCCATGGCAAATAAAACCGGCAGACGTCCGACAAACTCCGGAATCATACCAAATGTCCGGATATCTTCTGTTGTCACATATTGAAGCATATTCTCTTCTTTATCGTATTTGTCTTTCAGATCCGCAAAAAATCCAATTGACGCCTGTTTGTTCAGCCGTTCTTTTATAATGTTTTCCAGTTCTGGGAACGCACCGCCGCAGATGAACAAAATATTTTTTGTATTGATCGTGGTCATCGGCACCATCGCGTTTTTACTGGTCGCTCCGACAGGAACTTCAATATCAGCTCCCTCTAGCAGTTTCAGCATTCCCTGCTGTACGCTTTCTCCGCTGACATCCCGCTGATTGGTATTTTTTTTCTTTGCGATCTTATCAATCTCATCGATAAAGATGATTCCCTGTTCTGCGCGATCCACATCATTGTCTGCCGCTGCCAACAGTTTGGAGACCACGCTCTCAATATCATCACCGATATATCCTGCCTCCGTCAATGTTGTCGCATCTGTGATCGCAAGCGGAACATCTAGCAGTCTTGCCAGCGTCTTTACCAGATACGTTTTTCCGCATCCGGTCGGTCCCACCATCAACATATTGGATTTTTCAATCTCCACACCGTCGGAATCATCGGCGGCAATTCGCTTATAATGATTGTACACGGCGACCGACATCACCTTTTTCGCATGTTCCTGACCGACGACATACTCATCGAGTGCCGCTTTGATCTTATGCGGTGCCGGAATATCTTTGATGTCGATGGCCGGTTTCTTTTCTTCGCCTTTTTTCTTTTTCTTGATCTTATGACGATGTTCTTCCGGCTCAAAATTGAAAAATGCCGGTCCTGCCATATTCATCATGTCACTCATGTCCATACCGAACGGTGTCCCTTTGCCCATTCCATTGTTCATGCTGTCAAATGTCTTTTGCATACAATCCGCACAAATGTGAATATCGCCCGGAATATGAATCATTTTTCCGGCTACACTTTCCGGTCGGTGACAGATGTAACAGATATCTTCATATTCCTTTGTTACGTCTTCCTCATTCTCTGCCATATATTTTCTCCTACTTTATCTTCCTAAGCAGCCGGTTTACAAAAGTTCCTTCAAAATCTGATTTACCATACCCGGATTTGCTTTTCCCTTCATTGCTTTCATCGTCTGTCCAACTAAAAATCCGATTGCTTTTTGTTTTCCGTTGTGATAATCTTCGACAGACTGTGGATTATCCTTTATGATCTGTTCGATCGTGCTGCGCAATGCACCTTCATCATTTACCGTTTTCAATCCCTTTTCTTCTACGTATTTGTCCGGATCGATATCATCGGCAAAGATTTTTTCAAATACTTCTTTTGCGACAGAACTGTTGATCGTACCTGCCTCTGCCAGTTCAATCAATTTCGCCAGATTCTCTGGTGAAAACTTGATATCTTCCGGCTCCATCTCATGTTCCTTTAACAAGCGCATTGTCTCTACCATTAACCAGTTGGATACTTTCTTTGGTTTGTTACAAATGGCTGTTGTCGCTTCGAAGATATCCGCCATTTTTTTCGAACTCGTCAAAATCTCCGCGTCATATTTTGGAAGTTTGTATTCTTCCTGGTAACGCTCTAATTTTTCCGTACGAAGCTCTGGCTGTCTGCTCTTTACTTCTGCGATCCACTCATCACTGATATGAACCGGTACCAGATCCGGATCAGGGAAATAACGATAATCCTGCGCGTCTTCTTTCGAACGCATCGCATACGACATTTCTTTCGTATCATCCCATCTTCTTGTCTCCTGTACCACCGCTTCTCCTGCTTCGATCAAATCGATCTGTCGTTCTCTTTCTCCTTCAATTGCATGCGCGATCGCTTTAAAAGAGTTCAGGTTCTTCATCTCTGTACGGGTACCAAACTCTTTTGCTCCCACTTCCCGGACAGAAAGATTAACATCCGCACGCATGGAACCTTCCTGCAGCTTACAATCTGATGCGCCTAAGTACTGCACAATCAGACGTAATTTATCTAAGTAAGCAATGACTTCCTCTGCGGAACGCATATCCGGTTCGGATACAATTTCAATCAATGGTACACCGGAACGATTGTAATCCACATAGGAGATGTCATCCCATTCATCGTGCACCAGTTTACCGGCATCTTCCTCCATATGAATCTCATGAATTCCGATTGTCTTTTTCCCATTTTCTGTTTCGATTTCAATGCCGCCGTTTCTACAGATTGGCAGATATAGCTGCGAAATCTGGTAGTTCTGTGGATTATCCGGATAAAAGTAATTCTTTCGGTCGAATTTACAATTCTGTGTAATCTCACAATTCGTTGCAAGACCTACTGCCATTGCATATTCTACTACCTGCTTATTTAAAACCGGAAGAGACCCCGGCATACCCGTACAAACCGGACAGGTATGGGTATTCGGTGCCCCTCCGAATGCTGTGGAGCAAGCGCAGAAAATCTTTGTTTTTGTTGCTAATTCTACATGAACCTCTAATCCGATGACGGTTTCATATTCTTTACTCATATCACTTGCACCTCCTCTTATGCTTCCTGCCCTGCTGCATCTGATTCCGGGCTGTGATGATAGCCATACGTCTGTTCAAATGCATATGCTGCACGAATGATCGTTTTCTCTTTAAAGCAGTCTCCGATCAACTGTAAGCCGATCGGTAAACCGTTTTTATCCATACCACATGGCAGACTGATTCCCGGAAGACCTGCAAGGTTTACAGAAATCGTATAAATATCCCCTAAGTACATCTTGAGCGGGTCGTCTAAACTACTTCCGATTTTCGGTGCTGTGGTCGGTGCTGCCGGTCCTAAGATCACATCATACTTTTCAAATGCCTTATCAAATTCTTTCTTGATCAATGCTTTTGTACGAAGCGCTTTCAAGTAATAGGCATCGTAATATCCGGAGCTCAGAACAAAGGATCCCAACATAATACGACGTTTTACTTCCGGACCAAATCCTTCTGAACGACTCTTTTTATACATATTATGCAGGCCTTCATATTCTTCGGTACGATATCCATATTTGACACCGTCAAAACGGGCCAGATTGGAACTTGCCTCTGCACAGGCAATGACATAGTATGCCGGAATCGCATACTCCACCAGTCCCAAGTCAAACTCTTCTACAATGGCTCCTTTTTCCTTTAAGGTATCCGCTGCTGCAAGAACTGCTTTTTTTACTTCCGGGTCTAAGCCTTCCCCGAAATAATCGCGCGGAATACCAATGCGTAATCCTTTTACATCATCTACCAGTGCACTGGTAAAATCTAAATCATCGCGTTTGATCGATGTTGCGTCTTTCTTATCATGAGACGCGATCACTTCCAAGATCGTTGCACAGTCTGTGACATCTTTTGCAACCGGTCCGATCTGATCGAGAGACGAACCATATGCGATCAGACCATAACGGGATACCGTACCATACGTTGGTTTGATACCGGTCACACCACAAAACGAGCTTGGCTGGCGAATGGAACCACCCGTATCCGAACCAAGTGCATAGTAACACTCTTCCGCTGCTACTGCTGCACAAGAACCACCGGAAGAACCACCCGGTACATGATCGGTATTCCATGGATTTTTCGTTGCTCCAAAATAGGATGTTTCTGTCGTACTTCCCATCGCAAATTCATCCATATTTGTTTTTCCTATGATAACCGCACCGGCATCCTTTAACCGCTTGATTGCTTCCGCGTCATAGGTTGGAACAAAATTATATAAAATCTTGGAGCTGCAGGTTGTCAGCATTCCTTTGGTACACATATTATCTTTGATCGCAACCGGAACACCTGCTAACGGTCCGGTTAATGTTCCATCGTCAATCAATTTCTGCACTTCTTCTGCGCGCTGCAGGGCACCCTCTTTGTCAACCGTCACAAAGCAGTTCAGTGCCTCTTCTTTCTTTTCAATTGCATCTAAGGCAGCCTGCACAGCTTGTGCAACGGTTACCTCTTTTGCTTTTATCTTTTTACCTAATTCTACGGCCGTAAGGCTTGTAAGACTCATATGGGAACCTCCTTCTTTCTTTTTTTTCGTATCTGGACGTCACCCGTTTATACGATCGTCTTCGGCACAACATAGCCCTGGTTCTTTACTTCCGGTGCATTCTTTAACATGTTTTCCGAATCATCTTCGTTTGTTACAACATCCTCACGAAATACATTCTCTACTGCAAATACATGAGACATCGGTTCTACCTCACTGGTATCTAACTCATTCAATTTGTCAATGTAATCCAGCATCCGTTCCATGTCTTTTTTTGCCTGCTCTTTTTCATCCTCTGCCAGTTCCAGCTTTGCCAGAATTCCAACATACTCTATGGTTTCATCGGAGATATGATTTGCCATCGCGTTTCCTCCTTTTCTTTCCCTTTGATTCCAAGCATACTCTTTTCTAAACTTACGCTCTCACCTTGATATGCGCTTCCCGAAGCTGCTGCTCTGTGATCTCGCTTGGTGCGCCGCACATCAAATCCTCTGCATTTCCATTCATTGGATATGCAATTACTTCACGAATATTTTCCTCGTTGCGCAGTAACATGATCATTCGATCCACACCTGGTGCCATACCTGCATGTGGCGGTGCTCCAAACTGAAATGCCTCATACAATGCACCGAATTTTGTCTTCAATGTTTCTTCGTCATATCCTGCAATTTCAAATGCTTTTACCATAATCTGCATATCATGGTTACGAACCGCACCGGAAGACAACTCGATTCCGTTGCAGACGATATCATACTGATATGCCAAAATATCCAGTGGATCCTGCGTATTCAACGCCTCTAAGCCACCTTGCGGCATAGAGAATGGGTTGTGCGTAAAGCCGATTTTCTTCGTTTCCGGATCTTTCTCATACATAGGAAAATCATTTACATAACAGAAACGATATGCATTTTTCTCAATTAAATCCAGTTTTTCACCTAATTCGTTACGAATCATACCTGCATAGTAAGCTGCTTTATCCTCGCGGTCAGCCATAAAGAAAATGGTATCTCCGATTTCCAGCCCTGCAAGTTCACGGAATTCTTCTTTCATATCATCCGGAATAAATTTATCAATTGGTCCCTTATAAGATTTGTCCTCTAATACTTCCAGATAACCAAGTCCACCCATGCCGATTCCTGTCGCAAATTTCAACAATTTTTCATGGAAACCTTTTGACATATCTGCATGTACTTTGATCGCACGGACCGTTTTTCCGATAAATGGTTTGAACGTACATCTCTGGAAAAATTCTGTCACATCGATGATACGAAGCGGGTTACGCAAATCCGGTTTATCGGAACCAAACTCCAACATTGCCTGTTTGTAGCTGATGATCGGATATGGTGCCTGTGTGACTACGGAACCTTCCGGTGCAAATTTTTCAAATGTCGCAGATAAAACTTCTTCTCCTACTTTGAAGACATCTTCCTGTGTCGCAAAACTCATTTCAAAGTCTAACTGATAGAATTCTCCCGGTGAACGGTCTGCTCTGGCATCCTCGTCACGGAAACACGGTGCGATCTGGAAATACTTATCAAATCCGGATACCATCAACAGCTGCTTATACTGCTGCGGTGCCTGTGGCAGTGCATAAAATTTTCCTTTGAATTTACGAGATGGTACAATATAATCACGCGCACCTTCCGGAGAAGATGCACAAAGAATCGGTGTCTGAATCTCTAAAAATCCCATCTCTGTCATTTTCTGGCGCAAAAATGCGATAACCTGGGAACGGAAAATAATATTATCCTTTACTTTCTGATTTCTCAAATCCAGATAACGATATTTCAAACGGACATCCTCACGAACCTCTTTGCTGGTCTGAATTTCAAACGGAAGTGTCTTGTATACTTCACCAACAATCTGGATTTTATGTGCCTCTAACTCGATGGTTCCCGTTGGAATCTTTGGATTGTAAGTTTCCTCATCTCTTTTTTCGATCAAACCTTCTATCGAAACTGCCTGCTCTTTTCTGATTCCTTCCAGCAATGCAGTATCACGAATTACCACCTGGACAACTGCATACATATCGCGGATATCCAAAAAAGAAACGCCGCCATGGTCACGGATATTTTCTACCCATCCGGCAATTCGGATTTCTTTTCCGATATCTGATTCACTAATCTGATTCAATGTGACATCTCTGTAAATGTTACTCATTTTCTGTTCTCCTTTTTATCTTTACTTAAACATTTTGTAACCTTTGTTTTTTGCATAAAAATGGTCTCTTACACAAAAAAGCCCTGCGATACAAGTTTAAACTCATATCGCAGGGCGAATAATCGAATTATCCGCGGTACCACCCGCTTCGAAGAATCCAATGATTCTTCCTCTTTTCTGCTTAACGCGCAGCCTCGTATCGTCCTACTAGACTCTCAAAAATTTTTCGAACGATCAGCTCCGGAGTGTTCCCTTTTTCTTCTCCTTCGAAAAGCGCTCTCAGTCGGTGACGCCTTTTTCCTGTCGCTCTCTGAAGAAAAGAGTCTCTTTCTCTGCCTTTTTCTACTTTCTGTATACTAACATACGGCGAAAGAATTTTCAACCCTTTTTGTGGATTTCTTCCTTTCTCAACCCACACTAACCTTTGATCACATCGGCCATATCATAAAATCCGCTCTTTTTGCCAGCTAAATATTTTGCCGCCTCAATTGCACCTTTTCCAAAAATAGCACGAGAGTATGCGGTATGTTTAATGGTGATCACTTCATCTGTACCAGCGAAGATCACCTCATGTTCTCCTACGATCGTTCCTCCACGAACGGCCGAAATACCAATTTCGTTTCTCTCTCTTTTTTTGCGTTCCTGTGAACGGTCATATTTATATTCATACATCTGATCCATTTCTTCATTCATGGAATCTGCAAGGGCAAGTGCCGTTCCGCTTGGTGCATCCAGTTTCTGATTATGGTGCTTTTCCACGATCTCCACATCAAATCCTGCCGGATACAATACTTTGACTGCCTCTTTCAAAAGTTCCATAATGGTATTGATTCCCAATGACATATTTGCTGATTTTAAAACAGCTGTTTTTTCGGAAGCTGCTTTCAACTTTTCCATCTGTGCATCTGACAATCCGGTTGTGCAGACAACAACCGGCATCTGTTTTTCTTCACACCAGCTGAGGAGTCCATCGATACAGGATACATTGGAAAAATCAATCACTGCATCTGCTTCTACATCACATTTTGCAATTTCTGTAAAAACAGGGTATGAATTTTTTCCTTCATCATTAATATCTACACCTGCTACGATCTCTACATCCGGATCTTTCTCGCAAAGACCGGAAATCACCTGTCCCATTCTACCATTACAGCCATGCATGATCACTTTTGTCATTTTTTTCTTTCTCCTTTTCGTACACTTATGCCAGTTTGATTCCAAACTCCTTCATTGCTTCCTTCAATACTTCTGCTTTTGCTGCATCCATCTCTGTCAACGGACTTCTCAGTCCTCCAACATTCATTCCCATCAAATTCAATGCTTTCTTAACCGGAATCGGATTTACCTCTGAAAACAGTGCGTCAACCAATGGTATTGCTTTTCTCTGAATCTCATTTGCCTTTTTTACATCTCCATTTAAGAAGCTTGCTACCATTTCATGTGTCTGAGCCGGTGCGATATTAGAAAGCACAGAAATAACACCCTTTGCGCCAATGGATAACAATGGTACGACTAAACCATCTTCTCCGGAATACATATCGAGTTTACCGTCTGTCAGATACATCGTCTTTGATGCCTGTGCCATATTTCCGGTTGCTTCTTTTAATGCACATAAATTCGATTTTGTCTGGAATAAAGTCGCAACCGTTTCCGGCAGCAGATTACATCCGGTTCTGCCTGGTACATTGTACATCACGATCGGCAGTTTTACGGAATCTGCAATCTGGCTGTAGTGACTGATCAGCCCGGCCTGTGTTGCTTTATTATAATATGGCGTCACAACTAAAAGTCCGTCTGCCCCTGCTTCTTCTGCTTCCTTTGACAACTGAATTGCGGTTCTTGTGCAATTTGAACCGGTTCCTGCGATGACCGGAATCCGATGTTTTGTGAATTCGATCGCTTTTTTGATCACCTCTGCATGCTCCTGCATCGTCAATGTAGCACTCTCGCCCGTCGTTCCTGCGATCACGATACAGTCGGTTCCGTTTTGAATCTGAAACTCAATAAGTTCCTCTAATTTTTCATAATCTACATCTAAATTTTCTTTCATCGGTGTGACGATTGCAACACCTGCTCCTTCAAAAATTGCCATGACAGCCCTCCATACTTATTTTATGTTCTCTCGGAATCTCCCTTGTGCCCGCTTTTGCGGCTGATTTTCCGCCAGATGCACACAAATTTAATCAACGTACGTTCCACGTACGCCTCATAAATTTGTGCACATCTGACAAAAAATCATCTCACAAAATCAAGCACAAAGAGATTCCGAGAGAACATTTTTCGCAAACAGAAAGACAAAGTATACAAAAAGCCGACTCTCTGGTAAGCCGGCTTTCTTCTATGATTCGTGATAGCGCCCCACCAAACTCTTGATGACAGTCATAGACTTCTTCAACCTATGCCCAAGCACAGCACTGCAGAGGTACTGCACTTTCGGCGTGCTTCCCTTTCCCCGACTTTCACTTGTGTCTGCCACATCCAATCGGTTACTTATGCATCACGCAACCTCTATCTTTTTTTGCGATATTTAAAATTTTAGCGTTTCTCTTGCTTTTTTCACTATAGCACTGTGCTTTTTGCTTGTCAAGCAAACCGCATCATTTTCTCTATTTCTCTGCTACAATGTGACAGATTTCATCCGCAGCCTGTCGGATCTCTTCGTTGATCACACGACCGGTAAGAATCACTTCTGTATCTGTGGATCTGGCTTCTATGGCAGGTAAAAGTTCATCCCATGCAATAATTTTACAATCGATCAGCCCTAGTATTTCATCTAATACCAATAAATTGCTTTCCCCTGTCTGAAGTACTTTTTTCGCATAATTCACACCATTTTTCAAATTGATCCGTTCTTCCTCCCGCTCCTGCAGAGAAAGATTTTCGTAATTTTCCGCACGTTTTTCAAAGCGGAAACACCGGATTTCCGGTTCCAATCGTGCCATAATCCGATCCATATCCTCGTCTTTGCGCTTCAAGAACTGAATGATCGTGGCTGTTTTTCCCTGTGCCGCCATCTGGATCGCACGTCCGATCGCAGCATTGGTTTTTCCTCTTCCCTCCCCATAAAAAATCTTTACTTTTCCTTCTTCCATAAACGATACCTCCCAGTATCCTCCGTGTCCGTTTTTTTTCGTTTACCGGATGTTTTTTCTTTGAAAAAGACAAGCTGCCTTGCGAAACTTTTCACAGGGCAACTTTCTCTTTTATCTGGTTTCGTTCTGTTTAAACATACCACATCTGTTTTGAAAATGCAACTTTTCCCACTTGCAGCTATTCAACTGTTTCCGAATTCTCTGCTGTTTCCTGCTCTATACCTGCCTGTTCATCTGCCTCCTGCTCTAGAAATTCGATTTTGCTGACAGACACTTCATACGCCACTCGTTTTTCTGCCTCTGTCTCAGAAATCTTCTTTACATATTCACGACTCTGAATCCGTCCCCAGATCTGTACATGATTTCCAATGGAAAAACCAGAAGCATATCGCGCATTCCGTCCCCAGCAGATGCACGGAATATAGTCCGATTTCCCATACGAACGATTGACCGCAACTAACAGATCCGCGATTTCCCGTCCAAGTGGTGTTTTCCGGTAAATCGGTGCTTTGCATATGTAGCCATCCAAAAAGATCTGGTTACTCGTCTGCTGTTCCCCCTCCTCGACATCTGAAAATTCCATTTCTCTTGCAAATACAGACAGAACCAAACGATTCTTCTTTTCTTCATGCCGGTTGTAAGAGCGAAACTGTCCCGTAACTGTTACCTGACGTCCGACGCAACTTTTCTTTACATCCACCAAGCGCTCTGAGACCATGACCGGCAAACAATCTGCTGTGTTGCTCAGTCTGTTCACGGATACCTGAACCATGTAAAATCCCTCGCCAAATACCTCGTGACTAAACGCAAACTCCGATACGATCGTACCTACAATTGTTACCTGATTGTTTTCAATAATTTTATCTGCCATGAAATTTCTCCCTTCCTCTAAGCTGTCCTCGCAGCCTGTATCTTCTGATTTTATATTATTCACTTTCCGAAAGATTTAGACCTTTCGAATGCCTTATTAAATTATCATTTCCAAATTACGAAATTACTCTTTCCCTGTCGATACCACTTTATTTCCTACTAAAAAAAGTGTTGTACTGTCTTATATCATATCATATTTTTTCCCTTCTATGTAAACTATTTTTTTCTTTGGCATTTTTGTATATCTTTCCTAATTTTTTTCGCCTTTTTTTTACATTTTTTCATAGAAATACTGTAATTAAGGAAAAAACTTGCGCTTTGCCAAAAGTATGATAAAATAAGAAGGTCGGCCTAATTCTTTAGGCCCTGTCGAGGACACATGTAAATGGATCAAATAGAAGGAAGGAATATTTTTATGTTACAAAAAAGAGAGGATATTCGTAATATCGCCATTATCGCTCACGTTGACCATGGAAAAACCACACTGGTAGACCAGTTATTGAAACAAAGTGGTACATTCCGTGCGAATCAGGAAGTGCAGGAACGTGTCATGGACTCCAATGACATCGAGCGTGAAAGAGGTATCACCATTCTTTCAAAAAACACTGCCGTAGAATACAATGACACTAAAATCAATATCATTGACACCCCGGGACATGCTGATTTCGGTGGTGAAGTAGAACGTGTCTTAAAAATGGTAAACGGTGTCGTTTTGCTCGTTGATGCCTATGAAGGTGTTATGCCACAGACCAAGTTTGTTCTGATGAAAGCACTTGGTTTAAACCTGCCAGTTATCGTCGTTTTGAATAAAATTGACCGTCCAGAAGCCAGACCGGAAGAAGTCGTAGATGAAGTACTAGAGTTATTTATGGATCTTGATGCTTCCGATGAACAGTTAGACTGTCCATTCCTCTATGCATCTGCCAGAGACGGCTATGCAGTCAACGAACTGAGCGAATTATCCAATGATGATAAAAACATGGCTCCGCTGTTTGACACCATTTTAGATTATATCCCGGCTCCGGAAGGTGATCCGGATGCCAATACACAGGTTTTGATCAGTACCATTGATTATAACGAGTATGTCGGACGAATCGGTGTCGGTAAAATTGATAACGGTTCCTTGAAAGTAAACCAGGAAGCTGTCGTTGTAAACCATCACGACCCGGACAAAAAACAGAAAGTTCGTATCAGCAAACTGTACGAATTCAGCGGATTAAATAAAGTCGATGTCGAAGAAGCAAACATCGGTGCCATCGTTGCAATTTCCGGTATTTCAGATATCCATATCGGAGATACGATCTGTTCTATGGATAACCCGCAGGCCATTCCGTTCCAGAAAATTTCCGAGCCGACGATTTCGATGACTTTCTCCGTCAACGATTCGCCGCTGGCTGGTCAGGAAGGAAAATTTATTACCTCCCGTCATCTGCGCGACCGTCTGTTTAAAGAACTGAATACTGATGTCAGCTTACGAGTAGAAGAAACCGATAATGCCGACAGCTTTAAAGTTTCTGGACGTGGTGAGCTTCATTTATCTGTTTTAATTGAAAATATGCGGCGAGAAGGATATGAATTTGCTGTCAGCAAAGCAGAAGTGTTATATCACTACGATGAAAACGGTAAAAAATTAGAACCGATGGAAATCGCATATGTCGATGTTCCGGATGAATTTACCGGTACCGTCATTGATACCCTAAGTCAGCGAAAAGGAGAACTTCGCAACATGGGACCGATCACCGGCGGCTATACACGTCTGGAATTCCGTATTCCTTCCCGTGGACTCATCGGTTATCGAAACGATTTCATGACCGATACCAAGGGAAACGGTATCATCAATACGATTTTTGACGGCTATGATGCATACCGTGGAGATATTCAGTATCGAAAACAAGGTTCTTTGATCGCATTTGAAAATGGAGAGTCTGTTACTTACGGCTTATTTAGTGCGCAGGATCGTGGTACATTATTCATCGGACCAGGTGAAAAAGTTTACTCCGGTATGGTCATCGGACAGAGCAGCCGGGCAGAAGATATCGAGATCAATGTCTGCAAAAAGAAACACCTGACCAACACCCGTACTTCTTCTTCCGATGAAGCATTGACTCTGGTCCCACCAAAGATCTTAAGTTTAGAGCAGGCATTAGAATTTATCGATAATGATGAATTACTTGAAGTAACTCCGGAAAATCTGCGAATCCGTAAACGGATTCTAGATCCAACTTTACGTAAACGTGCAGGATTTAAGAAATAAATACATTAAAAAACTGTCGTTTTCACGAACATTTCTTCGTGAAAACGACAGTTTTTTGCTCAATAAAAACTTTTCTTAATTAAATGGATTCATATATTCTTCAAATGGATCTTCTTCTCCACCATCTTCATATGGATTCTGTCCCTGCTGATTTTTCTGCTTCTGCTGATTCTGACTATTTGATTCACTCTGCTGCTCTTCGATTTCTTTTTCGTTGTATTCCCCAAGTTCTACTTTTACCTTGCTCTCCACATATTCGCTGTTTTTTGTGGTCTGCACAGTCAAAGTAATCGTATCTCCTACTTTGTGTTTAATGATTTCTGCTTTTAACTCCTGCATAGAAGTTATTTCTTTCTTATCAATAGCTGTAATGATCTGTCCCTGCTGCAAACCAGCTTTAGATGCTCCAGTATCATCAAACACCTCATTGATGTACACACCGGACGGCATATTGTAGGTATTTGCCACACTTTCTGTCACATCTACACCTGTAATGCCCAAATATGCTTTTGTCATATATCCTTTCTCAATCAGCTGATCCACGCTCTCCTTCACTCTGTTTGACGGAATCGCAAATCCCATTCCCTCTACTGAGGTATCAGAATATTTCGAAGAGTTAATTCCAATGATCTCGCCTTCCAGATTTACCAGTGCACCTCCACTGTTTCCCGGATTGATTGCTGCATCTGTCTGAATCAGATAATTTGTCGTACTCTGTCCACTGGTTTCATCCTGGAATGTCACACTTCTCTCTTTTGCACTGATGATACCGGTTGTAACAGACTGTCCATAACCCAATGCATTTCCGATTGCAATTGCAGATTCTCCGACTTCTACCTGATCAGAATCTCCCAAGGCTGCAACCTTGATATTCTTTTTCGTATCATCTTTCAGTTCGGACAATTGAATCTTGATCACAGCAAGATCATTGTCTGTATCCGTACCCTGAATTTCTGCTGTCGCTGTGGAATTATCCTGAAACTGTACTGTCAATGTCTCCGCATTCGATACAACGTGATTATTAGTTGCAATGTAAAGATATTTGTCGTCCTCTTTTATAATAATTCCACTTCCTGCACTTTCTCCTTCCTGAATCTGCGTCTGCCCGAAGAAATCCCGTACCCTTTCCTGCGAAACATTGGTAATGGCTACGATCGATGGCATAACCTTCGGTACCAGTTCCGACACGTCTGTCGTTGTCTTGATATTCGAAGAAGCGGCTGTCGTTGTCGCTGCGATTTTATTTTTTCCATCTGTCTGTGTTGCTTCTGCCTGCTGTTGTGTATGATTTCCAAGCAGATTTCCTGTCACATAACTACTTCCTTGAAATAACGCTCCGCCAACCAGACCAAATGCCAGTGCATATGCCGTACATCTGACCAGTTTGTTTCCAAAACTATTCGGATTTTTCGGTTTTTTCTCTTTCTTTGTCTGCGGAACCGGTCCAGCATAATACGTATTCTGCTGATTCCAATTTGCTCCATAATTTTGATTCTGCGACGGATTCCCCTGTGGATTTCCATTATACCCGTACATATTCTGTGTACTCCACTGATACGGATCTGACTGCTGATTCATCCCATTTTCCGGCATCTGTTGATAACCACCCTGCATATTATTTTCCATCCCCTGTCCGTTATACGGATTCTGATTCTGGTTCTGATTATTTTCTTCATTCATCATATTGTCTCTTTCTCCTTCCATTGTAAATGTTGCCTCTATCCCAGTTCTGCAATCGCCTGTTGGCAACTACGTTTTTTCTTTTCTATGCTATTTAATATACAAGGAATTTGTGTTCGGATTGTGTACATTTCAAGAAATTGAAACGCTTTTTTTGTGATAAGATTGTGAACAAATTTTATCAATTCTGATTTGTCGAGCAAACTTCTACTTTATTCACTCCACCACTTTTTGGGAGTTTGACGGAAAATATCTCAACTGAGAGGGGGGGCCTACACGGACGTTTCCGGTATTTGGCGGGGGACACACGGGGAGGGGCTGCTGGCTGGAAAGTGGCTAGACAGAAATGAAGTCGAGTTCGGGTGGGAAAACTTGCGATGCTTGATTTTTCCTGTCTTCCGAATGTCGGACAGTCTGCACGGATGTGTACGCCAGAGCAAGATTCAAAAACGGATTCTTTCTCTGGCGTACACATCCGCACAGCCGGTCCGCCTTACGGCAAGACAGGAAAGGCATCGCAAGTTTCCCCACCCGAGCTCACTATCATTTCTGTCAAAGCCACTTTCCAGCCAGCAGCCCCTCCCCGTGCGTCCCCCGCCAAATACCGGAAACTATGTATGGAAACCGATTGGTTAAGATGTTTTTCGTTTGAATTTTTGAAAAGTGGCGGGAAGTAATGCCATGATTTGCTCCGCCATGTTTCTATATAGTTTTCATTCGTCCTTGAAAAATGAACTTTCGTTTGAAAAAATGCTGTGTTTTCAAGGGATTTCTAAATTTTCTACTAAAATATAGAGAGTAAATAAACTCTCATAAATTTAAAAAGAAATTGATCAAAAATGTTGAAAAAACAACGATTTCTCGAAGTGAGAGTTGATTGTGGAGGAAGTTCACATTCTATGGATAGTCCTTAGAAACGCTGAACATACAACATATTTCAAGCGTAAAATTATCTACTTGAAATGAAAATTATAGTACAAAATAATAGAAATATGGTCGGGCAGATCCCTGCGTTACTGACTCGCATTTTTTAAGTCTTGACGAAAAACATCTCAACCAATCGGTTCCAATACACAGTTTCCGGCATTCGGCTGGGAGAGAAGACAGGGAGCGACTGGTTCAAATGTGGCTTTGGCAGAAATGATAGTGAGCTCGGGCGGGTGGGATTGGGATGCCTTTGCTGTTTTTTCGGTCGGCGGACTGGCTGTGCAAAATTGTACGTGCAAGAAAGAATCCGTTTTTGATTCTTACTTGCACGTACAATTTTGTGCAGACTGTCCGACATTCGAAAAACAGCAAAAATAAAGCATCCCAATCCCACCCGTCCGAACTCGACTTCATTTCTGTCTAGCCACATTTGAACCAGTCGCTCCCTGTCTTCTCTCCCAGCCGAATGCCGGAAACGTCCGCGTAGGGACTCCCCCGGTTGAGATATTTTTCGTCAAACTCCCCAAAAGGTCGTGGGGCCAATAAAGTAGTGGTTGGCCAGACAAATCAGAATTTTTATTTAATATTAAAAAGAGTCCGCATAAATATGCGGACTCCAAAAAAAGAAAACAGCAAAATTATAATGCTTTGATACGTTCCAAAGCTGCTACTGTATTCTCGTATGTTCCAAATGCAGTCAGCCGGAAATATCCTTCCCCGCTTGGTCCAAATCCAGAACCTGGCGTTCCAACAACATTCGCTGTTTCCAGTAAATAATCGAAGAAATCCCAGCTGGTCATTTTGTCTGGTGTTTTCAACCATACATATGGAGAATTCACTCCACCAAATACTGTATATCCGGCATCCTGCAAGCCTTGTTTAATGGTAGTCGCATTCTTCAGATAATAGTCAATCTGCTCTTTGATCTGTGCTTTTCCTTCCGGAGAATACACTGCCTCACCTGCTCTCTGCTGAATATAAGGTGCACCATTAAATTTTGTTCCATGGCGTCTTGCCCACATATCATGTAAAGAAATACCATTGCATTTTAACTCTTTTGGAACAACGGTGTATCCCAGACGAACTCCGGTAAATCCTGCATTCTTAGAAAAGCTCTTTAATTCGATTGCACAGGTTTTTGCACCTTCACACTCATAGATTGTATGTGCAACATTACTTTCTGTAATATATGCTTCATAAGCGCCATCATAAATGATCACTGCGCCGACTTTATTTGCGTAATCTACCCAATCCTGTAATTGTGCTTTTGTGATCGTTGTTCCGGTCGGGTTATTTGGCAGACACAAATAAATAATATCCGGTGCCTCCTTCGGGAATTCTGGTACAAAGTCATTTTCTGCGGTACACGGCATATAGATCACGTTGCTCCACATTTCTGTCTTTGGATCATATACTCCGGTTCTTCCTGCCATAACATTGGAATCTACATAAACTGGATATACCGGATCGCAGACAGCGATTCGACAGTCTTCACTAAAAATTTCCTGAATATTACCAGAATCACTCTTTGCACCATCGGATACAAAAATTTCATCCGGCTGAATATCGCATCCTCTGTCTGCATAATCATTCTTTGCGATCGCATTTCTCAAAAAATCATATCCAAGATCTGGTGCATATCCACGAAATGTCTCTGTCTTTCCCATCTCATCAACTGCTTTGTGTAGTGCTTCGAGAATCGCCGGAGCAAGTGGCTGTGTCACATCACCAATTCCTAAACGAATGATCTGCTTATCCGGATTTTTTTCAGAAAAAGCGTTTACTTTTTTTGCAATCGTGCTAAACAGATAACTGCCTGGTAACTTCTGATAATTTTCATTCACTTTAAACATGTTCTTCTACCTTTCCTTTACTATCTATTCATTTCAGTTTTGATTCGATTTTTCGAATCTCCTGAATAGTTCTCTCTGTGTGTTGGATTTCGATAATCTCTATGATCGCATCTCGGTCGGCAGCGCGATCTCACCGTCAAAAACAATTGTTGCCGGTCCTGTCATATAAACCAGATTGTCTGCTCGATCCCATTCAATCTTCAAATCTCCGCCTAATAAATGTACCGTCACTTCATTCTCTGTCAACCCATTTAAAACAGCTGCCACGACACTGGCACATGTACCGGTTCCACATGCCAACGTTTCACCTGCACCACGTTCCCAGACTCGCATATCTAACGTGTTGCGATCCAGTACGCGAATAAACTCAACATTCGTCCGCTTTGGGAAGCGCGGATGATGTTCAAATTTCGGTCCAAGTACTTCTAACGGGAAGTCATGATGAATGTCTTCTTCTACAAACAGAACACAATGTGGATTTCCCATGGAAACACAGGTCATCTGATACGTCTTTCCTTCCAGTTCAATCGGTTCTTTCACCACCGGATTTTTCTCAGCCTGTACCGGAATCTCAGCCGGTGTCAGAATCGGCGCTCCCATATTGACACGCACCTGTTTTACTTTCTCATTTTCCACCGTCAGATCTAAATATTTTATTCCGGCTAACGTCTCAATGCTGATGCTGGTCCGATCTGTCAGTCCTTTTTCATAGACGTATTTTGCAACGCAGCGAATCCCGTTTCCACACATCTCTCCACGCGACCCGTCTGCATTATACATCGCCATCTCAAAATCCGCAACCTTCGATGGTTTAATCAAAATCAACCCATCTGAACCTATCCCGAAATGACGGTCACTGACAAACTTTGCTACCTCGTTTGGCTGATTTACCGTTTCCTCAAAACAGTTTACATAGACATAATCGTTTCCAATTCCCTGCATTTTTGTAAACTTCATATCCACCCTCCTTCTGATCAAACATCTGCCAAATGACTTTTTTTCTCAAGTAGTAGTCTTAATTAGTACTACGCTTTTTCATCATAACAAAAAAAGTCTCTTTTGAAAAGAGACTTTTTAAAATTTATCATCGTCAATCATACTTAAAATCATCTGAGCCGTTTCCACCATGTCTGTTCCACTGTCCATACTCGTCTTTTGAATATAACGATGCGCTTCCTGCTCGGAAAAATTATTCCGCTCCATCAGACATTGTTTCGCTTTTTCTATACATTGTTTTTCCTCTGCTGTACGTTCTCTCGGTCTCGCTTTTTTCTTCTTCTGTTTTCTTCGCATCGTACAGATCATCATATTTACTGTCTGCGTCAGTTCCTGCACCTTCAAAGGCATTGGCAGACAGACAAGATCTTCTACTTCACGTTCTGCCCAGTTCGCTTTCGAAGTGACAAGCAGCATCTCAAATCCTTTCGGCAGATAGTCTAATAATTCTTCGTACATCATATCTGCCAGTCGGTATCCGCATACCACGACACCACCATCTAAATTATTTACCACCTGCAAAGCCTGCGAACCTGTCGTACACACTGCTGTTACTTCATATCCGCTTCGTACCAATATACTCTTAATATTTTTCGCATTCTCTATTTTGGGGAAGACAACAATAATGCTTATCAAAATTTTTCTCCTATTTTACTCTTAAACAGAGCTTTCTCTGTCCTTTCTTAAATTTTTCACCTGCAAACATTCTGTCATTAAAAACTCCCACTCCATCACATATCGCAGCATGGAAATGGGAGTCTTCCTCATATAAACTAAATCTTATATAAATACTCGTCCAATTCCCACTGTGTCACCTGTTCGGTATATCTCTGCCACTCAATATGTTTTGCTTCTATATATTTCTTTGAAATATGTTCGCCAAGTACATTCTGAATAAATTCGCTCTTTTCTAATTCCTCCACTGCCTCTTTTAAGCTGGTCGGAAGCGGAGCGATTCCATTTTTTTTCCGTTCATCGCTGCTCATATCAAACACACTGCTTCGCAGCTCTGCCGGAGGATCGATCTGATTTTTGATTCCGTCTAATCCTGCTGCAAGGCATACTGCCAGCGTCAAATACGGATTTGCCGACGTATCCGGACAACGCATCTCCACACGGGTAGATTCTCCTCTGCTGACCGGAACACGAATCAGCGGACTGCGATTTGTTGAAGACCATGTCACATACACTGGTGCTTCAAAACCCGGAACCAAACGCTTATATGAGTTTACCAGCGGATTTGTGATCACAGTCATTCCTTTCATGTGTTTCATTAAACCACCAATGAACCAATATGCCTCCTGACTTAATCCCAATTTATCCGTCTTATCACGAAACGTGTTTACACCATCTTTTTCCAAAGACATATTCACATGCATACCGGAACCGCAGACACCTTCCCTCGGTTTCGGCATAAAGCTTGCAAACAACCCATGCCGTTTTGCGATCGTCTTGACAGCCAATTTAAACGTCATGATATTATCCGCTGTCACAAGTGCCTCATCATAACGAAAATCAATTTCATGCTGTGCCGGAGCCACTTCGTGGTGAGATGCCTCAATTTCATACCCCATATCTTCCAGGGTCAAAACCATATCTCGACGGGCATTTTCTCCCAAATCCACTGGTCCAAGGTCAAAATATCCAGCTTTTTCGTGTGTCATAGTTGTCGGTTGTCCATCTTCGTCTGTGTGAAATAAGAAAAATTCACACTCTGGACCTACGTTAAACCGATAACCCATATCTGCTGCCTGTTTCAATACTTTTTTCAATACATAACGCGGATCTCCCTCAAATGGCTTTCCATCCGAAGTGTAGACATCACAGATGATCCGTGCGACCTTTCCCTGCTGCGGACGCCATGGAAAAATCGTAAACGTATCCAAGTCCGGCTGTAAAAACATATCCGACTCTTCCACTCGCGCAAATCCTTCAATAGAAGAACCATCAAACATACACTCTCCGCGCAGCGCTTTCGGCAGTTGGCTTTTTGTGATCGCAACATTTTTTAAAATGCCAAAAATATCTGTAAACTGCAAACGGATAAATTCTACATCTTCCTCTTCCACCATTCGCATAATATCCTGTTCTGTATATTTTCCCATATCTTCATTCCTTTCTTAACTTTAAAATCCCACTCTGTTTCATGGTATAACTTTTTATTCCTTAATAAATTTTAATACCTCTGTATATTCCATCGAACCACCAAAAAGATCCAGTGCACTTCCAATTGTTACATTTAAACGATTCTTTCCATACTTCTTCAATAATTTCAAATCCTCAAAGGAAGAAACACCACCTGCATAAGTCACTGGAATCTTTCCCCAGTTTCCTAACAGCTTTACCAGCTCCGTCTCAATTCCGGATGCTTTTCCCTCTACATCTACTGCGTGGATCAAAAACTCATCTGCATAACTGCTCAAATGCTCTAAAAGTTCTAATGTCACCTGTTCTTCTGTAAATTTCTGCCAGCGATCCGTCACGATATAATAGGCTCCATCCTTTTTCCGACAACTCAAATCCAGTACCAAATGCTCTTTTTGGGTTACCGCTACAAGTTTTTCCAAATTTTCATAGTTCACTTTTCCATCCTTGAAAACAAACGATGTGACAATCACATGACTGGCACCTTCCTTTAAAAAAAACGCCGCATTCTGATCTGTGATTCCTCCACCAATCTGAAGTGCATTTGGATAGGCATGAAGTGCTGACAATGCCTGCTGTTTTGTTGCCTCATAATACTCGCTTCCAACCGGGTTCAGTAAAATGATATGACCGCCCCGAATCCCGTCTTTCTGATAATATCTGGCAAAAAAAGACGCATCCTGTTCAGATACAAAGTTTTCCTTCGCCCGATTTCCTGCATCACGCAGACTGTTGCCTACGATCTGTTTTACTTTTCCATTATGTATATCAATACATGGTCGAAATTCCATTTATGGTTCCTCTTTCTTCCATAATTTCAGCACGCAGTTTCTTTTGTGCTGTCCATATTTTAGAATAGCACATTTTTCCTAAAAATAAAAGTCAAAAACAAAATTCGACAAAAACTTCTTTTTTTGTAAAGTTTTGGAAAATTCGAAAACCTGTAAGTTTAATTTATAAGCACGCTTAATTCTATTCAGTAAAAAAAATCATAAGTTTCCCTTACGGCAGGAATTGACACTTTTCTTCTTTTTTGCTAAAATAGTGAAACTAATAACATGATTATTTTTTTGAGAAAGCGAGGAATTTAGAAAATGGGTACAATTATCGGCGAAGGAATTACTTTTGATGACGTATTACTGGTGCCTTCCTATTCGGAAGTCACACCAAATATGATCAATCTTTCCACACATCTGACCAAAAAGATCGTTCTTAATATCCCTATGATGAGTGCCGGCATGGACACTGTAACAGAACATAGAATGGCGATTGCCATGGCCAGACAGGGTGGTATTGGTATTATTCATAAAAATATGTCAATTGAAGCACAGGCTGACGAAGTAGACAAGGTAAAACGTTCCGAAAACGGTGTCATCACAGATCCTTTCTCACTGTCACCGACGCATACGTTACAGGATGCAGAAGATCTGATGCGTAAATTCCGTATTTCCGGCGTTCCGATTACAGAAAACGGCAAACTGGTCGGTATCATCACAAACCGTGATCTGAAATTTGAAACAGATTTTTCTAAAGAAATCAAAGATTGCATGACTTCTGAAAATTTAATTACCGCACCGGAAGGCATTACATTAGAAGAAGCAAAGAACATCCTCGCAAAGGCTCGTAAGGAAAAACTGCCGATTGTAGACAAGGATTTCAATCTGAAAGGTCTGATCACCATCAAGGATATCGAAAAACAGATCAAATATCCGCAATCCGCAAAAGATGATCAAGGACGTCTGTTATGCGGTGCAGCTGTAGGTATCACTGCAAATATGATGGACCGCATCGATGCACTGGTAAAAGCACGTGTAGACTGCGTCGTTGTTGATTCTGCACACGGTCATTCTAAAAATATCGGAAATGCTGTGAAACAAATTAAGGCAAAATATCCAGATTTACAGGTAATCGCCGGAAACGTTGCTACCGGTGAAGCAACCAAATTCCTGATTGAAGCCGGCGCTGACGCTGTCAAAGTGGGTATCGGACCTGGTTCTATCTGTACAACACGTGTCGTAGCCGGTATCGGTGTTCCACAGATTACCGCTGTTATGGATTGCTACAAAGTCGCAAAAGAATATGGCATCCCGGTTATCGCAGATGGTGGTATCAAATATTCTGGAGACATGACAAAGGCTATCGCTGCCGGTGCCAATGTTTGTATGATGGGAAGCATTTTTGCAGGATGTGATGAAGCACCTGGTACATTTGAATTATATCAGGGAAGAAAATACAAAGTATACCGCGGTATGGGTTCTCTTGCTGCTATGGAAAACGGTTCCAAAGACCGTTACTTCCAGGAAGGCGCTAAAAAATTAGTTCCGGAAGGTGTCGAAGGTCGTGTCGCTTACAAAGGCAGTCTGGAAGATACCGTATTCCAGTTGATCGGTGGTATCCGCTCCGGTATGGGATATTGTGGTTGCCCAACCATTGAAGACTTAAAAGAAACCGGACGTTTTGTAAAGATTTCCGCTGCATCCTTGAAAGAGAGTCATCCACATGATATTCATATCACAAAAGAGGCTCCAAACTATAGTATCGAAAATTAATTTTAAATAATAAAATAAGCCCGGCAGAAATGTTTTCTGCCGGGCTTGTTGCTTTTTATCTTGCGTTTGTTGTTGCTCCTGTACCTGTCTGCGGTGCATTTGGCTGCGCCTGTTGTACATTGTCCGTGGTATTGTTCGTCGTATTGTTGCCAGTGTTGTTTGTTCCGTTGTTATCCGTGACATCATCTACAATATCTTTGACACCGTCACCTACGGCATCCACGCCGTCTTCTACACCGTCTATCACACCATCTGTGACATCATCTACGACACCATCTCCATTCGTATCTGTTCCGCTTTTCCGATTATCATTTGTACGCACTTTGTTGTTACTGTTTGTTGATTCATGATTTGTCGTCGGTTCATTTTCATTCGTATCATCTGTTGTTGGTTCACTTACAGTTGTATCATCTGTAACTTGCTCATTTGTACCATTCGTTGCATCATTCACCTGATTTTTATCATTCGTCGTATCTTTTCGCGTTCCACAGCCTGTGATTCCGAGTGCAAGCACCAGTGTCAGACAGCATAACAGCGAAGTAAAAGTAGTTCCTTTCTTCATCTTTGCATCTCCTTTTTCTTTCTGTTACATTCTTAGTTTTTGCCACCACACATAATTTATACTTGGATAAAACTGCTATTCTTTCATCTTCGGCTCAAAAATCAGTGAAGCCAGATAACTAAAGATCAACGCTGCCGATATGCCAACTGCACTGGCTGAAAGCCCACCCTCAAATATGCCCAAAAGACCTTTCTGATCAACCGCCTCTTTCACACCTTTCCACAATGTATTTCCAAATCCCAAAAGCGGAACCGACGCTCCTGCTCCTGCAAAATCCTGAAAAGGCTGATAAATACCGAGTGCGCCCAAAACAGCACCCGCACAGACCAGCAACACCATGATTCTCCCCGGCAGCAATTTTGTTTTTTCCATTAAAATCTGAACAAGCGCACAGATCAATCCTCCCACCCAGAACGCATTCCAATATTCCATCGTTTCCTCCAATCCTGCAGTTGTTATCCTGCATGCTCGATTACAACACCATGTGCGATTCCCGGCACATTCTGACCTTCATTAAAACTGACCGTAGAAAGCAATGCTCCAGTCGGTACAAACAATACACGTTTCAAAATTCCCTTTTCAATCTTTGGTAAAAAGTGGGCACTCAAAGTTGCTGCCGCACAACCGCAACCGGAGCCTCCGGACTGCGTATTCTGCAATTCACTGTCAAAAATTTCAATTCCACAATCCGTATGTTTTCCCGCTATATCATACCCACGTTCCCGCACCAGATCGATGAGAATTTTTTGTCCGACCACCCCAAGATCCCCTGTGATGATCTGATCATAATCATCCGGTGTACGATCAAAATCCTGAAAATTTTGACAGATCACCTCGCACGCGGCCGGTGCCATTGCAGCTCCCATATTCATAGAATCTCGAACTCCATAATCCACAATCTTTCCTGTCGTTACTCCTGTAATTCTCGCTTTGCTCCGCTTTTTCCCCAAAATAAAAGCTCCACAGCCTGTTACTGTCCAAGTCGCACACGCTGGACGCTGACTGCCGTAACCGAGTGGAAAACGAAACTGTTTCTCTGCGCTTGCAAAATGGCTTGATGTCATAGCAAGCACATGCTCCGCAAATCCGGCTGCCACACACATAGCTCCGAGCATCAGCGACTCTCCACTTGTTGAACAGGCTCCATACAGACCAAACAGCGGCAGCTCTAACTCCATGATTCCAAATGATGTCGCGATCGTCTGTCCCAGTAAATCTCCTGCAAATGCGTATCGGACATCTTTTACCTCAATTCCTGCTTTTCCGATCGCAAGAAGTGCTGTCTCTTTCTGCATGCGGCTTTCGGATTCTTCCCATGTCTCTTCTCCAAATTTATCATCCTCACAAACCGCGTCAAATTTATTTCCAAGCGGTCCTTCTCCTTCTTTTTTCCCCACGATGGAAGCACTCCCTATAATATACGGTGCTTCTGCAAACAAAAGACTCTGTTTTCCTTTAATCTGCGTCATTTACATCGCTCCTTTTTCTTTTCTTTAGGATATTCTTTGAATTATTTGAAAAAAATATGTGAAAAAAATCAGAAATAAAAAAAAGAATAATCCTTTGTGTTCCCCTCACAAAGGATTATTCTTTTCGCAAAACGCTCAATCAACTGTATTAAAATTAACTTCTCCCTAATTCACGTTCTTCCCCCAAATGCTTTTCGAATACAAATGACGGATTCTTCCCCAAAAATCATTCATTTATTTTCTTTTTCGCATATTGTATGTTCTACTTTTCCGATCCATTTTAGATTTTCCAAGCCTGATATATTCTGAACTCTGGATTACAAAAACATCATCCTTTTCTGCAATCTTGTGCATTGTCGTTTGACAATTCCCCAGCACGCAGTTTCCAGTGATACATCCGGTCTTCTCTGTTTCTCACATCTGTCTTTGCTGTTTTCCCCAAAACAACTCTGACTCGAATTTCCTTCCCCAAAGAACTCTCTCATGTTTGAAACATTCCTTCTTTTTTGCTTGTTATACCCTTCTACCCTCTGATTTATACTCCCACATACAAACCAGTTTCTTACATATGACTACTTTTTTCTGCCCCCTTTTTGGTACTCCCAAACGACACTCCCCAATGCCGAATCGGATTTTTCTTAGAACACTTATCTGTTCCTTATGTATTTATTATACACTGTTTCTGTGTTTTTTCTACATCGCGGTTCTACCTATAAAACGCATTTTTCTACAAAAAAGTTTGAAAATGGGTAAAGTATAGAAAAAAAATGCCGATAGGAGGTTTTTTCTCCCTGTATAAAGATACAAAAAAGAGATTCAAAAAAGTTTTTCTTTTCTGAATCTCTTTTTGTACATCGCTGCTTAACGAGAAACTTTGTCCAAGCGCTCCATGTATTGTCCAAGAATATTTTTGCGTTCCCGCTTTCGAATCGGTACAATACTTTTATTCTTCATAACAAAATCTGTTTCGTCCACATAATCCACCTGATGTACGTTGACGATATAACTCTGATGACAGCGTAAAAAATCAATACTATTCAACTCTTCTTCAATTTCATCCAGTTTCTTATAAATCCGAATATCTCCTTTGCTCAATGTATGAATCAGCACTACACGGTTAGAAGACTCTATGTATACAATATCTTTATAATTGATCAAATCTGTCTTTCCTTTAAAGCTGATATTTAATACTTTTGAATCAAACGAGAAATATTTTTCGATATAGTAATCCAGAAGTTTTCCAATTTTCTCCGGCTGATATGGTTTCACCAAATAGCCGAGAGCAAAAACCTCATAACTTTCCATCAAAAAGTCCATACTAGTTGTACTATAAACAATTTCAACCTGTGTGTTCAACTTTCGAATTTTTTTCCCAACTTCAATTCCATTTGCTTTCCCCATATAGATATCCAAGAAGATTATATCCGGTTTGAATGTCTCATTCTCGAATGCCTCCATTAAATCCTCTCCAGAGGAAAATGTTCGCACAGCACACTCCTGTTTTCGTTCTGCAAGCAATTTTTCCAAGAGTCGTTTTAGAATTGCCTGTTCTATCACACTATCATCGCAAACTGCCAGTCTCAGCATTTTCCTTCCTCCTTATCACGTCATATTATACCAGTTTTAAGAAGAAAATCAAATACTTATTTTCTTTTTTCGTTTTTTTTCGCATCATGTTGTTACTGTTCCGCTGCCTGATAATACGACTGACGCAGAATTGCAAGAAAGGATTTTGCGGATACGGGCTTGGAATAATAGAATCCTTGGAAAAAATCACAGCCAAACGATGCTAAAAGCTGTGCCTGTTCTTTTGTTTCGATTCCTTCTGCCACAATATTCATATCCATTTCTTTGATCATCGCTGTTGTATGCTTCAGCGCTATCAGCGCTCGCTCATCTTCCATAGCTGTCCATACCATGCTTTTATCCAATTTAATAATATGAAACGGACATTCCATCAAAGTTGTTGTATTGGAATACCCAGTCCCATAATCATCTAAGGCAAAAGAGCAGCCCTGTTCAATCAGTTTCTGCATATTCTGCAGCAATATCTTTTTAGAAACAACTGCAGATGTTTCTGTGATCTCCAGATTGATCATTGACGGTTTCACCCGATACTCCCGCATCACAGATAGCAATTTTTCAAACATCTTCTCTTGCATACACTGCACAACAGATAAGTTTACTTCTATGTATTCAATCCCGTATTTCCAGATCTGATTCTCGGAAATAAAACGGCTAACCTCGCGAAAAACGCGCTCCCCGATTTTTAAAATCAACCCATTTTTTTCAGCCAGTGGAATAAATTCTTCCGGACTGATAAAGCCCATCGTCTCATCCCACAAACGTACCAATGCCTCTGCTGAAGTATAGCGTTTCTTTTTTACAGAATAAATCGGCTGATAATAAACGCGCAGCGAATCATTTTGTAAGGCTTGCTTCATGCAATGGATAATTTTTGTCTCGCGCCGTTTCTGCTTTAAAGCATCATCCGGCATGTAAGAAATACCATCCTCGTCCGCCGGTTTCGGATCTTTTAAAGTATACTCTATAATATCCATGATATCTTCAATCTTTTTTACATTTTGCGGATATTCCAGATGGCACATGACCGCAGAAAGCAAGATTTCCATATGTTGAATCAAAAATGGAACCTGAAATCGTTCTGCAATCGTTCTGGCACTTTTTGTCAAATCCTGTTCTTCCCCGATTGATAAAATAGCAAAACGCAATCCTTCAATGTGGCAGACCATTCCTTTTCCCACTGTCTGCTGCAAAAACTCTGCTATTTCTTTTAACAGAAAATCGCCATTTTTCACTCCGAGCATCTCATTAACAACCGAATATCCATCAATCTGCACTGCAAGAACTTCGAATTCCCGCTTCTGTTCAATGCAATATCCCGCTGCCTGAATAAATGCTTCCCGATTATATATGCCAAGCTGTTTGTCCTGAAAATCATTCGGATTTTCCAAGGACAGATAGATCATCAAAATTGCAACCGCCACCGACATGCTGATGATCAAATGCTCCGACAGCATATTCTGGATCAAGACTGTGATCAGATTTCCGACTGTAAACGCATAAACAGCCACCCGTTGTCCCTTTGTCAGTGTCTTTTTTCTGGAACATGCTATGAACAGACATACCGACAAATATGCCGCACCCGCCACATATACAATATTAAACAACGGTCCATGATGATAATTCCAATTCTCATCAAAATAAAAAATCCAATTTGTCCACGGTGTTGTCACAACCGCAAGAAACACAATTGTAATCGGTACGACCGAAAAACATTTTTCCCACAATTTCATTCGACCATCGCTTTGTGTCGTAATTGATATGTAAATATAGTACACCATCGGTACCATGCTAAAAACGATCAGGTATGTGGCATTCAAAATATAATCCAACAAGCCCCCTCCTGGTTGTTCAAGCAATAATATCGAAATAATATCTATCGTTGATTCCGAAAATGCCAAGATCAAAAGAATAGAGAATGCTTTTCTCTGTTTTGTAACAATTGTTGTTTTCATAAAATAATGCAGCATTATAAAAAACATCAATACTAATGCTGCTATTTCAAAGTCATAATCGTAATGCATGCATCACACCTCCTTATGCATGCGAAAAACTAATTGTACTATACCATATTTTTGCAGATATTGTAAAGTTATGAAAACCAGAAATATCTCAATCATTGCGTGCGAACAGTAACACACAAAAAACGGACGCTTTGTTACACAAAAGACTGTGTATCAATACGCCCGTTTGAAAGTGCTGATACTTTCTTTATTCGAGATTTAGATGATATTTCATAGAGTGGAAGAGACAATTTCTCAAAAAAAGAGACAGCAAATATTTGCTGTCTCTTTTTATGCAAGCTCTGGCTTTTTCTTTGCAAGTATGCGATTGATAAATAAAATCATTCCGATCATACAGATTCCAATCGAAATAATTTGCGATGTAGAAAACGGTCCAAGACTTCCTCTGAAATCTGCACGGAAAAATTCCAGGATAAATCTACCGATGCTGTATAGAATCATGTAGAGCGCGCCGACACATCCGTCTGTTCTCTTCTTTTTTGCATACCAATAGAGAACGGCTGCAATCAAGAAATCTCCACCACTTGATATAAGCTGCGTTGGAATCAGACGTACACCGTTTGGCGCAAACTCTGAATGATGAAAAATAATCCCAAACTTTGATGTTGTTTCCCTGCCATAACAGCAGCCCGCGCAAAAACATCCAATTCTTCCGAATCCCTGTGCCAATGCAACAGATGGCATCACCAGATCGAAATAAGCCAAAAAATTCTCTTTTTTTATGCGGCAATAGATCATTGTTGCCAGAATGCCTCCAAGAATACCACCGTATACTACATAACCATGTGAAAAATCCCATAAGATCGACGGATTTTTCACAATTTCCGGCAGACTTACCAAATAGTACAACATTCTTGTCCCAATAGCGCCGCCAACGACGGCACAGACGAGAATCCCATCAATCATCCGCTCGTCCATACCGCGCATTTTCGCCCGCTTTCCGCTAATCAGATACGCACTTACAAACCCAATTGCGATCATCAGACCATACATATGAAATGTCAACGGCCCGATTTGAATATCGTTAAACATAGCGTGTCCCCTTAGTTTTCGTTGTCTTTATTATTTTGTCTCTAAAATTTTCTCAATGCTTGCAAGTTTCACACAAAGAATAAAGATATCCGTTGCTTTTGTCAGATCTTCCACGGATGGGAAGGACGGTGCAATTCGAATCACAGAATCTTTCGGGTCTTTTCCATATGGGAACGGCGCACCTGCCGGTGTCATTACAACCCCCGCCTTCTTTGCTTTGGAAACAATGTTCTTTGCACATCCTTCTAACGCTTCATAACAGATGAAATATCCGCCTTTTGGTCTTACCCATGTACCAACACCAAGACCCTCTAATTCCTCATCAAATTTATTTAAGATCATTTCAAATTTCGGACGGAGAATGTCTGCATGTTTTCTCATATGTTCTGTCATTCCATGGATATCTTTAAAGAAACGTACATGACGCAGCTGATTGACTTTGTCATGACCGATGGTCTGAATCTTTAACTGTTTCTTGATATCCTCTAAGTTATTTGCAGATGTACAGATTGCTGCCACACCAGAACCTGGGAAGCTGATTTTTGATGTCGAACAGAATTTGTAAACCATATCCGGATTTCCAGCACGTTTACATTCTGCTAAAATTTCCACCAGATTATCCTGATCGATATCATATAAATGATGTACACCATATGCATTATCCCAATAAATACGGAAGTCTGCGGCTGCCGGTTTCAAACGTGCGAAACGGCGAACCGTCTCATCTGAATAGGTAATACCCTGTGGATTGGAATATTTCGGTACACACCAGATACCTTTGATCGCCGGGTCACTGCTTACAAGTTCTTCTACCATATCCATATCCGGGCCGGTCGGTGTCATAGGAACATTGATCATTTCGATTCCAAAGTACTCTGTGATCGCAAAATGTCTGTCATATCCTGGTACCGGACACAGCCATTTTACCTTGTCCAATTTGCACCACGGAGTAGAGCCCATTACTCCGTGTGTCATAGAACGGGAAACGGTATCAAACATGATATTTAAGCTGGAATTTCCGTAAATAATGATATTATCCGGATTATTTTCAATCATATCACCGATGAGTACTTTGGCTTCCTGAATACCGTCTAATACTCCATAGTTTCTACAATCGGTTCCGTCTTCACAGACCAGATCCACACCACTATTTAACACATCCATCATACCCATTGACAGATCCAACTGCTCTTTACAAGGTTTTCCTCTTGACATATCCAGTTTCAGTCCGCTCTGCTGAAATTCTTTGTAAGCGGCTTCAAGACTTGCTTTTTCCTTTAATAATTCTTCTTTTGACATTTCCTGATATGACTGCATTTTTCTTCCTCCTACTATTCCGCCTCTCGACGGATTTTTTCCAGATTTTCTTTTATATTTTTTTCATAACCAATGTCTGTCGGCTCGTAAAAACTGGCATCCGCCAACGAATCCGGCAGGTATTGTTGTTTGACATAATGATTCTTATAATTGTGCGCATATTGATAGCCTGCCCCGTGTCCAAGTTTTCCAGCACCTTTATAATGCGCATCTTTCAAATGAACAGGAATTTCCGCTGTCGGTGTGTTTCGTACGGTCTCAAGTGCCTGATCGATCGCCATATATGCAGCATTGCTCTTTGGTGCACTCGCCACATAGGTCACCGCCTGCGACAAAATGATTCTCGCTTCCGGCATTCCGATACGCTCCACCGCTTCACATGCAGAAACTGCAACTGTCAGCGCTTGTGGATCTGCATTTCCAACATCCTCTGCCGCACAAATCATGATCCTTCTTGCGATAAACCGTATATCTTCCCCGGCATACAACATTTTCGCCAGATAATACACCGCTGCATCCGGATCAGACCCTCGCATACTTTTGATAAATGCTGATATCGTATCATAATGATTATCCCCGGATTTATCATATTTTACCACACGCTTTTGGATGCACTCCTGCGCAACATCAAGATCAATATGAATCAAACCGTCGGCACCTTTTTCTGTCGTCATCACGCCAAGCTCGATGGCTGTCAATGCGGCTCTGGCATCCCCATTTGCGGCATCCGCCAAAAATTCCAGTGCATCATCGTCGATCACTGCGTGATAGACTCCAAGTCCTTTTTTTTCGTCTGTCAATGCCCGCTGCAGAAGTGTTCGGATATCCTGTATTGACAACGGCTTTAATTCAAAAATGATCGACCTGGAAAGAAGTGCTCCATTCACTTCAAAATACGGATTTTCTGTTGTCGCTCCGACCAGAATAATCGTTCCATCCTCTACAAACGGCAATAAATAATCCTGCTGTCCTTTGTTAAACCGATGAATCTCATCGATAAAAAGAATCGTGCGTTTTTGGTACATGCCCTGATTATTTTTCGCCTGCTGTACGACTTCTTCCATGTCCTTTTTTCCGGCACTGGTCGCATTGAGCTGGACAAATTCCGCACTGGTTGTATGCGCGATCACCTTTGCGAGCGTCGTCTTTCCGGTACCCGGCGGTCCATAAAAAATAATGGAACTCAACTGATCTGCCGCGATTGCACGGTACAACAGTTTGTCCTTCGCAATGATATGCTGCTGACCGACCACCTCGTCCAATGTTTCCGGACGCATACGGGAAGCCAGCGGCGATTCTTTTTCCTGATTCTGGCTTCGCATATAGTCAAATAAATCCATAATTTCTTCATCCTTACGCAGTATTTAATCTTCGCGAGAAATACAAGTGTTTACCTGTGACCGACACTTTTCTCCAAAAATACCGCTTTAAATAAGATACTCTAATTTTTCATTGTTTACAACCCTCTTTTTACAATTTTGGTGTTTTGCACGAATTTATTCCAGAATCAATTGGTCAACTGTGACAAATTCATAATCATTCTTTAACAAATCCACAATCTTAAACGCCGCCTGTACACTTGTCGCATACGCATCATGCATCAAAATGATATCCCCGTCTTTCACATTCTGCTCCACCGTCTGCACGATCGCGCTGGTATCCTGCACGGCCCAGTCCCGCGTATCTACATCCCACAAAACCTCCACCATAGAAAACCGCTTTTCTGCCTCCTCCTGGGAATTGCCATAAGGCGGACGAATATAAGCCGGATACTGTCCGGTCAGTTTTTCTAACAGATTATTGGTCCGGCAGATCTGATCGCAGGCCGCCTGTGTCCCCAGACTTTCCAGATTCACATGTTCATAGGAATGTGTCCCGATCAGATGTCCGTCCTGTTGTATTTCCTTCACGATCTTCGGATACTGTTTTGCCTCTTCTCCCAGTAAAAAAAAAGATGCACGGACATTCCGCTCTTTCAGGCCGGCAAGCAGCTGTTCAGTATAGATCGGATTCGGACCGTCATCAAACGTCAATGCCACCCGCTTTTTTTCTGTCTGCACACTGTCATTCTCCTGTATCTGTGCCATTGTTTTCACGGTCTGCCTCCATTTTCCCGCCAAAACCGCATCCTTTGTACAAGCATAAAAAATGCCGGCACCCGTCAGGACCACTCCAAAACAAAGTGACAGCATCCAAAAAATTGCCTCTGTTCTTTTCTGTTTTTTCAATCTGCATCCCCCTTTTACACGTTCCCTCTTCCTACCATATGCCCGAAATTAATGCTTCATGCTTTTTATTTTCCTCTATCATTTTTCAAAAAACCTGAAATCTCAACTAATCGGTTCCAATACACAGTTTCCGGCATTCGGCTAGAAGAGAACACAGGGGGCGGCTGGTTCAAAAGTGGCTTTGGCAGAAATGATAGTGAGCTCGGGCGGCTGGGATTGGGATGCCTTTGCTGTTTTTCGGTCGGCGGACTGGATGTGCAAAATTGTACGCGCAAGAAAGAATCCGTTTTTGATTCTTACTTGCGCGTACAATTTTGTGCAGACTGTCCGACATTCGAAAAACAGCAAAAATAAAGCATCACAATCCCAGCCGTCCGAACTCGACTTCATTTCTGCCTAGCCACTTTTGAACCAGCCGCCCCTGTGTTCTCTTCTAGCCGAATGTCGGAAACGTCCACACAGGAACCTCCCTCAGCTGAGATATTTTTTCCTCTTTATTCTTTGTTTAATTTTGTGATGTGTTCGGCGTGTGCGGTCAGTTCTCCGTTTTCCTGGTCGATAACAATGGCATCGTTTGCGCGTACCTGATCGGCAAGGATCAGTTTTGCCGCCAGGGTTTCTACGGTTTTCTGCAGATACCGTTTCAATGGCCGTGCACCGTAGATTGGATCGTAGCCAGATTCGACGATTGCCGTTTCTGCTGCGTCCGTCAGTTTGACGGAGATCTCTTTGTCTGCCAGACGCGCATTCAATTCATCCAACAGAATATGCACAATATTTCCGATATTCTCTTTTGTCAGCGGCTTGAACATAATGATCTCGTCGAGCCGGTTCAAAAACTCCGGTCGGAAATTTCCACGCAGTTCATTCATAACTGCTTCTTCACACTCCGGATTGATATTTCCGTTTTCGTCGATGCCTTCGAGCAGATGCTCGGAACCAAGATTCGATGTCAGGATGATGATGGTATTTTTAAAATCTACGGTCCGCCCCTGGGAGTCGGTGATGCGTCCGTCATCTAATACCTGTAATAAAATGTTAAAGACATCCGGATGCGCTTTTTCCACCTCGTCAAACAAAACAACAGAATATGGTTTGCGCCGTACCGCCTCAGTCAACTGTCCGCCCTCCTCGTAGCCAACATATCCTGGAGGCGCTCCGATGAGTCTGGACACGGAATATTTTTCCATATATTCGGTCATATCTAAACGCACAATATTATTTTCATCATCAAACAGACTCGCTGCCAATGTCTTTGCAAGCTCTGTTTTTCCGACACCGGTCGGTCCCAAAAACAGGAATGAGCCGATTGGTTTGCTTGGGTCTTTGATGCCAGCCTTAGAACGAATGATGGATTCGGTCACTTTCTTGACTGCTTCGTCCTGCCCCACAACCCGTTTATGCAATTCTTCATCCAGATGCAGCGTCTTGTTACGCTCACTCTCACTCAATTTTGCAACCGGAATTCCCGTCCATTTGGAAATGATGCGGGAAATCTCATCTTCTGTCACGCTCTCCCGAACGAGTGTCAGATTCTTATCCTTCGTATTTTCCTCTTCAATCTCCAACTGTTTTTTCAACTGTGGAATCTTTCCGTACTGAATTTCTCCTGCTTTCTCATAATCGCTCTCCTGCTGTGCACGCTGCATTTCTTTTTTCGCATTTTCCAATTCTTCCCGCAGTTTATGCACTTTATCGAGAGAATTTTTTTCATTATCCCACTGCGCTTTTCGGGTCTGAAATTCCGTTCTCAGATCCGCCAGTTCTTTCTGCAGGGTTTCCAGACGGTCTTTGCTTAAATTATCATCCTCTTTTTTCAGTGCAGCCTCTTCGATTTCCATCTGCATCACACGACGACGCAGCTCATCGAGTTCTGTCGGCATCGAATCCTGTTCCGTTTTTATCAAGGCACACGCCTCATCGACCAGATCGATCGCTTTATCCGGAAGGAAACGGTCACTGATATACCGATTCGAAAGTGTTGCCGCAGAAACAAGTGCACCGTCGGTAATTTTTACACCATGGAATACCTCATAGCGCTCTTTTAAACCACGCAGAATCGAAATTGTATCTTCCACCGTTGGCTCATCTACCGTTACCGGCTGGAACCGACGCTCCAATGCCGCATCTTTTTCAATATATTCCCGATATTCATCCAACGTTGTCGCACCGATGCAGTGCAGCTCTCCTCGTGCCAGCATCGGCTTTAACAGCTGTCCGGCATCCATCGCGCCGTCTGTTTTTCCGGCACCGACAATCGTATGCAGTTCATCAATAAACAGAATGATCTGTCCCTCGGAGCTCTTTACCTCATCGAGCACAGCTTTTAGGCGTTCCTCAAATTCGCCGCGGTATTTGGCTCCTGCGATCAATGCCCCCATGTCCAATGCAAACAATTGTTTATTTTTTAATCCTTCCGGCACATCCCCGTTTGCGATGCGCTGTGCAAGGCCTTCGACCACCGCTGTTTTACCGACACCAGGTTCACCGATCAAAACCGGGTTATTTTTCGTCTTACGGGAAAGAATCCGTACCACATGGCGAATCTCCGCATCCCTGCCGATGACCGGATCGAGCTTCTGTTCTCTGGCCCGTGCCACCATATCATAACCATATTTATTTAACGTATCGTAGGTATCTTCCGGCGAGTCGGATGTCACACGCTGGTTTCCACGCACGGTGGATAGTGCCTGCAAAAAGCGCTCCCGTGTGATACCGTACTCCTTGAAGATCTCCTTGATGGCTTTATTCGGAAATTTGATCATGGATAAAAACAGATGTTCCACGGAAACATACTCGTCTCCCATCTGCTTTGCTTCATCCTCTGCGTGAATCAGGACCTTATTCAGTTCCTGTCCAACAAATACCTGTCCACCGGATACTTTAACACGTGCCTCTAAGTGCTTGATCGCGTTTTTCAGAAAATGGTCTTTATCAATTTCCATTTTTTCGATCATCTTTGTGATCAGGCCATCTTCCTGCTGAAGCAGCGCAACCAGCAAATGTTCTTCTTCGATTTCCTGATTTCCGTATTCATATGCCAGTTTTTCGCAATCGTTGATGGCTTCGATCGATTTCTTTGTGAATTTTTGGATATTCATAATGTCCCTCCTCACTTTCTCTTTGTTCTACTATGAATATAACACTTTTTGTTAGCACTGTCAAGGGTTGAGTGCTAATTTTTCATCTTCTTTTTTAGTATATCCAAATTTTGATTTATTTGACCACCCACTACTTTTTGGGGAATCTGACGAAAAATATCTCAACCGGAGGGATTCCTATACGGACGTTTCCGGTATTTGGCGGGGGCACATAAGGGGCGGGGCTGCTGGCAGGAAAGTTGCTAGACAGAAATGAAGTCGAGTTCGGGTGGGGAAACTTGCGATGCTTGATTTTTCCTGTCTTCCGAATGTCGGACAGTCTGCACGAATGTGTGCGCCAGAGCAAGATTCAAAACCAGATTCTTTCTCTGGCGCACACATCCGCACAGCCGGTCCGCCTTACGGCAAGACAGGAAAGGCATCGCAAGTTTCCCCACCCGAGCTCACTATCATTTCTGTCAAAGCAACTTTCCTGCCAGCAGCCCCGCCCCTTATGTGCCCCCGCCAAATACCGGAAACTGTGTATTGGAACCGATTGGTTGAGATATTTTTCGTCAAACTCCCCAAAAAGTAGTGGAGCCGGTAAGGTAGTGGGTGGCCAGACAAATCAGAATTTTTTACGCCTGGCTGATGACGAGTATGTCTCCGGCGCGGAGTATGGTATGCCCGTTTGGAATCATGATCTTCTCTTCGCGTTTGAGCAAAAGGACCAGCCGCTCTTTTCCCAACGATACATTCGAGAGAGGGCGTCCATTCCAACGACTGTCGGCCTCGATCGTATATTCACTCAAATGCACCCCGAGTTCCTCCTCCGGAGAAAGTGCACTTAAGACAATGACATCCCCCTGCCGGATTACCGTATCCCCGTTTGGAACCAGACGTTTCTTGTCTCGCAATATCAAGACAAACAGTAAATCCGGCAGAGATGTGATTTCTTTGACTTTTTGATTGATCCATGGATGATGCTTTGAAATCGAAATTTTTACAAATTCCACCGGCATCTCATCCGAATAGTCGCTAAATGTTTTCATAACATTCCCGCCGGAATCGATCATATCTAATTTTTGAGCCACCCAAGGCAAAAGTGTTCCCTGTAGACCGATGGAAAACAAGACCACAAATAATACAATATGAAACAAGTCATTTTTTGTATATGCCGGACTGACCGTTGCAAGAATCGCAAATACAACCGATGCGGCCCCACGCAATCCCGACCAGGATATTAAAAGTTTCTGTGAAGTCGAACAAGAAAATGGTGCCAGTAAAGCAAAAATTGTTACCGGCCTTGCCACAAATGTTAAAAAGACCGCGATCGCCAAAGCCAGTCCAAACACCGAAAACAATTTCGACGGAAACGCCAAAAGTCCAAGCAGAAAGAAAATCAGCATCTGCATCAGCCCCGTTACCCCATCAAAAAAGTGTACCAACGCTTTTTTATTTTTCAACGGACGATTTCCAAAAATTAATCCCGCCACATAAACGCTCAGATATCCGTTTCCGCCCAAACTCTCCGCCCCTCCATAGGCAAGAAGTGCCATAGCAAACACAAAGATCACATCAAACCCATCCGTCAGCTGCGCCACTTTTTGTAAGAAAAAAGATATAAAAAACGCGACTGCCGCACCGATTACAAGCCCTACCGTCACCTGCTTTATCAACAATAGAACCATTTGCCCACCATGAAATCCACCACGCATCATCCCCAGAATCACAACCGTCATCATATACGCACACGGATCATTGCTTCCACTTTCCAGCTCTAACAGCGAGGCGGTTTTATATTTTAAATCTAATTTCTGAGAACGTAGAATCGAAAACACCGATGCGGCATCGGTCGAACTTAATACCGCTCCGATCAAAAAACTCTCCAGAAGGGATATTTTTAACATCAAAAAACAAAATACACCCAGCAGTGCTGCCGTTAAAACCACTCCGACACTCGACAACAAAATCGCACGTCCAGCAACCGGTTTTGCCTCTCGGATATTCGTACCAAACCCGCCATAAAACATGATCAGCACTAACGCCACTGTACATATATCCTCCGCCATCGAAAAATTGTCAAACGGAATCTTTACGATCCCTTCACTGCCAAATACCATTCCCAATAAAATAAATGCCAGTAATACCGGTACTCCGATCCGATTCGATAACCGATGAAGGATCAGGCATAACAAGATCACTGCCCCTGTTAGTAAAATCATTGTTGCCATATTTCTCGCCTCTCTTTCTGCTTGCATGACGCAAAAGGACACCAGCAAACCCCAGTGTCCTTTTGTATTTTTAATTCCAGTTGTCTTTTTCGTATTGAATATAATACACTTTTGTCTGCGACTTGTATGTCACTGTCAGTTTTGCACTGCCGCGTGCGTCATCTTTTAACGACTCAAATTTTACTGTCGCTGCCTGATCGGAAGGTTTCGCTGTCAGTGTTCCAACTGTATCGTTCTTTCCTGTGACATGTAGAATATCATACTGTGCATCCGTTTCATCCCAGCCATAATCAAAATCAAAACTAGTAATTATGTTATCGGATGCCGTTATTTCTGTAATTGCAATCGATGCGATCTCTTTTTCATACTCTACAACGTACTCTGCTAGAATTTTATCGGCTTGTTTTACCAGAAGTTTCGGCTGTTTTCCACTTGCATCCACAGTATAGGTCAGATTTCCGTTTGCCGAAAATTGTACGCTGGACCAATCCGGGATGTCGTCTGGCTCTCCTGTCAAACGAACTGTTTTTTGATTCGACTGAAATGCGATCGTTGCAAAGGAAACCTCTTTTCCATTCTGTTGGTATGTTCCTCTCTTTGGTAACGGGCTGATGGAAGTATCCTGCTGGTATTTCACATAGATCACGCTGTCTTTTCCTTTGTAAGTCACGGTAATCTGTGCATCATATCCGGCAAGATCCGTTTCCTCAATCTGATACTGATCCGGTTGCACATTAAACGTACACGGTGTTGATTTTGAAAACGTATCGGTTGCTCCTGTGATCGTATAGGTAAAGCAACGGTTTCCATCGTCATCATAATCCCAGCTTTCCTCCGGTGTCAACATAAAGTTTTCGCTGTCTCCCGCTTGAAGCAGACGAACCTGAACCTCTATCTGTGTGTACTGTACAGAATAAGTAACCGTCTTTCCTGCATATGTAACGGTCAATTTTCCGTTCGCATAGTTCCCTTTGATTTTTTCATTTACAAAGGTAAATACCGGGTTCCTCAACGATGCCTGCTCTCCACTGATGTGAATCACCTGCATCTTTGCTCCTGTTTCATCGTAATCAGTATCTACACTGAAATCGGTAATCGTATTTCCATCTTCACTGACTCCTGTCGGAATCATAGAATCTTCCAGAGACATATACATAATATAGTACGTTTCCTCTGCATTCGTGTTTTTTCCCTTGACCGAAATTTTTGCATCAAATTCGCCCTGTTTTTCATAAGTGATCACAGCGTCTGCGTTATCTCCTTCAATTTTTACCTGCAAATCCTCCGGCAGCTGTTCACTGCTGCCCTGCAGTTCGATCACAGAATACTCTTTATTCGCATCTTTCTCTCCCCGACGGGTGATTTCCATCTCATCCGAAAGCCCGGTTCCTGTAAGGTCCGAAATCTTCGTACTGTTCATCAAATCTTCAAAATAAGTTTCCAATTCGTCTTGCGCTTTATTCAATGTCTGTGCATCTTTTCCCTCTTCTATAAGTTTTTTTGCCTCCGTTAACTTCGATTGTGCTTGTTTGTGCACATCTGTTCCAAATGAAACGCCGTCGTACTGTTCAATAAGACGCGAAAGGCTTCTGGATGCCGCCTCACTTTCAGCCAATCCAACATCTTCGGATGCACCGGAAAAATCGGATATCGTATTGACCTTTTCCACACTTTCATTCGTGCTGTCATATGTGCAGACATCCCAGAGAGTTCCCTCAGCACTCGGTGCCGTAAACTTCTGAATTTCTTTTCCACCTGCCATTACAGTAACGGTGCCTTTTACATCGGAAAACTTCACTGGACTTCCATCCTGCTGCACACCAAAATTGTACACATAGAAATGGTAAACCCCATCTGACTTCTGATATACATGGATAATCTCCTGTGAATCACTGTCTTCGGATTCTTTTTCCATCTGTGCATACACAACGCCGTTCTTTTGATACGTGCGATTTGCAAAATAGGTGTGGAATGTCTCCCCTTTTTCTGCACCTGGACCGATCAGATGTGCATCAAGGTCCACCGACTCTGTCTCCGAAGAATCCCCTTCCCAGGTTAAAATAAACTGGAGTTCCTCTGTATTCTGCTGTGGAATCGATGGCGCAACAGATGGGGTGGATGGCTCGCTCGGTGTCTGCGGTGTACTCGGTTTTTGAGAACCGCCCGGCTGTGACGATTCACTTGGTTTGGATGAACCGCTTGAACCGCTTGGTTTCTGAGCATCGCTCGGCTGCATCGAACCGCTTGGTTTGGACGTACTGCCCGGCTGAATCGAATCACTTGGTTTCTGAGAACCACTTGGCTGCATCGATCCACTCGGTTTAGACGAATCGCTCGGCTGTGCAGGTATTGAGGAACCGCTGCCTCCACTTGGTTTGGATTGACTCGGTTTTTCGCTGCTTCCCGGCTTTTGTGTGCTTCCGGATCCTGACGGTGTCGAACTGATCTCACTTTCGGATTCCGAAGGCTTTGTCGAAGGTTTTTGTACACTTGACGGATTCGATATACTCGGTGTCTGTGGCTGTGTCGGTTCACTCACATTCTCCGGTATACTTGTTTCTTCCGGAATAGAAGGTTCTTCTACATCACTGCTTACAAAAATGACAACCTCTCCTTTTTTTCCGTTTTTCGCCGTCGCGGTGATCGTCGTCGTTCCTTCACTCTGCGCCACTATCATTCCTTTTTGCGAGACAAACGCTACTGACTCCTTGCTGCTGCTCCACTCCACACTCGGATCGGTCGCATTTGTTGGACTTACAACCGCAGATGCCTGCACGTATTCTCCAATTTTTAACGATGTCCGGTCTACATTCACTTGTACCGATGTGACCGAAACGTTCTTTTTTTGTACCGTAACTTTTACAGTTGCTTTCTTTTTACTTCCATCATTTGCCGTCACTGTGATCGTTGTTTTTCCTGCTTTTTTTGCAGTGATTTTTCCTTTCGATGAAACCGTTGCGATTTTGGTATTCGCACTCTGATAGGTAACACCTTTATTTGTTGCATTTTGAGGAGAAATAACCGTCGCAATCGTACTTGTTTTCCCCTCCTGCAGAGAAACAGAAGATTTTTTTACCGCTACCTTCGTAACCGGAATCCCCACACGAATGCGGCAGGTCGCTTTTTTATTTGTTCCTTTCACCGTGGCTGTAATGATCGCATTTCCCTTCTTCTTCGCCTTTACTGTTCCATTCGATGACACTTCTGCTACCTTTCGATTGCTGCTCTTCCACGTGATTGCTTTGACTGTTGCATTTTTCGGCGAAACAGCCACTTTCAGTTTCAGTTTTTTTCCGGCTTTCAGCGTCACATCTTTATAATTTAATTTGATCGCTTTGACCTTTGCGGCTGCCCTCAGTGTTGTCTGTGCCTGGATAAGCGCTGCCGCCTGAACCGGTGCCAGATTCCCTTCTCCCGCAGATACAGCTACAGAAACCGCCAGCATACAGGCCAGCATACGCGTTCTCATTCCATTCTTTCTTTCCATGATTCCCTCCTAAAGCATTTTTCTATTCCGAAACAATCATTTTTCTCGAATTGTTTAAAGTTTACATAAGGTATTTTACCGTATTTTACCCCAAAAAAAAAGAGCCAATTGGCTCTTTTCTGAAATAATTCAAACGAAAAATCAGTTCCTATACGGACGTTTGCCACCGCGACAGGGCAGGCTTGCGCAAAAACACGGTTCCTACATAGGTAAGCTAAGTCCTAACTGCGACTAAGACGCTCAGGATTGCCTTCGCGCCTAAGTCTCCGTAAGGACTGGATCTTACCTATGCCCACCGAATTGTTTTTGCGCAAGCCTGCCCTGTCGCGGTGTCAAACTGTGTATCGGAACCGATCGGTTGAGATATATTTCGTCAACATTATATATTCTCTTCAAAAATTCTCAACCTTCTGGTTCCAATACACAGCGGCGTTCCACGAGAGACGGTCTTCTGAAAAAACATTTCGGCAGGTGCAGGTGAGATCCACTCTTTAGATTCTCTTAGGCACGAAAACGGTTCAATGAACCTTTGGTTCTATAGTGCCTTAGAGAATCTTAAGAGTTAGCTCATCTGCGCAGGAGCCGCGTTTTTTCAGAAGACCGTCTCTCGTGGAACCCCGCGTCCGTAAAGGCCCAAAAAAAGTTGAGAATTAAAACTCCGCTTTCATTCCGGTCAAGTCTTTCAGGACTTCGCCTGCGATGATGAGGCCTGCCACAGCCGGAACAAACGAATTGCTGCCCGGAACCTGATGGCGGACCGTACAGGTGCGCTGTGTTCCCGGTGGGCAGACACAATTGTTTTTGCAGCTATTCTCTGTCTCTTCTTTCGGTGTGATCGGTTTTTCTTTGGAGTAGACAACTTTTAATTTTTTGATGCCGCGCTTTTTCAACTCCCGCCGCATGACTTTCGCCAGGGGACAGACCGATGTCTTGTAAATATCCGTCACTTCAAACGCCGTCGGATCTAATTTATTTCCGGCGCCCATCGCGCTGATGATCGGTGTTGCGGCCGCCTGCGCCATCTCCACCAGCTGAATTTTTCCAGTCACAGTATCGATGGCATCAATCACATAATCATAGGCGGAAAAATCAAACTGATCGGCCGTATCCGGCATAAAAAATGTCTGATATTTATTTACCACGATATCCGGTGAAATAGAATGTATGCGCTCTTGTGCTACATCAACTTTATTTTTTCCGATCGTCTGGCGTGTCGCGATGATCTGACGGTTCAGATTTGTCAGGCAGACTTTATCGTCATCGATCAGATCGAGCGTCCCAATACCGCCGCGCGCTAGGGCTTCCACTGCATAACCGCCAACCCCGCCGATTCCAAAAACAGCAACACGTGCTTGTTTTAAACGTTCCATATTTTCTTTTCCAAACAACAATTCGGTTCTGGAAAACTGATCTAACATACTTTTTCCCTTCTATTGAGTTCAAATCCATTTTCTAACAGCATCGCTTTATCCTGCGTCGTATTATTTCCGGAAGTGGTCAGCATATCTCCGGTGATGGTCGCATTTGCACCTGAAAAAAATGCCTTTGAACCACTGTTTTCCATTAATTTCCGACCCGCTGCCAGCCGTACATAGGCAATCGGATTGACAAAGCGAAACATTGCAACAATTCTTAAGATAGCATCTTCCGAAAGTGGTGTCAAGGCTTCTAACGGAGTTCCTTTTACCGGGATCAGTGCATTTAACGGAATCGAATCCACTTGAAGTTCCGACAACGAAACGGCCATATCCAGCCGGTCCTCCCATGTCTCTCCCATGCCGACGATTCCGCCGGAGCAGACAGTCAGCCCTGCTTTTTTCGCCTTTCGGATATTTTCGAGTTTATCCTCATAGGTATGCGTCGAGCAGATTTTCGGAAAATTGCGCCGCGATGTCTCGATATTTGCATGATACATCTCTACGCCCGCTCCCTTGAGCCGGTCAAACTGTTCCTGCGTCAAAAGACCATGGGACGCACACAAGATCATATCCGGACATTCCGCATGCATCCGCTTATATGCTGCAATGGCCGTCTCAAACTCTTCCCCAGACAGGGACCGGCCCGCTGTCACGATGGAAAAACGGTGTACCCCGTTTGCCTCGTTTCGCTTGCATTCCGCCAAAATCGTCTCCACATCCAGAAATCCATATTCCTTCGCTCCCGTATGATGTTTGCCGGACTGTGCACAGAATTTACAGTCCTCTCCACATCGTCCTGCTTTTCCATTTATGATCGAGCAGAGATCCACATGCTTTCCGCACAACACCTCGCGGATCTGATTCGCCCCCCTGCAAAGACTCTCCAAATCCCCGTCGATCAAAAACTGCAGATCGTCCTCTCTCTTTAATCGCTTTCCTGCAATAATTTCTTCCACTAATTTTTCGTACATGCTTTTTTCCTCCTGTGAAACATTTTCCTACGAAAATAGTGTACGACTTCTTCCTCGGTTCGTCAATGTAAACCTTTTATTTTTTTTAGTTTACTTTTTTTATTTCTTCTCTTTTATTCCCGAAGCACTTCCCTCATCTGTAAAAGTATCTTCTTTTCTTTACGGCTTACCTGAACCTGGGTCATTCCAAGGAGCTTCGCGGTCTCCATCTGGGTTTTGTCCTCAAAGTAGCGCAAAACGATCAGTCGGCGGCTTTGTTCGTCTAACACGGACATCGACTTTTCCAAAAGAATGCGGTTTAAGACCGCCTCTTTCTCCTCTTTCGCCGGAATCTGATCCTGCAGGCAAAGCTCCTTCCCTTCACTCTGATACACTGGCTTATACAAAGATTCCACCTGCGCATTCGCATCTAATGCCTGCACAATCTCCTCCACCGATAATTTTGTCTTCTCCTGCAGCTCCGATAAATGTGCCTGCCGCCCTTCTTTCTGCTCAATTTCCCGCGCTACCTGCTGAATTTTCCATGCCGACTCTTTCAACGAACGCGAGACCCGTATCATTCCGTCATCGCGAAGAAACCGCCGAATCTCACCGGCGATCAGCGGAACCGCATAAGTAGAAAATGCCACATCATATGATACATCAAACCGATCGATCGCCTTCAATAACCCGATCATTCCCACCTGAAACAGATCTTCTACATCCTTTCCGCGATTCTGATACTTCTGCACAATACTCCAAACCAACCCTGTATTTTGCTGTGCCAGCTGATCGCGTGCTTCTTTCTCTCCTGCGTGCGCCCGTTTCAAAAGCACAAACTGCTCCTCTTTTTCACGCATCCGACCGCTCCTCACCCACATGATTCCACTTTTTTTTCATAAAGACCACCGTGCCCTTTTCCGGTGCAGATTCCACGGAAAGCTCGTCCATAAATGCTTCCATAAACGCAAACCCCATCCCGGCACGCGCCTGTTCAGGCTTTGTCGTATAAAACGGTTTCATCGCCTCCTCGATATCTGCAATTCCTTTCCCTTTATCCGCGATCTCAATCTCAAGTGCAAGCTCTGTCAGGCGGCAGCGCATCCAGATTTTTCCTTGCTTTTCCTCGTATCCATGTACAATGCAGTTTGTCACTGCCTCTGAGACCGCTGTCTTTACATCCGAAATCTCCTCAACAGTCGGATTCACCGGTGCTAAAAACGCCGCCACGATCATCCTTGCCAGCCCTTCATTTTCGGAATGTGCGTCAAAAATTACCTCCATCTCATTGATTCGTTCCATTCTGTTCGTCCTCCTCATTTTTGATCTGAATCAAACGAAACAGACCGGATATGGTAAAAATTTTTTTCACACGTGCACTCAAATGTTCAGCCTCCACGCTGCCTCCGCTGTACTGCATCCATTTGCTTTTTGCAATCAACATTCCGATTCCCGAACTATCCATAAATTCTGTTCTGGAGAAATCAAAAACCAGATGATGGATATGATACGAGTTCAATAACAAGTCTGTCTCCTTCTGCAATTTTTGCGCACTATGATGATCTAATTCCTGCGGCACAAGAATCCGTAACATATCCTCTGAAATTTCATACGTCCAATCCATATTTTATCCTCCTCTTTGATGATGTTCCCTCGGAATCTCCCTTGCGCCTGCTTTTGCGGCTGGTTTTCCGCCAGATGCACACAAATTTAATCAACGTACGCTCCACGTACGCCTCATAAATTTGTGCACATCTGACAAAAAATCATCTCACAAAATCAGGCACAAAGAGATTCCGAGAGAACATGATGTACGTGCAAATTCCCTCAAACACTTCACGTACATTCCACTGATTTTCATAATAAAAAAAAGACGCCAAAAAATTTGACGCCTTTTGTATATAATTTCCTAGTTTGTATTTGTCATTGTCTCAGTTTCTGTCACCGTACTCTCTGCATCAGATCCCATACTTCCTCCCGTGGAGCCTGCTGCACCAGGATTTTGATCCAGATACATCTGTGCAGTACGTGCGCGCTCAGATCCCGGATATAATTCTACTACACGCTGATAATACGGAAGCGCTTTTTCCAGATTTTCTGTTCTTCTCAATGACTGTGCCAGATAATAAAGTGCATACCCTTCACCATACTGCTCATCCACATTGACTACCTGCTGCAGATTTGCCACCGCGTTCTGATAATCATACGAATTGTACGCTTTCGTACCTTCTGCATACCAGGTATCCATCATCTTTGTCTGAAGCTCCGTATTCGTCTGATCATAAATTGCTTTCGTCGTCTCATCAAGATCCTCTGTTTTTACCTGCTCTAACGCTGCGGTTGCCGTCTGCGTATCCTCTTTAATATATGCAGCATATGCTTCAATTACTTTACTGTAAGAGGTCAGCCGCTGCGCCGATGCCTCTTTCTCTTTTTTCGCCTTTTCCGCTTCCTTCTTTAAATCTTTCACTTGAGATTTTAGAGAAGTGATCGTCTGCTCCTTTGTTGTCACAGTGCTGTTTGCCTCATTGATCTCCGCTTTTTTGTCACTGACCATATTGTGGCGAATACTCGGAACCACCAGAAAACAGGTGATTGCCACACCGATTGCCACGCCAACCAGCAGATTGATGACCATTGATGTGATGGAATGTTCCCGGAATACATGTGAAGGCTGAATGATCGTATCATTCCCACTCTGATAAGAGATCTTATCCTCTTTTTTGTGTTTCACATTCTTCATCTGCTCACGCAGCTCTTTTTGATATCGCATAGTGGTGGTATTGTTCACATCAATCTGTTCTGCCGCTTTTAGATACTTCGCCGCATTCTCATATTTCCCTTCTTTCATATAAAGAAGTGCTAACAGTTGGTGTGCCCGCACCATTTTCGAATTCATGGAAATGACTTTTTTTAACTGAATGATCGCCATATCCTCACTGCCTTCCTGGCAGTATGCAATCGCCTGATTATACTTCTTGATCGTCTGATTGATCGCTTCTAACTGTCCTGGATTTTTCTGCAGCTCCCGCAAATACTTATCTGCCGGATTTCGTTCTGCGCGGAAATTTTTGCTGATCACCCATTCGCTCAGTGCCGAAACTGTCTCTCCCATCTCAAAATAGACCAGGCCCAGAACATTTCGTGCCACAATATTTTTTTTGTTAAAATACAGACTTTTTTTCAGACTCTCGATCGCACCGGTAAAATCCCGCACATTTGCTTTCGCCAGACCTTCATTATAATAAAAGTTTGACATATGCATGATTTTCTTATAAACACTTACATCCATGCCGCAGTTCGGGCAGATATCCCCCTGCTGCAATTTTGTTCCACAATTCAAACATTCCATTTTCTTCGCCCGCCTATCTCCGTTTCTCGTTTCGACTCTGCTGCATCATCTCCAGCAGAATGTCCGTCATATCCGTCATATCATGGTTGCGAATGGTTTCCTCTGCTTCTTCCACCTCCGGACTCGGTTTATATTTCTTCAATTCTTCTTCAAAATCAATCATGTTCGATCCTCCAACTCTTTTTTTAATTCACCAATCAGGTACAGCGATCCGGTACAGATCAAAAGCTGCCCTTCTTTTTTCTTTAAAAGTGCCTGCCGGAATGCTTCCTTTACATTCTCCACACAGAACACTTCTCTTTTCTCTTTTAAAAATTCTTCTGCCAGTTTCTTCGCGCAAATCCCGCGCGCATCCGAAATTGTTGTTACAAAAATACCTGCCCATTCTTCCTCTTCCACGAGCAGCCGTACCGCTTCCTCATAATTTTTCTCTTTTACCATAGAAAAAAGTAATAGCGGCGGCTCTTTTGTAATCTGATGGACCGTTTCAAGCAGCCTCGTAATCCCAGCCACATTGTGCGCTCCATCCAGAAAAACTTCCGGCTGTACCTGTTCCATGCGCCCCGGCCATTTTGTATGGGAGATTCCATCCACGATCTGTTCGCGTGTCAAAATATGATCTTTCTCACATAAAAGCAAGACCTGCAGCGCGACTGCCGCGTTCTGCGCCTGATACAACGCTGGAAACGGAATGGTACATTCTATTTTATCACAACCTTTTCCATAAAAAAAGGTGATTTTTTCCTTCGATTGTTTTTTTATCTCAACATCTGTCGATTTCACGGCAACTGACAGTGCGTGTTTCTCTTTCGCTTTCTCCTCGATCACCGCTGCTGCTTTTGCATTTGTGGCATCATACACGATAGGCACATTCTCTTTGATAATTCCCGCTTTTTCAGCCGCGATCGCCTCAATCGTATCTCCTAATATTTCCGTATGTTCCAGGCTAATTGATGTAATAACTGTATACCGTGGGTGTAAAATTGCATTCGTAGCATCGAGTCTTCCTCCCAATCCAGTTTCTAACACCACATAGTCTGCGTTTTTTTTTGAAAAAAATACCATTGCCATCAAAAACAAAAACTCAAAATAGCTCGGATGCAAAAGACCATCCTCTCCTGCTTTTTTCACCGCCTGCATCACGATTTCGAAGCAATCCGTAAGTTCTGCCTTGGATGCCATCTTCTCTGCACAGACAAACCGTTCACGAATCGTAACGAGATGTGGTGAGCTGAACATTCCCACGCGATATCCGGCCTCACAAAGTGCCTGATGCAAAAAACTGCAGACACTTCCTTTTCCGTTACTTCCCGCCACATGAATCACTGCAAACGTCTCTTGTGGATTTCCGAGCATCTTCAAAATCGTGCGCGTATGTGCCAGACTATTTTTTTTTGTAAACTTTGGTATACGCGCAATATATGCATCTATCTCTTCAAATGTCAAACGATCACCCTCCTATATCGCACTCTATTATAGTATACGAATCGCAACAGTGCAAACCTTTCTTTCTTAAAATATCCTTAACATATGGATTCAAGCCGCATCCTTTCGTTTTTCTTCAGAATTTCTTTCGTTTTTCTTTCGTTTTTTTACACACTCTTGTCACATTTTGCCGATATACTAACATCATCAAAAGCAAACGGGCATCTGTTTCTCGTACCAAGGCAGATTCCAAATCGTTGCATTTGATAACCCTTAAATTTTTCATAAACTCTCCCTAGAATGCAGCCTCTCCCCAGGTTGCATTCTTTTTCAAAAGTATTTTGCAATCTTATCCTGTCATTGTTATAATAGAACTATCAAACATTACACAAAAGGAGTTATATTCTTATGAAAAAAGCTGGACAGTTTTTATTTAATGTTGTACCGATGCTGCTAGGCGTCCTGCTGCAGTTTTTTGCAATGATTCCGATCACCGGAATTTATTTTTTATATCACCTTTACGCAAAACCGGAAAATGGTGCGGACAGTTTCAGTGATTATATGGATTCGTTTTTGGATGCGATCACGGGAACCGAATATATGGGCGCGGTATCCATCGCATTTAGTATCCTTTGCATCCTGGTGTTCGGTTTCTGGTACTTGAAAAGATACCACGTGAAACGCGCAGACAGTCAGCCAAAATTCCCACATATATTTACGATTTTCGGCATCGCACTGTTAGCCGTCGGACTGCAGTACCTGACCAATTATCTGGTCGCTTTTCTTTCCATGATCCAGCCGGACTGGCTCGCCAATTACGAAAATCTTGTGGAAACCGCCGGATTGGACGATATGAGTGGTCTGATGATGATCTATGGGGTTCTTGTTGCTCCGATCGGAGAGGAACTGATCTTCCGGGGTGTGACAATGCACCATGCACTGCGCTCCATGCCGTTTTGGGCCGCAAATATCATACAGGCACTGATGTTCGGCATCTTCCACATGAACATCATTCAAGGCTGCTATGCCTTTTTCGCAGCGCTGTTTTTGGGCTATATCGCATATACGAGCGGCGGACTGTTCCTTCCAATACTCATGCATATGTTCTTTAACTTCATCAGTAATTATCTGCCGGATTCCTCGGTATTCTTCGGCAAAAGCACGATCGGCTACTGCTCTGCTGCCGTCGTTGCCGTATTGATTACATCCTATGGAATCGCACTTTACAAAAAAGGCCGGGAATGTCAGGCATAAAAAAACCACCAGCGACTTTGCTGGTGGTTTCTTTTTTGCACTTTTTACAGCTATACTTCCCGCACGCTTCCGATCAGTTTCACTTCTGAGTCTTCTACCATAATGCCGCCTTCTTCTCCCATGGCATACAATGTCTTTCCACGCTCTCTCTTATAGCGCCGGATCGACTCATCCTGCAGCATGGTGCCGGAATAGTGCAGCTCGATCTCAAAGTCACGAATGAAGTTAAAGCCCTGATAATACGCATATTCATTGTAGTCATCGTCCGGGGTGATATGGTACTCCTGGAACTGAATCTGCGCGCCGGCACCGCATCCGATGATCGTGCCGGTGTACTGCTGGATTGCCTGTACCAGCCCTGCCTCATCCAATCGGTCCATGGTCTTATCCGGTAACCCGTTCGTAAAGAAAATGATGTCGCTTTTCCAAATCTTTTTCTTTGCTGTCTCCGCCGTGTCCAGATAATAATCCAGCCATGTCAGATCGTCTTCCTTCAGACCGTAGTTCAAAAACGGCCGAATGATCTGCGGGTAAAACTTTCCGCTGATATTTCCATAATGACGGATCCAGTCGCAGTTTCCCTGCATATTTTCGTCATGGAACGCAAACGGAATGATCAACACCTTGCTGTCCGGTTTTATGATTGTTTCCAGAGCCGGTTTTGCCCATGGCTCATCAAAGTTATAACTATTTAATAAAATATTCATCTAAATTCCTCTTTTACTCATCAATATCTACTGTAACTTTATCCAAATGCCAGATATCGTCCACATACTCCTGAATGGTACGATCGGAACTGAATTTTCCTGCGTGCGCTACATTTAAGATGGCACTCTTTGCCCAGCCCTTTTCATCTTTATAGGCTTCCATCACGCGCTTATGTGCCTCGGCATACGAACGGAAATCTGCCAGGATAAAGTACGTATCCGCATACTGCGTACTCTGTGTATTTAACAGAGAATTATAAAGATCACGGAATAATTCGGTATCATTGTTCGAATAAAATCCGTTGATCAGCTGCATCAGAACTTCCCGGATATCCTGATCTTTGTTAAAGATATCCATCGGATTGTAATCGCGTTTTTTCTCGTGCTCAATGACTTCCTCGGAGCTCATACCGAAGATAAACGCATTCTCTTTTCCAACTTCTTCGACGATCTCGACATTCGCACCATCCATCGTTCCCAGTGTCAGCGCACCGTTTAACATGAACTTCATGTTACCGGTTCCGGATGCCTCCTTGCTCGCAGTAGAAATCTGCTCACTGACATCGGCCGCCGCAAAGATCATCTCTGCGTTGGAAACTTTGTAATCCTCAATGAAGACCACTTTGATCTTTCCGTTTATGGATTTATCATTGTTGATCACATCCGCAACGGAGTTGATCAGCTTGATGGTCAGTTTTGCGATCTTATAGCCGGCTGCCGCTTTTGCACCAAAGATAAATGTGTGCGGATAAAATTCCATATCCGGATGCTCTTTTAACTGATTGTACAGATACATGACATGCAGGATATTTAACAGCTGCCGTTTGTACTCATGCAGACGTTTGACCTGCACATCGAAGATGGAACGCGGGTCCACATCAATGCCATTGTGCTCCTTGATGTATTTTGCCAGGCGTACTTTATTCTGGTATTTGATATTCATAAATTCCTGCTGCGCTTTTTCATCATCTGCATATACAGCCAGCTTCTCCAGATGCGGCAGATTTGTGATCCAGTCTGCCCCAATATGGTCTGTAACCCAATCCGCAAGAAGTGGATTTCCATGCATAAGGAATCGCCGCTGTGTGATACCATTTGTCTTGTTGTTGAATTTCGCCGGGAACATCTCGTAGAAATCTTTTAACTCCTGGTTTTTCAGAATTTCCGTATGCAATCTTGCCACACCATTGACCGAATAGCCTGCCGCGATCGCCAGATGTGCCATTTTTACCTGGCCGTCATAGATGATCGCCATTTTTTTGATCTTTTCCTGATTTCCAGGATATTTCTGCTGAATCTGCAAAATAAAGCGGCGGTTGATCTCTTCCACAATCTGATAAATACGCGGGAGCAGTCTGGAAAAGATCTCGATCGGCCATTTTTCCAGTGCCTCGGACATGATCGTATGGTTGGTGTACGCACAGGTATGTGTGGTGATATCCCATGCTTCCTCCCAGCTCAGTCCTTCTTCATCTAAGAGATACCGCATCAACTCTGCCACAGCAACGGTCGGATGTGTATCGTTCATCTGGAATGTCACTTTCTCCGGCAGCTGATGAATATCATCGTGTTTTCTCTTGAAACGGTCTAATGCACGCTGTACACTTGCGGATACAAAGAAATACTGCTGTTTCAGACGCAGTTCTTTTCCCTGAATGTGATTGTCATTCGGGTAAAGCACCTCGACCAGATTCTTTGCAAGATTTTCCTCTTCTACCGCTTTGTGATAATCGCCGCGGTCGAACGAAGACAACTCAAATGCCTGTGTCGGTTCGGCATCCCACATGATCAGAGAGTTGACCATATTATTATCATAACCCAATATCGGCATGTCATACGGAACGGCTTTGACTGCCTGATAGCCCTCCTGAATAAATTTCATTTTGCCGTCCGGCTGCATCTCGGAGCGAACATAGCCGCCAAATTTTACGATATAGCCATATTCCTGCCGGTGCATCTCAAATGGATAGCCGTCCTGCAGCCAGTTATCCGGCACTTCTACCTGATAGCCGTCCTCGATCTTCTGCTTGAACATACCGTAACGATAACGGATACCGCACCCGTATACTGCGTATCCCAACGTAGACAAAGACTCCAAGAAACAGGCTGCCAATCTTCCCAGACCACCGTTTCCAAGTGCCGGGTCCGGTTCGTAATCTTCCAATGCATTCAGATTAAATCCCGCTTCCTCCAACGCATCCCGCACATCGCTATAGATGGTCAGGTTGATCAGGTTATTGCCGAGCGCACGACCAACCAGAAACTCCATCGACATATAGTACAAAATCTTTGGATCATCTTTGGAAAACGCTTCCTGTGTTGCCATCCAGCGGTCGATGATGTAATCTTTTAATGAATAAGAAACGGCCTGATATACCTCTTTGTCGGTTGCTTCCTGTAATGTCTTACGATAAAGTGTCTTTACGTTGTCGTTTACATTTTTCATAAATGTCTTTTTGTCAAATTTCTCGCATTTCATGAAGAATACCCCTCCTTCTTTGTGTAACGCAGGCATCCCGTTTCCAAAAAGGGGAAGTACGCCTTCATCGGCATTACTTCCCCATCTTTAATTGAAGTTAAAAAAACACAAACTAGTTTATTTTTTCTACTCCCAAGGTAACGGTTTCCCCGTTGATATTCCATTCTTTTTCAAATCCAGTGACTGTACCGGCAATGATACTCTTTGCCAGAACCTCTTTCTGAATCGTTTCTCCGTATTTTTCAAAGATCGCTGCAATCTTTTCTGCAGCCGCAAACGATACGGTGATCTGATCCATGACTTCGAATCCGGCTTCTTTTCTCATTGTCTGAATTTTACTGATCAACTCACGGACGAATCCTTCTTCGACCAATTCTTCTGTCAGGTTTGTGTTCAACACGACGGTTACTTCATTGTCGCCTTCTGTCACATATCCTTCTTTTTGTGTCATGTTAATCAATAAGTCTTCATCTAATAATACAACTTCTTCACCGATATTGTCAAGTTTTATGCTACCATTTGTTTTTAATTCCTGCATTGCGTGATTTCCGTCCAATTCCGAAAGAGCTTTCTGAATCTTTCCAAGTACTTTTCCATACTTTGGACCAACGGTGCGCAGCTGCGGTTTAAAGGTATACGTTGTAAACTCTGACACGTCCTCTGTGAAGGTCACGTTCTTTACATTCAGCTCGTCTGCGATGATCTGTGTAAAGAATTCTTCTAAGGTGAATGGTGCCTTAATATACATATCGCCAATTGGCTGCCGATTCTTTATATTTGCCGTGTTACGAGCTGCACGTCCCATGACAACGACTTTTAACACTTCGTCCATATTCTTCTCTAAATCTTTGTCTACAAACGCTTCGTCGCAAACCGGGAAATCGCACAGATGAATGCTTTCCGGTGCACTCGGATCAATGCTGCAGACAAGATTCTGATAAATGTCCTCCGTCATAAACGGAATCATCGGTGCGGCTGCCTTACAGATTGTTACAAGTGCCGTATACAGCGTCATATAGGCATTGATCTTATCCTGCTCCATGCCTTTTGCCCAGAAACGTTCTCTCGAACGTCTGACGTACCAGTTACTCATATCGTCGACAAACTCCTGCAGCGCTTTTGCAGCCTCCGGGATCTTATAAGCGCCAAGATCGTCATCCACAGTCTTTACGGTCGTGTTTAATTTTGACAACAGCCATTTGTCCATCACGCTTAATTTTTCATACTCCAGGCTGTATTTTGTCGCATCAAATTCGTCGATATTGGCATACAGAACAAAGAATGCATACGTGTTCCAAAGGGTACCCATGAATTTGCGCTGTCCTTCCTGAACGGCTTTGTCGTGGAAACGGTTTGGTAACCACGGTGCAGAGTTTGTATAGAAATACCATCGGATCGCATCGGCGCCAAATTTTTCGAGTGCCTCAAACGGGTCGACCGCATTTCCTTTGGACTTACTCATCTTCTGGCCGTTCTCGTCCTGTACATGACCCAACACGATGACATTTTCATACGGCGCTTTGTTAAATAAGATCGTCGACTCTGCCATCAGAGAATAGAACCATCCACGGGTCTGGTCCACAGCCTCGGAAATAAACTGTGCCGGGAACTGTTTCTCGAACACTTCTTTATTCTCAAACGGATAATGGTGCTGCGCAAACGGCATCGCACCAGAGTCAAACCAGCAGTCGATAACCTCTTTGACACGGTGCATCGTCTTTCCGCAGACCGGACATTTCATTGTCACTTCATCAATATACGGGCGATGTAATTCTACCTCAGCCACCTTCGGATCTCCGGCGCGCTCTGCCAGCTCTGCACGACTTCCGATACACTCCTGATGACCGCACTCGCACTCCCATACCGGAAGCGGGGTTCCCCAGTAACGGTTTCTCGAAATTCCCCAGTCCTGCACGTTCTCCAGCCAGTCACCGAACCGGCCTTTTCCGATAGATTCCGGAATCCAGTTGACGGTATTGTTATTGCGGATCAGATCGTCTTTGACTGCTGTCGTCTTAACAAACCAGGATTCCCGCGCATAGTAGATCAGCGGGGTATCGCAGCGCCAGCAGTGCGGATATTCATGCTCGAATTTCGGTGCGTCATACAAGAGACCTTTTTCATCGAGATCTTTTAATACCAACGGATCGGCTTTCTTTACAAAAACACCCGCATACGGCGTCTCCTCTGTCAGATTTCCCTTTTCGTCAACAAACTGGACAAACGGCAGATCGTAGTCTCTTCCAATGCGAGAGTCGTCCTCACCAAAGGCCGGTGCAATGTGTACGATACCGGTACCATCTGTCATCGTAACATACGAATCACAGGTGACAAAGTGTGCTTTCTTGTGCTGCTTTGCGGCGCACTGTGCTGTACACTCATACAACGGCTCATATTCTCTGTGCTCTAAATCGGATCCCTTGTATGTCTCTAATACTTCATATGCTTTGACGCCGTTTTCTTCGTCTGCCAGTTTTCCTAATACTTTATCTGCCAATGCCTCTGCCAGATAATACGTTCTGCCGTCAGCTGCTTTTACCTTGATGTAAGTCTCATCCGGATTGACGCAGAGCGCGGTATTCGAAGGAAGGGTCCACGGCGTCGTTGTCCATGCGAGGAAATATGCATCCTCTCCTACGACTTTAAACCGGACGATCGCGGAACGCTCTTTTACTGTCTTATACCCCTGTGCTACTTCCTGTGCAGAAAGCGGGGTACCGCATCGCGGACAGTACGGCACAATCTTAAAGCCTTTGTATAACAAGCCTTTGTCCCAGATCTGTCTCAATGCCCACCACTCGGACTCGATGAAATTGTTGTCGTAGGTGACATACGGGTTGTCCATATCTGCCCAGAAACCGACTGTTCCGGAGAAATCTTCCCACATGCCTTTGTATTTCCAGACGGATTCTTTACACTGTTTTACAAACGGTTCGATTCCATACTCTTCGATCTGGTCTTTTCCGTTGATACCGATCTTCTTTTCCACTTCGAGTTCGACCGGCAGTCCGTGTGTATCCCATCCGGCTTTTCTCGGCACATATTTGCCCTTCATGGTCTGGTAACGCGGGATCATATCTTTGATGACACGGGTCAGGACGTGACCGATATGCGGTTTTCCGTTTGCTGTAGGCGGGCCATCATAAAAGGTGTACGTCTCGCCTTCTTTTCGGTTTTCCATACTTTTTTCAAAAATATGGTTTTCCTGCCAAAATTCTTTCGTTTTCTTTTCTCTTTCCACGAAATTCAGATTGGTTTCTACTTTCTTGTACATGAAAATCTGCCTCCTAAATAAATTAAAAAAACCTTCGCCGCTGTAAAAGGACGAAGGATTTTGTTCGTAAACCACCTGTTACATAGTGCGTGCGCTCTGGCACAAACTCGACTTTCTTAACGGGAAAGTATGCGGCAGCGTCTACTAGCTTGCGCGTTCGGGCTGCAACTTGGAAGGGATCTTCAAACAGACGCTACTCGTACCGGTTTTCACCTGTTCCGGCTCTCTGTGTCTTTCCTGCCTGTTTTACTGTCTTCGTCATCGTCTTTGGGTGTTAAAATTTGATTCTTTTTTAGTATAAAACCTACGCTTTTGAATGTCAAGCTTGAGAAATCATTTTCAGCTCTGCCTCTTTGATTTTTTTGAGACTCTGGGCGCAGATTTCTGCTTCCTGCTCAAGCTTTTTGATTGCCTGCGCCTGCGTACGCACTCTGGTTTCTTCCCAGTATGCATCTCCCATTTGTTCCCACAAATCCTCTTTTTTCTGCCGTTTTTTCTGCACACAGTCAAAAATCCGCTCTGTCCACGGCGACGGAAATGGAATTTCAATCGTCTGAACCGGAAACTTTTTTGGCAGTTCCTCTTCTATCTTTTGAAACGCTGCTGCCAGTGTCTGTGCAATTTTTCCGCATTTCTCCCGAAATTTATAGGCCGTTGCATACTCCTGATATTTTCGTTCAAAATGCGGTATGATCGTGCTGTTATCCTCCCATATTTTCCGGCAGGCCGCTTCATTTGTCAGATATTCTTTTGCTCTTTGCGTTTCTTCTCGTAAAAATTCCATTGCGGTTTCATATAGTTGTTCTATTTCTGTTGTAACTACACTGAGATCTATGGTTCCTGCTGTCTGTTCTTCCATGCTGCCTCTCCTTTACACTTTTGCATTTGTATCTGTCTCCCAATGGAAGAAAGATACATCCTCTTCCAGCTGTGATGCCAGCTCCTGCAGCTGCGATGCCAGGTCTGATACTTTTGCAAACTCCTGTTCCACCTGAACCGTCATAGCCGACGTCTGCTGTGCCGCTGAGGCATTCCCATCTGCAGAAACAGATACTTTTTCAATGCTTTCTGTCATACTGCTTTTTACTTCCCCGATCTGTTTCGTCAATTCCGAAATATGTACAATCTTTTTCGTGGAAGTTGTGATATTTTCTCCTAATTTATCAAAACTTTCCTGCGTATCCACTACTTTCTGGCTCTGCTGCCCCATTGTATCCTTTACCTGTTCCATCGCTTCCACCGCATGTTCCGTCTTGTCTACCAAAGAAGCCACGATTTCCTGAATCTGCTGGGCCCGGGTGTTTGTCTGGATCGCCAAGCCCTGGATTTCATTTGCGACCACTGCAAATCCTTTTCCGGCATCCCCCGCTCTGGCTGCCTCAATACTTGCATTCAGTGCAAGCAGATTCGTCTCATCTGCGATTGATGTGATAAATTCTGTCACGGTTTTGATCTCCTGTGCAGACATATTCGTCGTGTTAGTCTGCTCATAGATCACTTCCATTGTCTGTTTGGACTTTTCATTGCTCTCCTCTAATTCTTTTAACACATGTGCGGTTTCCTGGCTCATTTGATACATTTCTTTTGACAGGTGATGCATTTCATCCACCTCCTGCATCGAACTGTTTAACATCGCATCCATATGATGCATATCCTCTGACACGGTCTGCGATTCCGTCGCCTGATTGCTTGTCGTCTGGCTGATCATTTCCACAGACTGCGTCATCTCCTTTGCGGCAGTCAGTGTACTATCCGATGTGTCATTCAACTCTACTGCCGCTTGATTTAACACGGCACTGCTTTTGCGAATCTTTCCTACAATTTCCACCAGCCTTTTCTGAAGCACCTCTATGTCACGATCCAGCTCTCCTAGTTCATCTTTTCGTTCTCTTCCTTTTTTCTCCTGGACAGACAATTCACCGGATGAGACTTTTTTTACCACACCGCCTGCAAAATGAATCTCCCGTACCAGAGAATGCACAAACACGACCGCATAGATCACAAAGAATATCATGATCACACAGATTACGCTTCCTAGTATGATCTCATTCTCTCTCATCGCGCTTTCCAGCCGTTCTACGGAACGTGTCGCCATCAATGCGCCGATCACACCGCCAGAATCCGGCTGCGTGATCGGGATGATATACGCATGATACATCTTTCCACCGATATCTATATTACGATAATACATCTGTGCCCCTTGTTTCAATGTGTAATTTGTAATATTTTTTCCTGTTTTCATACCAATATAACGTCCGTCACTCCCATCTGTCATAGATGTCATCACGGCAGTCTCCTGATAAAAAAACGTAATATCCACACCTGTCTCTTTTTTTATAGTATCTACAATTTCCGTTTCACCTGACACATTGAAGTTCATCCCCCGCCAGACCTCTCCATCATCCTTGATCGCATAATCACCATATCCCTGAGAGTTATAGACATTCAATGCCGCGATTGCCGATGCCTTTAGACTTTCCCGAATCTCCTGGTACATTCCGGTAGAATACTGATACATTCCGATCAGTACAGAAAACACTCCGGTCAGAATAATCGGCAGCACACAAAACGATACGATTTTTCCACGCATTTTCATAGTTGTCCCCTCCTGCCTACATATTGTCTTTTGTGATCACCGATACCCCTGTATCGACCGAATATTCTCCTATATCTTTTCCATTCAATGCTTTTACTGCACTTTTTAATCCTTCATATCCCATCGTCTCTGGGTTCTGTGCCATGGTTGCAGAAATAATTCCATCATTGATATAGCCCAAAACCGTGTCGGAAGTATCAAATCCGACCACTTCTATCTTTGCCTTTTGCTCTTTCACCGTTGCTCCGATGGTGGACGTCGAGCCTTCATTTGCGCCAAATATGCCCACACATCCCTGCTCTATAAATTCTCCGATTGCCTTCTTTCCAACCTTTGTATCTCCCTGCATATAACAAGTATCTAGTAATTCAAAGTCTGTCTCTTTGAACACATCTCGAAATCCTTTTTCCCTCGCCATGCAAGAAGCCGTGTCCTTCGTTACTCCGACAATTCCAATTTTACCGGAAGAAATATTCTGTTCCTTGAAATCCTCCATCATTTTTTCTGCTGCTGTTCTGCCTGCCATCTCGTTATCGGTTGCTAATTTCTGCACACAATCAAAATCAGCTGCCGAATCCACAAAAATAATTTTTATTCCAGCATCTTTCGCATTCTGCAAAGCGTCATTGACATTTGTCGGACCGTTTGCCGCAACTAAAATTGCATCCACTCCTTCTGCAACCGCATCATTAATGCACTTCTTCTGTTTTTCGTCATCATTTACATCCGGAGAATTCCATTTGTACTCTACATCTCCCACTTCTTCTGCGGCCTTCTTGCAGCCTTTGTCAATATTTAACCAGTATTGATCCTGCTGATCCATTGTGATCAGCCAGATTTTGCTGCCGTTACCAGAAAGTTTCTCATCCCCGTCCTCACTTGGTGTTTCCGACTCCGTCTCCTGTGATACCTCATCTGTTTTTTCTGTCTGTGTCTCATCTGTCTCTGTTTTTGTGTTTTCCTCAGTGACAGCTGATTTTACCGGCTGTTCCGGCATGATAATTTCCGGCTCATAAGACTTTGCGCATCCTGCCACCATACAAAACAGCAATAACACTGCACAGATCCATCTTTTTTTCTTCATAGATACCCCTTTCCACCCCATACACCTGGATTTTTAATTGATTTTTTTGTTTTACCGCCACAGTTTTCCGTCTATTATTCGAATTATAATCTATGTTCTTACTATTTTACCGTATTTCCCAACTTATTTCAATTACTTTTTTCCTATTTTTTTATCTTCTTTGTACTTTACTATCCGTAAAGTCTTCTTTTTCTTTTACCGATATAATTTATAACTATTTGAAAAGAAACTCGAAAAGGAGGAACGCATATGGCAACCTACAAATGCTCCGTTTGCGGTTATATTTTTGACGAAGAAAAAGAAAACATATCTTTTGACACCTTAAAAAGCTGTCCGGTTTGTGGACAGCCAAAAGAAAAATTTGAACCATATGAAAGACAAAAGACACCTACTCCTCAACATGCAGGTGTCTCTGAATTAAGCTATGACAACCGTTTTCTGCGGCAGGACGCAAACTGTCGTTATATGGACGAAATCCATGAGATTGCTGTTTCGGGTCACTCCATTCATGCTGCCATGGGAACACAGATGCCGATGCCGTCCTGGGATGAAATCCTGCTGTTGGGCGCTCAATTAAATCCGCCGCCATTGGAGGATGATGCTTTCGTTTCCACCATGACAATACTCGGCAAACACGCCAAAAAACCGATGATCTTATCCAGCCCGGTCTATATTTCTCATATGTCCTTTGGCGCACTTTCTAAAGAAATCAAAGTGGCCCTTGCAAAAGGCTCTGCCATGGCAAAAACCGCGATGTGCAGCGGAGAAGGTGGTATCCTCCCTGAGGAACGCGACGCAGCATACCGCTATATTTTTGAATATGTGCCGAATCAGTACAGTGTCACAGACGAAAATCTGCGCTGTGCTGATGCCATTGAAATCAAGATCGGGCAGGGCACAAAGCCTGGCATGGGTGGCCATCTGCCTGGAGAAAAAGTGACTCCTGAAATTGCCGCACTGCGCAACAAATCGGTCGGCGAAGATATTCAAAGTCCGAGCAAATTTCCAGAGATCAACACCAAAGAAGATCTCAAAAAATTGGTATCCGAACTTCGTGCTCGTTCGGACGGCAGACCGATCGGCATCAAGATTGCTGCCGGCCGTATCGAACGTGATCTGGAATATTGTGTTTATGCTGAGGCCGATTTTGTGACCATTGACGGGCGCGGTGGTGCTACCGGTTCAAGTCCTTTCTTTTTACGTGAATCCACTAGTGTTCCGACAATCTTTGCGCTGTACCGCGCCCGCAAATACTTAGATTCCGTACACTCGGATATGGAACTTGTCATCACCGGAGGTCTGCGTGTTTCCTCCGACTTTGCAAAAGCACTCGCCATGGGGGCTGATGCCATCGCAATCGCCAGCAGTGCGCTGATTGCCGCTGCCTGCCAGCAATACCGCATTTGCGGCAGTGGAAATTGCCCGGTCGGCATTGCCACACAGAATCCAGAATTACGCGAACGCCTCCACGTCGAAGCATCTGCCCAACGTGTTGCAAACTTCCTCAATGTTTCTAATGAGGAACTAAAAACATTTGCCCGCATTACCGGACACGATAATGTTCACAATCTCACTGTTTCAGATTTAGTGACCACAAATCGTGAAATTTACGAATTTACAAATATTGCTCACGTTTAAATCCTTACACTTTATATGCGTGTAAGTGTTGCAACCACTACTTTATTGACTACTCGAAACTGTATCGGCTCCACCACTCTTCGAAAGGGGATGTGCGAAAAATATCTCAACTTAGGGGATTCCTATGTGGACGTTTTCGAAATTATGCTGGGTGGGCAAGGCGGGGCGGCTGCTTCCAGAAGGGCTAGACAGAAATGAAGTCGAGCTTGGGCGGGTAAATCTGCGATGCTTTATTTTTGCGGTTTTCCGAATGTCGTACAAGCTGCACGCAGGTGTATGTGGGAGAAAGACTCAGAATCAGACTCTTTCTCCCACATACACCTGCGCACAGCTTGTACGCCTCTCGGTAAAACAGCAAAGGCATCACAGATTTACCCACCCAATATCACTAACATTTCTGTCAAAGCCCTTCTGGAAGCAGCCGCCCCACCTTGCCCACCCAGCATAATTTCGGAAACTGTGTATCGGAAACGGTAGGTTGAGATATTTTTCGCTGAGCAAGAGAATGGCAAACCCGATACTTTTTTGACTAATGTAAAGATTTGTTCCATCTACGACAACTTACACAATACAAAGCAAAAAATAGTAGTCACATAAATGTAGTGGGAGGCCGTATTTTCAGTGCAGATTCCTTGTAAGAAAGACTTGCAAGAATAGAAAAAATATACTAAGATAAAATGCGATACAATATAAAAAGCATAAAAGAAAGTTGAAAATAGAGAAAGGAAGAAAAAAATGAATATTGTGGTATTAGCAGGCGGACTTAGTACAGAGCGTGATGTGTCATTTATTACGGGAGATAATGTTGCAAAAGCACTGCGGGCAAACGGTCATACTGTTATTTTATTAGATGTGTTTATGGGATATGGAGAGGAAGAACAGGATGTCAGTGATTTCTTTTCAAAAAGCGAAGAGGTCAGCATCAAGGTGACTGGTATTTCTGAGACAGCACCGGATCTGAAAAAGGTAAGAAGTATGCGAAAGGATCAGTCCTCTTGTTTATTTGGACCAAATGTTATTGCGCTTTGCCGCATGGCAGATATGGTATTTATGGCATTACACGGAGAAAACGGAGAGGATGGAAGAATACAGGCAGCGTTTGACCTGTATGGCATTAAATATACTGGAACCGGGTATCTGAGTAGTGCAATGGCGATGGATAAAGGCATTTCCAAAGCCATGTTTGAAGCGAACAATATTCCGACTCCAAAAGGCATTTCCATGAAAAAAACAGAACGCATTGATGACTTTACAAAGACCGGTCTGCATCTTCCATGCGTGGTAAAACCGTGCTGCGGCGGTTCAAGTATCGGTGTTTCCATCGTGCGAGACGAAAAAGAGTACAAAAAAGCACTCGATGACGCATTCTGTTGGGAGGACCAGGTTGTGATCGAAGATTATATCAAGGGACGTGAATTTTCTGTCGGAGTGATTGATGGAAAGGCACTTCCGGTAATCGAAATTGCACCGGTGGAAGGATTCTATGACTATAAGAACAAATACAAAGCAGGAAGCGCCGTAGAGACCTGTCCGGCAGAGATTCCTGATGATATCACAAAAAAAATGCAGCATTATGCAGAACGTGTAACCGAAGTGTTAGGATTAAAAACGTATGCAAGAATGGACTTCTTATTAAATGAAAAAGATGAGATGTTCTGCTTAGAGGCAAATACGCTTCCGGGAATGACACCGACAAGCCTTCTTCCGCAGGAAGCCGCTGTTTTAGGTGTGGATTTTAATCAGCTCTGTGAGCAGTTGATACAGGTTTCCATGCAAAAATATTTCACTGAAAAACAGGACTAGGAGGCGTTTCATGAAAAATATGACACTTGCGAATATTGCAAAAGCGGTAGGCGGAACATATTTTGGGAGCAAAGAGCAGGAATGTGTTGAAGTGCAGGGGGTTGTCATTGACAGCCGTCAGGTAGAAAAAGGATATCTGTTCGTAGCCATCGTAGGCGAAAAAGTGGATGGACATACGTTCATTCCGTCTGTTTTTCAAAAAGGGGCAGCCGCCGTGTTATCGCAGCAGAAACCGGAAAATCCGACAGGTCCGTATATTCTCGTAAAATCAACAGAACAAGCACTGAAAGATTTAGCTGCTTTTTACCGCAGACAGCTGGATGTAAAAGTAGTCGGCATCTCTGGTAGTGTAGGAAAAACCAGCACGAAAGAAATGATCGCATCTGTCTTATCTCAGAAGTACAATGTTTTAAAGACGGCAGGAAATTTTAATAATGAGATTGGACTTCCTCTTACGATTTTTCGGATACGCCCGGAACATGAAATCGCAGTTCTCGAAATGGGAATTTCCGATTTTGATGAAATGCATCGGCTGGCACACGTGGCGCAGCCGGATATCGGAACGATCACAAATATCGGGCTTTGTCATCTGGAAAATTTAAAAACAAGAGATGGTATTCTACAAGCAAAAACGGAAATGTTTGATCATCTGACTTCAGATGCATGTGTGGTTTTAAATGGAGATGATGACAAACTCGCTGGTGTTTCAGAGGTAAATGGAAAAGCTCCGCTGTTCTATGGCATTTTGCCAGAAAATACCGATACAGCCGAACCGCCTGTGTCTGAGCATGGCGCAGTGCTTTCTGCTTATGCGGCAGATATGCATCAGTCAGGACTTTCTGCAATGGAGGCTGCACTTCATATCGGAACAGAATGTATAGATGTACGGATTCCGATTGCGGGCGTGCACAATGTACAGAATGCGCTGGCTGCCGCATTGATCGGAAAGCAGTTTGGTCTTACTATGGAACAGATCAAAGCAGGCATAGAGCAGGTAGAAACACTCAGTGGTCACAGCAATATCATTTCTGTGAATGACCTGACAATCCTTGATGACTGCTATAATGCAAATCCGGTTTCCATGAAAGCGGCGATTTCCGTTCTTTCGCATGCGGATGGAAGAAAAATTGCAGTATTGGGTGATATGGGAGAGCTGGGAAATGATGAGAAACAGCTGCACTATGAAGTCGGTGAATTTTTAGCAGCGCATCCGGTTGATGCATTGTTTACGGCAGGTACATTGATCCGTGAAGCAGTGAAAGCCGTAGAAATGGCAGAAACGCCTTGTGAAATCTATACATTTGAGACGGTGAAAGATTTGATAAAGGCATTGCTTTCGTATAAACAGAAAGGCGATACCATTTTGGTAAAAGCTTCACATTTTATGGAATTTCCACAGATTGTAGAAGCGTTAAAAAAAGAACACTAAAAAAATACCCTGACAGTTGCTCAAAAAAACTGCCAGGGTATTTTTTATATTTCGTTTGATTCGTATCCAAGATTTTTTTTCATCATACGAATAATTTCTTCTCTGGTTCTTGCGCCAAGTCTTTTTCGTTCTTCCTTTGGTACTTCGTTCGGGTAGATCGGTTTTCCGTATTCGATGGTTACATGCGCAGGCTTGATCCGAGGAAACTGATCCTCCCAGATTTCGGAGGAGTTTGTAATGGCAATCGGTATGATCGGACTATTTGTTTTTTCAGCCATTTTCAAACTTCCTTCTTTGAATGGTTTTAATTCTGTCTGGTCGAGACTGTGTCCTCTTGTGCCTTCCGGGAAAATACACATGGAAACTCCGTTTTTCATATTTTGAATGCCGTCTAATACCATCTGTAATCCTTTTTTCAAATCCTTTCGGTCAAGAAACAGACAATAGAGGCGCTTCATCCAAATTCGAAGCAACGGGACCTTTGCTAAAGTATCTTTTGATACAAAGCCGGTCAGACCCGGACAAAGTGCATATGTCATTAAAATATCGAAATAGCTTCTATGGTTGGCAATGTACAAAACAGGCTGATTCTTTGGAATATTTTCCTTCCCGATAATCGTCATCTTGGTTCCGCTGACAAATAATATATAGCGAAAAGCAAGCTGTACAAGTCGCAGGCAGATAATGTCCTGTGCATGACGGTTAAATCGCCCGATCACCCATGTGAGCATTAAAACAGGTATTCCCACAATTAAATAGAGCACAAAAAAAACAAACACGAGTATAAACCGAATCATAATGGTTTACCGCCTTTCTAAAATAATCGCTTCAGAGCAGAGAAAAAACGTATGGATTCTTGTCTAGTTATATGTAACCACTCTGAATGCTATACACATTATAACGGCATAAAATTGGAAAATCAAACCCTTTTTCATAAAGTTTTCGAAAATATTTTGTAAATTTTTATTTTTGCCCCCGTATAAAAGATAACGACGAGCGCACCTACATTCAAAATCGTCTAAAAGAAGTCGCCGCAGACCTTCAGAGCTGCGTTTCGCGCAATCTATTTTTGTACCTTGCATAAACAGGAAATCGGCGACGAATTTTATGAAACTGTCATGCGCATGCTGATTCATGGTCTCGTGATCCAACTCCTGCCTGAATCCTGATCAAAATATAAGTTTTCGCACGGCCAGGGCAGCAAATGCGTAGCCCTGCTGATTGTCACGATATCCACCAACAAATTAGAGGGAATGGCGGTATCCAAATTCGCCACATTGACCTTTTTGGGAGCGTTTGCGCCCTATTTCATCCCAAACACTTTCCAGTATATGGTGTCATTTCTACCTTCATTTTAGGTTGGAAAAGCAATACATCAAAGCTCTTACATTTTCATGATTCCTGCTCTGATGCTGGCTGGTTTTTGGATCTTTCTTTTTTCACACCTTAAGGCATTCTATCCTAACGTATCCAAAAATTCTTTCATTGTATCATGAGAGACGCCCCCGCAATAGACATATTCTACGCCTTGATAAACCAAAACCGCATTTGTAACGTCTATCGTTCCATCCTCTATCCCCCATGTCATTGGTCCATCTGTTTCTACAGTAAACAAAACAGCCTTTACGCCCAAATCCGGAATCTCATATAATTCTGCATCTGCACTTTTATCATCGAGGTTCACATTCACATTTTCTGAGACAAATCCCAGTTCATGATCCTGATATTGGCTCGTCAGATTATCATCGGTTCGAACCGCAATCTGTACTCCGATCGGAGTCTGATATTTTTCACCCGCCTCATAGTCTATCGTGTTGATTGAATTTTCTGATTCTCGTTTCTGCACAGAAATATTTTTCATATCTCCCACTGCGTAATAATTATGACTAATTAAAATCCCTTCCAATGCATTCTGTTCAGATAAAACAGGTCGATACTCCACAGATTCCTCATCCACATATTCCTCTGTTGAATGTAATAATTTTATTCCGATCGCATCACTTACTTCCTCCAGAGAATCCATGTACAGATCCTCCTTTGGTGCATACGCTTTCAAAGTCAGATAACCCATTTTCATATCAACGACTGTCTGTTCGCCATCCTGCTGCGTAAAAGTAAAACCATATTTAAAAAAATGTGTGATCGCCCCTTTCACATCACTCAGAAAGGAGGTTTGCGAAGCAGCAACCATGAACAAGACCGCAACCGATGCCGCGCATACACGTTTCATCCATTGTTTTCTTTTTATGCATTTCTTTGCCTTTTGATCTTCAAATAAAGCATGTTTCAGTCTGGCGTCCATATCCTCCGGTAAACGCATTTGATCCACGACATTTTTGTATTCCTTTAGCTGCATACGATCCCCTCCTTCTCTAAATTGATTCTGAGTAATTCTCTGCCTTTTTTCAATCTCATCTTTACGGCAGACTCCTTGCATCCTAATATCTCAGCAATTTCTTTACAGGAATATCCTTCATAATAATACAGATACATGGTCGTCTTTTGTTTTTCCGGCAAAGACATCACTTCTCGAAACACATTTTTTTCATCATCCGACAAATTCCAGCGGAGAACATCCTGACTTTCCATCAGCTCATCCACACTTGCTACATGATTTTTCCAAAAACTTTTTAAGACATCCTTCGATCGATTGATGGTAACACGGATCATCCAATATTTTTCATATTCCTCGTCCTCAAATTTGGGTGCCTGATAAAATCTTTTTAAAAACACATCCTGTAAAACATCTTCCACATCCACATTATTTTTTAAATATGTAAATGCAATACGATATAACATGTTTTTGTAGCGTTCATAAATTTTTTCAAAATCCTGCATCTCTTTTTCTGAACTCATGTTTGAACCTCCTTTACTAATAATACGAATCAATTAGTAAAAAAGTCAATTTATATCACAACACTTTTTTGAACGAAATGTGTTTGTCGTTACTGCTCACGCCTTATTTACGCTTTATATGGGCGTAAGTCTTTGCGAGCTCTACTTTATTGGCCTCCCACTACATTTTCGCGGCCACCA
>JBJENW010000108.1:71283-73470 GCA_051880395.1 Lachnospiraceae bacterium | reverse complement strand
GGAAATCCCCCCGGTTGAGATATTTTTCGTCAAAATGCCCAAAAAGTAGTGGAAAGATAACGTAGTAAATATGTATGAACAGTAACAAAAGGACGGCAGCCGAATGGGGACGGCTGCCGTAAAGGGAGTTTTTATGAAAAAAGATTTTGTACTATTATAGTACTATATTCCTAATGATTTGTCAATGGGGGGAATAAGAAAAAAGTACTATTTTTGATGTTGAAATATGCATCGCGAATGGAGAGAATGATGTGAAAAACTACTTGTAAAATAGGCCAAAATATAGTACTATTATACTAAATAAAACGAAAATTTTCACACGCACAATAAATTGTGACAAATCATTGACATCAGATCGTATTATAGATCAGAAGGAGACAGATCGGAAATTACCCACAGGAGCGAACAAAATGGAGAAGGGGAACAGAGACGTATGTAAGTCTATAAGAGGGGAAAGGAAGGTGAATCATAACATCTTACCTGTGCGGTGGAAAAATAAATCTTAGGATGTGGTGAAAATGAGATTTGAGAAAATGAATCAGGATACGATAAAATGTGTCTTATCGGAGCAGGAATTGCGCGATAACGGACTTGATGTATATGAACTTTTAAACAATGAGGATAAAACCCGCATCTTTATGCAGGGGGTATTTGAAGCGGCCCAGCGTGAAATGGGAGAAAAATCAAAAGGAAGGTTCGCATCAATGGAGGTGACATTGCTTCCGAACAGGGATGTGGAGCTGACATTGTCAAAGTCGAGTGAGGCGGATATCATCAAATCACTCGAATATATGAAAAATCTGGCAGACGGAAGTATCGACGGTGTAACGATCGAACGGATTGATGCGATTGAACGGATGCAGGGGAGAGAGCAGATGCAGGCATACAAAGAACTGCTGGATGACATTCATGCGCAGTTGGAGGCGGAAGCCGAGGAAGAAGAGGAAGAAGAGGAACCGCAGGTATATGCGGCATTGGAAGAGGAAGCACTTGAAACGCAGGAGAGCGGAAAGAAGGAACGGTACAATCGGTTTTATACCTTTATTCTTCCGAATATCCGCGAAGTGATGACATTGGCGGCTGTGATTCAAGAAGATTGCATTACCGATTCGAGTTTATATCGGCTTGACAATGAGGCATACTATATGCTGATTGACGCAAAAGGGGTCAGCTTCAATACGGTATACAAATTTTTGGGTACGTCATTGGAGTATGTGCAGGAAATCGTGCCGGGAAGTAGTCGGCAGGCGCATATTCGTGAACATGCAGATTGTGTGATCGCAGAACATGCGATTGAAGTGTTGAAACAGATTTAACAGAAGGGGTGATTCTACAAAGTTGTGGGATCACCTTTTTGCATTCTGTGTGACACCTATCTGGAATAGGCAGTGGGGTAGGAGTGAAGGAACGAAACGTCCCTTCACTCCTACCCCACTTTTATAGCTTTTCTTGTAGTTCTGCTAATAATTTAATTTGTGCTAAGGCATAATTTTGAAATTCTGGTTGTAAAGTTTTAAATATGTTCACCGCTTCTTTCAGTTTATCGGATGGGAGTGGAGTGTCAAGGAACATTTCGCCTGTACCGTTTCTCAGCCATTGTTCATTTACTTTGTATAATTGGCATATATGACGAATGGCTATATGGCTTGGAAACAAGGGGCGTCACCGGTTCTTCTGATGGAGGTGTTTAATCCTTCCTCCTTCCGCGTGACAAAACGCTATCTCGGAATCGAACAGGATGACCGGGATATGCTGTATCAGGATATTCAAATTTAAAAGTGGAATAATTTTTCAGAGCGAAAAACAGGTGTCAGGCAACAGTCTATTGCTGCCTGACACCTGTTATTACGGCTCTGCCTGATACTGGCGTGCTTTTTGGATTTCTTCGTCCGTTGCGTGCAGATACATTTTTACTTTTTCATCCGTTTCGCCGTTGTTGAGCATCCGGTGGATACAACAGATCCGTTCCTGTTCCATCTTCTCATTCTGTTGTTTCATTTGCTCGTTTTGCTGTTTTATCTGCTCATTTTCCTGTCGCAGTTTTCCTTCTCTTTCCTCTAACTGTTCCGGGAAAAATTTCAAAAATGCCTCAAACACGATATCTGATTCCATATCCTTCACTCCTTTCTTTCCTTTGCTGTTCCTTTTATAAAACTTCTGCATCACTTCCAATACGGACGCAAAGTT
>JBJENW010000108.1:0-71183 GCA_051880395.1 Lachnospiraceae bacterium | reverse complement strand
CTTTGCTGTTCCTTTTATAAAACTTCTGCATCACTTCCAATACGGACGCAAAGTTCTGCTCATCGTCTTTGTCACGCAGTGTTTTCGATTCAGCCACCATATCTTCCATCTGCTGCCAGAGCGGCATCTGTTTCCAGAACAGTTTTTGATTCTTTCGTATCGTCACGTTCCTGTGTGACGATTTCTTTCTTTTCTTCTGTCAATCGTTTTTCTCCTTTCTGACTGCATGGAAATTTTCTTTTTGCATTCAGACTTTGAAGAAATCCGTGTTTTTCCTGTTTATTGTTATGTTTAGTGTATCACAAAAATCGGGATTTTCCTAGAGAGATTCGGATATGGATTTAGAATCATAGAAAAAATTTTCTGATTGTGTGGGATTTTCCAAAGAGAATGCTCTGGAAGTGCAACAAAACTGCCGCATCTGTAAAAGAAATTTCTATAGAAGGATATCATAGTTTTCGGTACTTTGCAACTGGAAAATTTCATTTTTTTACTTACGCGGGGTTATGCAACACAATTACAATTGTGTTGCATAGCCCCTTGTTGTTTGTATTATATGACAAACCAAGATATTTATGCAAAAGGGAAGGAGAAATGGAATATGAAGAAGAAAAAGGTGGCAAAATTGATCGCCCTGGTGATGACGGCGGCGGTCGCGGTCGGGAGTATGCCGGCGGGTAGTTTGACGGTGTGGGCTAAAGAGGCAGGTGGCAATAGTAATGAAGAAACTTTGCAAGAAGACAATACGACAACAGAAAAGAGTGTAAGTAATTTTTCTGAGTTGTGTACAGCAATGAATGACCCTGCAATTACAAAAGTTACATTGACTGCTAGTATAGATAATGCAGATAATAATATATCTGTAAGTGGTGTAAAAACACTATCAATGGGTAGTTATCATATTTATGGTGGCTATTGTTTTAATTTATCTGATGGAAGTGATTTAACGGTAGAGGGAACAGGTGGTAGTGAAAGTAGCCCGACAATGAAAAAAAACAGTGGAGATACAAATGGTCTGTTTTGGGTAAGGGCAGGTGCGAAATTAACCTTAAATGGTGGTTGTTATGAAGATCACAAGGAAGATTCAGGTCTTGTTTTCGTTGAATACAATACAGGTCAAACATCAAATACAGAAATAAATATTGGGAAAAACACAGTGCTTTCTAGTAAAACAAGAGGGCTTTTCGTGCAGTCTTATGATAATAAAGTGCAGAATTTAACTGTAAATATTGAAGGAGAGATACAGGCAGTAATGATGGAGCTGCTATCGGTATGTATAGTGACGGCAACAAGGATAAAACCATGCGGTTAAATATTACTGGCGGAACCATTGAAAGCGATAAAAGCTATGCAATTCGAGAAATGAAATTGGGAGAAGTTTCCTCAAATTTAGTAACAGAAAAGCCAATTACAATTTCAGGCGGCGTGTTTAAAGGAGTAGATCAGAGAAATACAGATCAAACTGCTGATAATATGGATTCATCCGTTATTTTATCAACACAAGAAAAATTTATTACAGGTGGAACGTTTATTCCGGGAGTTGCAGAAAAGTATAAAGCAGGAGGTGCGTCTGGCATTATAGAGGGTGTCGAGAGTACAAAGACGCCATCTATTTCTGTTTCAGGAGATACAACGGTTAAAAAAGGGAAAACGATTACTTTGAATGCATCAGTAAACGATGGCGGAGAGAATCCGACCATCTCTTGGACATCTTCTAATACAGAGGTCGCTACTGTTAGTGCTGATGCAGATAATAGCACAACGGTTACAGGTGTAGCCGAAGGAACAGCAGAGATTACGGCATCTGTTACAGTTGATGGGAAGGCATATACAGTAACATATCCAATTACTGTAACAAATCCGGCAACAAGTGTTACACTTGATTCTCCAGCAACAGTTGTTGCAGAACAAAGTATTACATTGACACCAACCATTGAACCATCAGATACAAAAGATGCAATAAATTGGTATGCCACAGTAGACGATAAAAATGATGATGCGAATAACTATATAACGCTTACACCAATTGAGGGCGGAAAAAAGGCAACTGTTACAGGTTACAGAGCAGGAACCGTGAATGTTACTGTAAAAGTAGGTGATCAAACAGCAACGTGTCAGGTTACAGTAACAGAGGTGATGCCACAAACAGTCAGTTTTAGTAAGAGCGAAGACGAAACGGTAGAATCAGATAAAAAAATAACACTATCACTTAACACGACCCCTTCTGATGCAGCTGGCTATGATGTAAAATGGAGTTCATCTAATCCGTATATTGTGAGTGTAAGTGGACAAGGAAAAACAGCGGAAGTAGAAGGTTGGGTACCGGGAGAAACAATTGTTAGAGCTAGTCTTGGCAAATGGACTGGAACTGGTGTGAATAAAACATTTGAAGAAATATGTCATGTAGAAAAAGGATTACGGTAACCGTAAATCAGGATTTCATTCTGAATGATAAGATTGTAAATTTAAGCAAAGATGGTGAAGATACATTAAGCATAACAAAACCAGAAGATGTATCTGGTGAAAATATAAATTGGATTTCGTTGAATCCGGATATTGTAGAAATAGCACCTGATGGCGACGGGCACTACACATATACTGGTGAGAATGACACTAAGAACAATGTAACTGGAAAATCTGTTAAATTAAAAGCAAAAAAGGAAGGACAAACTGCAATTGAAGCACAATATTGTCCTTCTGGGAGCGAAGACACCGTAAAGCAAACATATTGCTTAATAACAGTGTCGGGTGAAGCAGAAGAACCAAGCAAGGAACCGAGTGATGTAGAGCAGACACCTGACGAACAGGAAGTAACAAGTATCACCATGTTGGCAGGCACCACCAGTGTATATACAGGTCAAACTATTTCTTTATCAGCAATACTTGCTCCGACAACTTCAACAGCACCGATTACATGGAGTACAGATAAAGAATCTGTAGCAACGGTTAAAGCGTCAGAAGATGGAAAAACAGCAACCGTTACGGGAATAAGCACAGGTACAGCAACGATTACAGCAACAACAGGTGATAAAACTGCATCGGTAGAAATTACGGTAAAGAGAAGAACGAGTAGTGGTGGTGGCACAGGTACAGGTTCTGGTTCAACGCCGAGTAAAAATCCGAGTGTTGCACCGAGCATGGAACCAAGCAGCAGCACCTCAGAAGTGAGTGGCTCTGCCTCTGAATCAGTTTCCACTTCAGGCTCGGATACATCGGTATCCGGCAGCTCTGAATCCGGCACATCGGAGTCCGGCAGTTCAGAAATCTCTGGCAGCGAATCAGGGTCATCTGATGAGAGACCGGCAGAACCGTCTGATGAGGAACCAAGCATCGAACCGAGTGTGGAACCAAGTGTAGAGCCGACCTTAGCCCCAAGTGAAGAGCCAAGCAAAGAGCCGACCTTAGCCCCAAGCGAAGAGCCGAGCAAAGAACCGACCTTAGCCCCAAGCGAGGAACCGAGCAAAGAGCCGACTTTAGCCCCAAGTGAAGAGCCAAGCAAAGAGCCAAGCACCGCTCCAAGTGAAGAGCCAAGCAAAGAACCAAGTACTGCTCCGAGCGAAGAACCAAGCGATGCTCCGAGTGAGGCACCGAGCACAAAACCGAGCGGACCAAGCACGATCGATACAACCACAGAAACAAAAGAAGACGGAACTACCGTTACCACAGAGACCAAGGACGACGGTTCCAAAGTCATTACCGAAGAAAAACCGGATGGAAGCACCACAAAGACAGAGATTTCCGCAGACGGAACCATGAACAAAGTTGAGAACAAAGCCGATGGAACCACCATCGAAACAAATGAGAACCCGGACGGTTCCAAAGAGATCAGCGAAGAGCGTCCGGACGGCTCCTACAAGAAGACGGAGACAAAGACCGACGGTTCTTCTGTGATGAACGAGAAGAAAGCCGACGGTACGACCGTGAAACGGGTGACAACCGCAAGTGGTGCCGCAACGGAGACCGTAAAAGCCACAGAGACCAACAAATCCGGCAAGAAAGTAGCTGTCACGGAAGTGACAAAGACAGATAAGAAGGGCAAAGTGACTTCCAAAGTTGAGACCTCTGTCATCGAAAAAATAGAGAAAAATGCGACCGCAACCATTACCGTAAAGACGGATTCGAAGGGTAAGGTGACTGCAACGGCATCCGTCAAGAAACCGGGCAGCACATCGAAGTCGGGAACGAAAGGCACGATCAGTGCAGCTGTTGTCACACAGGTACAGGAGGCAGCCGGAAGCAAGAAAGTCCAGATTAGCCAGGCGGTGACGGATAAGAAGGGAAAGACTGCTTATACATTAAAAGCCAACGCTGCGGACTTAAAGAAAGGAAAAACGCTGACCGTTGTCAAAGTAGATCCAAAGACCGGCAAACAGACACTGGTCAATGCGACGAATTATAAAGTATCTGCAGGTGGAAACGTCAGCGCGACATTTAAGACAAAAGGAACCTATCAGTTCTTAAATGCCTCAGATACCAAGAAAGTGGAAAAAGCAGTCTTAAAGACCGTTGCATCAAAGAAAACAAGTACCACACTGAAGAAGAATAAAGAGACGAAGATGACATTTAGCAGTAAACTGGATATGGCAAATGTAAAAACAATCACATACAAGTCAGGAAAATCTAGTGTTGCAACTGTATCAAAGAATGGTAAGATCAAGTGTAAAGATTCAGGCAACTGTCACATTAAAGAACGGAAAGAAGAAGACTGTTACCATGACGGTAAAAATTAAATAGCTCATACGGGTATCTCTTCTCATAAAAGAAAACCGGCACGCGAACGCATACGTGTCGGTTTTTCTTTTATGAGAAGAGATTGCCTTAGGTGCGGCAATCAAGAGGATACGGTATTTTTGAGATCATCAAACAATGGAATGTACGCGCCAATAATGGTAGAAGGAAGAAAATAATGGGAGAATGTGAATAAATAATTAAAAATAGAAAACTATAATGATATAAATGTGAAAAAATCACAAAAATATTGACATAGAATTAGAAAAACATTATATTATATAATATAAAGGAGGCGGTTTGACATGTTGGTACAGTTTATGTTAAAGAACGTTTTATCTTTTAAAGAGGAAACCATTTTAGATATGACAGCGATTCGTGCATATAAGGAACATGAATGTAATTTGATTGAGAACGGAACGAAAGAAAAATATCTTAAGGTTTCTGCGATTTATGGAGCTAATGCAAGTGGTAAATCGAATTTATATATGGCGATGAACTATTTTCAAAGAATTATTCGGGAATCTTTAAATAATGTGGCGGAGGATGAGACAACTGCAATTGAAAAATATTACGAACCGTTTTCACTTGATGGTTGTAAAGAAAATTCAGAGTTTGAAATCGTGCAGATTTTAGGAGATTTTGAATATAAGTATGGGTTCGAATATAACGAAGAATGCATTGTGACGGAATGGTTATATCGAAAAAATCTGCAAACAAATCGGACTACAACGATATTTGAACGAACTACAAAAGAAGTACGGTTTGGTCCTACTGTTCGAAAAGAATGTGAATTATATGGAGAGCAGATTCCAATTGAAACGTTAGTGTTATCCTTCTTTAAAAAGTTAAAACTGAAGACAAACATTTTTAATGAAGTTTATAAAGGAATTATGGATATTTTGGTTATCCCAACAGATTTTTGTGAGAATCCAAGATTGTTAAAAGCACTTCTTCCTCAAGTGATTGATTTTGATAAGAAAAAGTTACTTTGCTTTTTGTCTGCGACTGATACAGGGATTAAGGATATTGAATACGATGATAGTGAGAAAAATATCAAATTTACAACATTTCATAAAGGGAAAGATGGAAAGTCGTATTCGTTGGATTTGTTTTATGAATCAGAGGGAACGATAAAAAGTATACTATTTTTTATTTATTCCCAGACGGCTATATTGAATAATCGTACGATTTTTGTAGATGAATTAAATGCAAAATTGCACCCACTGTTATTGAAATTTATTATAGATTTGTTTTATGATCAAAAATCCAAGGCACAGTTGATCTATACAACGCATGATACTACATTGATGGATAAAAAGTTTTTTCGACGAGACCAGATTTGGTTTGTTCAAAAGGATGAATTTGGATATTCAAAATTGTCTGCTCTATCGGATTTTAAAGTAAGATCAGATTCCTCATTTGAAAAAGATTATTTGGCAGGAGTATATGGTGGAATACCATGGCTGAAAGATTTTGATATGAAAGAGGGCGATTAGATGGGGACAGATGATTTATTTAAAAAACGTCGTCAAGCGAGAAAACAAAGAAAATATGAATATAAAACACCGAAGGCCAATTCATTTTTGATCGTAACAGAAGGAACATGTACAGAACCTTTGTATTTTAAAGGATTGCAAAAACTCATACTTGAAAAAGTAGGAGGAATCGTGGATGTTGTGGAAAAACCGATGATTCAAATACAAGGGCATGGATGTTCCACAAGTAAATTACTTGAGGTAACAGATCAGATTGTAAAAGATGCGAAAATTATTTATCAAAATGTATGGCTTGTATTTGATAAAGATGATTTTGACGATTTTGATCAGGCGATTCAAGCAGCTGAGGCGAAAGGGTATCATGTGGCATGGAGTAATCAGGCGTTTGAATATTGGTTGTATTTACATTTTAATTACAGCGACGTTGCATTACATCGATCACAGTGGAATCAAAGATTGGATACAGAATTTCAAAAATTTAATTTGGGCAATGGAAGATACCAAAAAAAACTACGAGAATATATATGATTTGGTAAATATGTATGATGGTGTAGATACAGCGATTAAGCATGCAAAACGAAGAATGGCTCAGTTTGAAAAAGGGGGATATAAACCTTCACAGTATGATCCGGGCACTACGGTTTACAAATTAGTGGAAGAATTAAAAAAAAATTTAGATTAGTGAATGGGTAGACATGCGAAAATTCGCTTGCCTACCTGTTTTTAGTTGTCATAATTATAAATATGCTTTTTTTTTGAAAAAAATTAAAAATAACTATAAGGTTTTCGCAAAAAAGCTCGATGTTATATACAGAGGAAAATTTTACCTACTAGTAAACCAGCTTAGTCCTAGCAGAATGAAAGGGGAATGTAATTATGAAGAACAAAAAGATTTGTAAACTGTTTGCCTTGATGATGGCATCGGCAATTGCAGTGGGGAGCGTGCCGGGCAGTGCGTTGCCAGTCTGGGCAGAAGAGACAACAATCAGTACACAGGCAGAAACATCGACGAAAGTGGGGAATTTTGCAGAGTTACAGGCGGCACTGACGAATCCGAAGATCACAGAGGTAGAGCTGACTGCTGATATCGCAGCAACAGATGATATCACTGTGGTTGGTGCAAAAAAATTGATCACGAATGGAAAGACGATTTCTGGTGATATCACATTTACGGTTCGTAACAGTGATCTTGAAATTATTGGAGCAGCAGAAGATAGCGTTGCACATCCAACGATTGATGCAAGTGGAAAACATCAGCTGTTCCACATCGAAAAAGGTGGAACGGTAACTTTGCAGGCAGGATATTTCACCAGTACGACAGACTATGCAAATGGTATGATCGACATCATGGGTGGAAAAGAAGGCACAACAGAAAAAACACAGTTGAATGTTAAAAAAGACGCAACCGTAGTTGCACAGGAAACCTACGGAATTGTGGTTTATGATACAGATGATTTTAATGAAAATACAGATGAGGATCTTTTAGTATCTGAAAACGTATTTGTCAATATTTTTGGTACGGTAACAGCAAAAGAAGATGCACTGAATATTTTTCATGTAACAGGAGGAACAAACGGTCCGAAAATTTATGTGGATCCGGCTACAACGGTTTCGGGTATTGAAACAATTTCGGATGAATTTAAATCTGCTACAGCGGCACCGGAAGGTACTTCTACAACAAGCGTATCACTGAACAGGGAAACAGCTGAGGTGAAAATTGGAGCAACAGCCCCACTAGTAGCAGTGGTAAATCCGGCAGGTTCACCAGATGCTGTCAGATGGTTCTCATCCAACGAAGATGTTGCAACAGTAGATCAAGATGGAACGGTTACAGGCGTAGAACCGGGAACCGCAGAGATCACGGTACAGTCCGGTTTCTACACAGCAACCTGCACAGTGACGGTTCCGTCAGAAGCATCGACAGGCATTACGATTTCTGGACCAACCGCAGTTACAGTGGATGATAAGATTACATTGACAGCAACTGTAACACCGGAAAATGCAACGGATAAGATCGAATGGACAACCGCAGACCCATTCATTGCAAATGTAAGTAATCAGGGAAAAACAGCAGAAATTGAGGGTATTACACCTGGAACAGTAACGATTACTGCAGAATGTGGAAATGCATCATATAGCTATCGAGTTATTGTAAGCAATAACGAGGTATTCACACTGAATCGGACAAACGTTTCCTTGAATCCGAATAGAACAGCAGTGCTTAGAGCAACTGGAGCAACAGGCGAGATCACATGGATTTCACTGAATCCGTCGATTGCAACCGTGACAAAGGGCGATGCAAATACTGCAACAGTAACAGCAAGAGTGGTAGGAACAACTGCTGTTGAGGCACAGTATAAAGCAGAAGACGGAACAACAAAGAGAGTCTTTTGTAAAGTGTCTGTAGTACCGGAACAGAGACCAAGTACCGGCGGTGGTACAGGAACTGGCGGTGGTGGCGGAACGGTTACACCTTCAACACCGAGCACTGAGCCAAGTACGACACCGAGTGTAGAACCAAGTGTTGCACCGAGTACCGAGCCAAGTACACCGAGTGTAGAACCAAGTGTTGCACCAAGTACCGAGCCAAGCACGGAACCAAGTGTCGTACCAAGCACCGGCCCAAGTACACCGAGTGTAGAACCAAGTGTTGCACCGAGTACCGAGCCAAGCACGGAACCAAGTGTCGTACCAAGCACTGAGCCGAGTACCGCACCAAGTGTTGAACCAAGCACCGAGCCGAGTACGACACCGAGTGTAGAACCAAGCACGCAGCCAAGTACAAATCCGAGTACCGCACCAAGTCAGGCACCGAGCGAGGATAAAAAGACAGAGGTAAAAGAAGACGGTACGATCGTAACGACGGAGAAACGAGCAGACGGTACAGAAGTTGTAACGGAAGAAAAAACGGATGGAACAGTCATCAAGACAATCACCTACTTAGACGGCTCCATCAATAAGACGGAAACCAGAACAGATGGAACGGTAATCGAGTCTGAAATCGACGTAGACGGAACGGTGATCGAGACCGTAACGAATGGGGATGGCAGCAGAACGGTATCGACAGAAAAAGACGGAACAACGGTCACGGATCAGACAAATCTGGATGGTTCCACACTCCATACGGAAATTGAGAAAGATGGAACGACAAAAAAAATAGAAACCAAGGTAGATGGAACCACGATCGCAACCGTAGAGAAACCGGACGGCTCCTATGAAAAGAAAGAGGAAAAAGCAGACGGTTCTTCAATCGTGACAGAAAAGAAAGCAGACGGTTCTACTAAAAAAGTAGAAACAGCGGCGAATGGTTCTGCAAAGGAAACAACAAAGACGACCACGACGAATAAGTCTGGAAAACAGGTAGCAGTTACGACAGTGACAAATACCAATACCAAAGGAAAAGTTACTTCCAAAGTGAAAACCTCCGTCATCAAGAATGTAGAGAAGAATGCGACTGCAACTGTCAGCGTAAAGACGGATTCCAAAGGAAAAGTAACGGCAACTGCAACGATCAAGAAACAGGGAAGTACCACAAAAGAAGGTACAAAGGGAACCATCTCTGCAACGGTAGCAAAACAAGTGCAGGAAGCAGCTGGAACAAAGAGCGTACAGATCAGCCAGACGGTCACAGATAAAAATGGCAAGACCGCATATACATTGAAAGCAAATGTTGCTGATCTGAAAAAAGGCAAAAAACTGACAATTGTCAAAGTAGATTCGAAGACTGGAAAGAAAACACTGGTCAATGACAAATCCTACAAAGTATCTACAAGCGGAAATGTCAGCGCAACTGTAAAGGGCAAAGGTACGTACCAGCTCTTAAATGCAGCAGATACCAAGGCAATGGAAAAAGCTGTCTTAAAGACGGTTACATTGAAGAAGACTTCTGCAAGTATAAAGAAAAACAAGACGATCCAGATGACATTTGGTTCGAAATTCGACAAAGCAAATGTTAAGAAGATTGCATACAAATCTACAAAAACAACTGTTGCAACCGTTACAAAAACCGGTAAGATCAAAGCAAAGAAAGCAGGAACAGCAAAGATCAAGGCAACAGTAACTTTGAAGAACGGAACAAAGAAAACCGTTACAATGACTGTAAAAGTAAAATAATTTACAGAGGTAAAACAATGGACCGGCACACGAAATTTCGTGTGCTGGTTTTTTTACGTGAAATTCCAAATGAAATATGCTATACTGAGTAATGTTTGAGAAAAGAAAGGAAAAACCGCAGACAAAAAGAGCGGTGAACAGGTATAAAAATGGCAGAACAAGTGACTTACGATGCAAGCAGTATCTCTGTGCTCGAAGGCTTAGAGGCCGTGCGGAAACGCCCGGGCATGTATATCGGCAGTGTATCGAGAAAAGGATTAAATCATTTAATTTATGAGATTGTAGACAATGCAGTGGATGAGCATCTGGCGGGTGCCTGCGATTCCATCTGGGTGACGCTGGAGGCGGATGGTTCCTGTACCGTGGAGGATAACGGACGAGGGATTCCGGTCGGAATGCATCAGAAAGGCGTTTCGGCGGCACGCGTGGTCTTTTCTACACTGCATGCCGGAGGAAAATTCGATGATTCCGTTTATAAGACGAGCGGTGGATTGCACGGTGTCGGTTCTTCGGTCGTGAATGCGCTTTCCAGCTATATGGATGTGCAGATCAGTCAGGACGGGTCCGTTCATCACGATCGCTATGAGCAGGGCAGACCTGTCGTCGAACTGGAAAACGGGTTGCTTCCGATCATCGGAAAGACGAAAAAAACGGGAACCAAAATAAATTTTTTGCCGGACCCGACGATTTTTGAAAAAACACGATTTAAAGAAGACGAGGTGAAAAGTCGTCTGCACGAGACCACGTATCTGAATCCGGGGCTTACGATCTATTACACGGATCTTCGCGGAGAGGAAAAGGAGGAGATCACGTTTCATGAGGAGGATGGCATCAAAGGGTTTGTGCGTGAATTAAATAAGAATGCAGAGACATTGCATGATGTGATCTATTTTTCCGGGGAAAGTGAAGGTATAACGGTCGAGGCAGCATTTCAGTATACAAACGAGTTTCATGAAAATATTTTAGGATTTTGTAACAATATCTATAATTCTGAGGGAGGAACGCATCTGACCGGGTTTAAGACGACATTTACTACCGTGATCAATTCGTATGCGCGAGAACTTGGAATTTTAAAAGAAAAGGATACAAATTTCACTGGAGCCGATGTGCGAAACGGGATGACAGCGGTCATTTCTGTAAAACATCCGGACCCACGCTTTGAGGGTCAGACGAAGACAAAACTGGACAATCAGGATGCGGCCCGCGCGACCGGAAAGGTGACCGGAGACGAGATACAGTTGTTTTTTGACAAAAATCTGGAAACATTAAAAACCGTCATTTCCTGCGCGGAAAAAGCGGCGAAAATTCGAAAGACAGAGGAAAAAGCGAAGACAAATCTTTTGACGAAACAGAAATTCTCATTTGATTCAAACGGAAAACTGGCAAATTGTGAAAGCCGTGATCCGTCGATCTGTGAGATTTTTATCGTCGAGGGAGATTCCGCGGGAGGCTCGGCAAAGACGGCGCGGGATCGAAATTTCCAGGCAATTTTGCCAATCCGCGGAAAAATATTAAACGTGGAAAAGGCAAGTATTGATAAGGTGCTGGCAAATGCCGAGATTAAGACGATGATCAACGCGTTTGGCTGTGGCTTTTCAGAGGGGTACGGAAATGATTTCGATATTTCCAAACTCCGGTACGATAAGATCATCATCATGGCGGATGCCGATGTCGATGGTGCCCATATCTCAACACTTTTGCTGACGTTGTTTTATCGATTTATGCCGGAGCTGATCTATGCGGGACATGTGTATATCGCGATGCCGCCTTTGTATAAAGCGATCCCGTCAAAGGGGAAAGAGGAATATCTTTACGATGATGAGGCACTGGCAAAATACCGAAAGACCCACACCGGGAATTTTACGCTGCAGCGCTATAAAGGTTTGGGCGAGATGGATGCCGAGCAGCTCTGGGAGACAACACTCGATCCAAAGACACGGATTTTGAAGCGGGTGGAGATCGAGGATGGCATTCAGGCATCGGAGATTACAGAACTTTTGATGGGAAACGATGTACCGCCCCGAAAACAATATATCTATCAGCATGCGCAGGATGCAGAACTGGATATTTAGACGCAAAGAAAGGACGTTTATCATAAAAAATGAGTACAGAAAGTAAAGAAAGAGAACAGATCATTCAGACCGAATACTCCGAAGTGATGCAGAAATCGTATATCGACTATGCGATGAGTGTCATTGTATCGCGTGCGCTTCCGGATGTGCGGGACGGTCTGAAACCGGTACAGCGGCGAACGCTGTATGATATGTATGAACTTGGAATCCGCTATGACAGACCGTATCGAAAATGTGCGCGTATTGTCGGAGATACGATGGGTAAGTATCATCCACATGGGGACAGTTCCATCTATGAGGCACTTGTCGTGATGGCACAGGACTTCAAAAAAGGGATGCCGCTTGTAGACGGACATGGAAATTTCGGCTCGATAGAAGGGGACGGCGCGGCTGCAATGCGTTATACCGAAGCGCGGCTGCAGAAAATCACGCAGGAGGCATACCTTGCGGACCTCGATAAAAATGTGGTCAATTTTGTGCCAAATTTTGATGAGACAGAGAAAGAACCGGAGGTGCTGCCGGTCAAGGTGCCGAATCTTTTGGTAAACGGTGCGGAGGGAATCGCGGTCGGTATGGCGACGAGTATCCCGACACACAATTTAGGGGAAGTCATCGAGGGTGTTAAGGCGTACATGAAAAATCCGGATATCAATACGGAGCAGATGATGCAGTATATTCCAGGACCAGATTTCCCGACCGGAGGCATTGTGGCAAATAAGGATGATCTTTTGCAGATTTATTCGACGGGAACTGGGAAGATCAAGCTGCGCGGAAAAGTAGAGGTAGAGCCGTTAAAAGGCGGAAAAGAGCAGATTGTGATCACAGAGATTCCATATACGATGATCGGTGCAAATATTGGAAAATTCTTGAACGATATTTACAGTCTGGTGGAGACGAAAAAAACGAATGACATTGTGGATATTTCGAATCAGTCTTCCAAAGAGGGGATTCGAATCGTCATTGAGTTGAAAAAAGGCGCAAATGCACAAAATATCATCAATTTATTATATAAAAAGACACGCTTGGAGGATACGTTCGGTGTCAATATGCTCGCAGTTGCGGATGGAAAACCGGAGACGATGGGACTGGTACCGATCATTCGGCATCATGTGAATTTTCAGTATGAGCTTGCCACTAGAAAATATCAGACACTGTTAGAGAAAGAGCTGGAGAAAAAAGAGATTCAGGAGGGTCTCATTCGGGCTTGTGATGTAATCGATCTGATCATTGAGATTTTGCGTGGAAGTAAAAATATCAAGGATGCGAAGGCCTGTCTGATCCACGGCGATACAAGCAAGGTCAAGTTTCGCTCCAAAGCGTCAGAAAAGCAGGCGTCAATGCTTGATTTTACGGAACGTCAGGCAACTGCGATTTTAGAAATGCGGTTATATAAACTGATCGGGTTAGAAATCGAGGCTTTGCAGAAAGAACATGATACGACATTGAAAAATATCGAGCAGTATCAGGATATTTTGGCGCATCGTTCAAGTATGGCAAAAGTCATTATAAAAGAGCTGGATAAACTGAAAAAGGAATTTGCGACCGAGCGGAAAACAGCATTAGAAAACGCATCCGAGGCAGTCTACGAGGAAGAGACGGTCAAAGAGGCAGAGGTTGTGCTTTTGATGGACCGTTTCGGCTATGTAAAGACGGTGGACAAAGCGGTATATGAGCGGAATCAGGAAGCCGCAGATGCGGAAAATAAACATATCGTGCATCTGATGAATACGGATAAACTCTGTATTTTTACGAATACCGGGCAGCTGCATCTGGTGAAAGTACTCGATCTTCCGTATGGGCGTTTCCGCGATAAAGGCCAGCCGATCGACAATTTTGGAAAGTACGACAGCAGTGAGGAGACGATCGTCTTTCTCTCCGGTCTGCGGGAAATTTGCGGAAAAAAATTGCTTTTTACCACAGCATCGGGTATGATGAAACAGGTGGACGGTAGTGAGTTTGATGTATCAAAGCGGACAGTCGCCGCGACGAAACTGGCAGAAGGGGATATGCTTTTGTCCGTGGAGCCGATACAGGAGGAGACGAAGACCGTTGTCCTTCAGACAGAGAAAGCCATGTTTTTACGATTTGAAGTGGAAGAAGTACCGGAAAAGAAAAAGGGTGCCGTCGGCGTAAAGGGCATCACATTAAAGACAAAGGATCTGGTGAAAGCGGTTTATCTTTTGGCAGAGGATGAAGAGAAGACTGTATTGATCGGAGAGGAAAACGAAATCGCATTGCATCGACTGAAAGTAAATAAACGTGCAGGACAGGGCGTCAAGCGGTGATGTTTGCGCCTGGAAAGGAAGTAAAATGAAAAAACGTGTGATCTTATTTGATCTCGATGGAACCATTATCGACTCGCAGGAAGGAATCATGAATTGTATCCGTTATGCGCTGGAAGCAATCGGAAAAGAGGAGCCGGATGACGCAAAACTGCGCCGGTTTATCGGACCACCACTGGACTATTCGTTCCGTGAATTTTATGGATTCGATGAGGAGACGATTGATTTTCTGGTGAAAAAATACCGGGAACGCTACAACCCGATCGGTGCATTTGAATGTAAGTTGTATCCGGAGGTGAAAGAGTCTCTGACGCGTCTGAAACAGGCTGGATATGCAATCGGCCTGGCATCTTCGAAACCGGAGGTTTTCTGCAAAAAGATTTTGGATTACCATCAGATCACGGACCTGTTTTCTGTGATCACGGGTTCGGATTTTGAAGGAGGGCGCAACACGAAAGCGAAGGTTTTGATCGAATCCCTGCATCGATTTTCTGCAAAAAAAGAGGAAGCGGTATTGATCGGAGATACCAGGTTTGATGCTGAGGGGGCAAAGGAAGCAGGTGTATCCTGTATCGGCATTACCTATGGTTTTGGAACCAGAGAAGAGATGCTTTCTGCCGGCGCGGATAAAGTATTTGATTCTTTAAAAGAAGTGGAGGCGTATCTTGCGGCGGATTAGAGGGTGGAAAGTCTGGAACATTGTTTTTCCGGTTGCCGTATATTTTCTGGCGAGCAATCTGTGGATGCTGGCGCTGGCGACATTTATCCCTTATACGGACAAAAATTATATGATCCTGCAGTCGATCGCGACATGCCTGACTCTGCCGATCTTATATGGCATTTATCGGCAGGATATTGTGTGCAGTCAGTTGCCGGAAATCCGAAATGAAAAGGTGCGTGAGCTGTTTTGCGCACAAGGACTTTTGCGGGCGGCATTGATCATTGTGGCTGCTGTCTGTCTTTCGATTGTCTGGAATGATGTGATCGCTATGAGCGGTCTTTTGGAGAAGTCGCGTTCATACCAGCAGACGGCAGATAAATTTTACGGTGGAACCCTTTTCTGGGAAGTGACGGGAACCTGTGTGCTGGCGCCGCTTGCGGAGGAACTATTGTACCGTGGTATCGTCTATCAGCGGTTAAAGAGCTGGTACGGGAGAATCGTGGCGGCAATCGTGTCTGCTTTGATCTTCGGAATCATGCATATGAATTTTGTACAATTTTTGTATGCGTTCCTGTTTGGACTGTTTTTGGCATATTTTATGGAGCAGACCGGACACTTGTATGGAGCGCTGCTTGGACATATGGCGGCCAATCTGTTCTCTGTGCTTCGGACAGAAACGGACTGTCTGCGTGCAATCGAGCAGAATACGGTGCAACATGTGGGATTCCTTTTGGGAATGGCGTTGGTTGCTGCTGCATGCATCGGCATTTTAGAAACATTCCATAAAAAGAAATTATGAAAGGAATTCTTTTTTTCTATAAAAAGGGAAAGAATTTGACCACTATTTTTCGAAACAATTCAAAAACAATTTTAAAATAATGACAGAAAAGCGTCCGACGGAGGAGAAAAAAGTTTCCAAAGCGGACGCCTTTTTTGGGATGAGTTGTACGCAAAAAAACGCATGTAATTAAGATAATAAAGTTTATTATCAGATAATTTAAAGAAAAATACGCAAAATACAAATTATCTGAAAATAATAAAAAAAAAGAAGTTTACAAATGAGAAAAATGAGTGTATGATTAATTTAAACTGTTTGTAGATAGAGAGGAGAGGACAGACGTTGCCTGTCTGTGCTTGAACTCTGAGTCGATACAGAAAGAAAGGAACTGAGTATGGAGAAACAACAGAATGAAAGCAATGCAGTTGCCCAGGGTATGTATGATCCACGGTTCGAACATGATAACTGTGGTATCGGTGCGGTTGTAAACATTAAAGGTAAAAAAACCCATGCAACCGTAGAAAATGCGTTGAAGATCGTAGAAAATCTGAAACACCGGGCAGGAAAAGATGCAGAAGGAAAAACCGGTGACGGTGTAGGTATCTTGTTACAGATCTCCCACAAGTTTTTTGCAAAAGCAGCAAAAGAACTTGGAATTGAAATCGGAGACGAGCGTGATTACGGTATTGGTATGTTCTTCTTTCCACAAGATGAATTCAAACGTAATCAGGCGAAAAAGATGTTTGAAGTCATCATTGAAAAAGAAGGCATGGAATTTTTGGGTTGGCGTGAAGTGCCGACGGATCCAAAGAAACTGGGACAGAAAGCAGTGGACTGCATGCCATGTATCATGCAGGGATTTGTAAAACGTCCTGCAAATGTCAAAAAAGGAATTGATTTCGATCGAAAATTATATGTTGCACGTCGTGTATATGAGCAGAGTAACGATGATACATATGTCGTTTCTCTTTCCAGCCGTACGATCGTATATAAAGGTATGTTCTTAGTAGATCAGTTGAGACTGTTCTTTGCAGATTTACAGGACCCGGATTATGAATCCGCGATCGCTATGGTACATTCCCGTTTCTCGACGAATACACAGCCGAGCTGGGAGCGTGCACATCCAAACCGTTTTATTGTACACAATGGTGAGATCAATACCATTCGCGGTAATGCGGATAAGATGCTGGCTCGTGAGGAGACGATGGAGTCAGAACAGCTAAAAGGTGAATTGCAGAAGGTGCTTCCAGTTGTAAACACAGCAGGATCTGACTCTGCAATGTTAGATAACACCTTGGAATTCTTAGTAATGAGTGGTATGGATCTGCCGCTTGCTGTCATGATCACAATTCCAGAACCTTGGGATAACAATAAGATCATGAATCAGAAGAAAAAAGATTTCTATCAGTACTATGCAACAATGATGGAGCCATGGGATGGACCGGCTTCAATCTTGTTTAGTGATGGAGATGTTATGGGTGCGGTCCTTGACCGTAACGGATTAAGACCAAGCCGTTATTATATCACAGATGATGATCAACTGATCTTATCTTCAGAAGTTGGTGTTCTTGATGTAGATCCGACGAAGATCGTTGTCAAAGAAAGATTACATCCTGGTAAAATGCTGTTAGTAGATACTGTTCAGGGACGTGTGATCGATGACGAAGAATTAAAAGAAAAGTATGCGAACAGCCAGCCGTATGGTGAATGGCTTGACAGCAATCTGATCGATCTGCAGAATTTAAAGATCCCGAACGAGCGCGTACCGCAGTATGATAAGGATGAACTTTTAAAAATGCAGAAAGCATTCGGTTATACGTACGAGTCTATGCGCAATGCGATTTTGCCGATGGCACAAAACGGTTCCGAAGCAATCGCTGCAATGGGTGTCGATGCGCCACTTCCGGTTCTTGCAGAAGATCATCAGCCATTGTTTAATTACTTTAAACAGTTATTTGCACAGGTTACAAACCCACCAATCGATTCCATCCGTGAGAAGGTAGTGACATCCACGACGGTATACATTGGTGAAGACGGAAACCTGCTGGAAGAAACTGCAGAAAACTGTAAAGTATTGAAAGTAAACAATCCGATTTTGACCAATACGGATTTAATGAAAATTAAAAATATGAAGGTAGATGGCTTTAAAGTCGCAGTCATTCCGATCATCTACTATAAAAATACAAGCTTGGAGAAAGCCATCGATCGTCTGTATGTAGAGGCAGACCGTGCTTATAAGGATGGCGCAAATATCCTGATCCTTTCCGATAGAGGTGTGGATGAAAACCATGTGCCGATTCCTTCTCTGCTCGCAGTATCTGCATTACAGCAGCACTTGATCCAGACAAAGAAACGTACTGCAGTTGCCATGATCTTAGAGAGTGGTGAACCGCGTGAAGTACATCACTTTGCAACATTGTTAGGATTTGGTGCCTGTGCGATCAATCCATATTTAGCACAGGATACCGTAAAACAGCTCATCGATAACAATATGTTAGAGAAAGACTGTTATGCAGCAATCGAAGATTACGATCAGGCTGTTTTATCCGGAATTGTTAAGATTGCATCTAAGATGGGTATTTCTACGATCCAGTCTTATCAGGGATCCAAGATCTTTGAGGCAATCGGTATTGATTCGAGTGTCATTGACAAATACTTTACCGGTACGGTCAGCAGAATCGGTGGTATCACAATCGATGATATTGCAAATGATGTAGACACATTACATTCTACGGCATACGATCCGTTAGGATTAGAAAATGACCTGACATTGAACAGCTGTGGACGTCATAAGATGAGAAGCGGTGCAAATAAGCATTTGTATAATCCGCAGACGATTCATCTGTTACAGGAATCTACAAAACGTGGCGATTATCAGATGTTTAAACAGTATACCGAGTTAGTGGATGCAGAAGAAGCAGACATGACGATTCGTGGTTTGATGGACTTCAACTATCCGAAGAAAGGAATTCCGATCGAGGAAGTAGAAAGTGTGGATTCCATTGTGACCAGATTTAAGACAGGTGCGATGTCTTATGGTTCCATTTCAAAAGAAGCACACGAGACATTGGCGATCGCTATGAATATGATTCATGGTAAATCAAATACCGGTGAAGGTGGAGAAGATTTAGAACGTCTGACCATCGGAAAAGACGGCTTAAATCGCTGCTCCGCGATCAAGCAGGTTGCGTCCGGTCGATTTGGTGTAACGAGTAAATATCTGACCAGTGCACAGGAAATCCAGATTAAGATGGCACAGGGAGCAAAACCGGGTGAAGGTGGACATCTGCCAGGTAAAAAAGTATATCCGTGGATTGCAAAAACCAGACATTCCACCCCGGGTGTAGGCTTAATTTCCCCGCCACCACACCACGACATCTATTCCATCGAGGATTTGGAACAGTTGATTTACGATTTGAAGAATGCAAATACAGATGCCAGAATTTCTGTAAAACTGGTATCTGAGGCTGGCGTTGGTACAGTCGCAGCCGGAGTTGCAAAAGCCGGAGCACAGGTTATTCTGATTTCCGGATACGATGGTGGTACCGGTGCTGCACCGAGAAACTCCATTCATAATGCAGGACTTCCATGGGAGCTTGGACTTTCCGAGACACATCAGACATTGATCATGAATGGTCTGAGAAACAAAGTTCGTGTGGAGACAGACGGTAAGTTGATGAGTGGTCGTGATGTTGCAATCGCAGCAATGCTCGGAGCCGAAGAATTTGGTTTTGCTACAGCACCATTGGTAGTTATGGGTTGCGTTATGATGCGTGTCTGCAATCTGGATACATGTCCGGCTGGTATCGCAACACAGAATCCGGAACTGAGAAAACGTTTTGCAGCAAAACCGGAGTATGTTGTAAACTTCATGAAATTTATCGCGGAAGACCTGCGTGAATATATGGCAAAATTAGGCGTTCGTACGGTAGACGAGTTGGTCGGAAGAACGGATCTGTTACGTGTGCGTGATGGTTTAAGTGAGCGTGAAAAGAAGATCGATCTTTCCAGAATCCTGTACAATCCATATGCAGGATCGAAACAGAAAGTGATCTTTGATCCGAAACAGGTATACAACTTCGAATTAGAGAAGACAAAGGACGAGCGGATTCTGATGAAACAGTTAAAGAGTGCTTTGGATAATAAGCAGAAACGCAGTCTGGATGTGGAAGTTACCAATACAGACCGTTCCTTTGGTACGATCTTCGGTTCTGAAATCACAAAACGCTATTACAATACATTAGAAGAGGATACCTTTATTATCAAGTGTAACGGTTCCGGTGGACAGAGTTTTGGTGCATTCATTCCGAATGGTTTGACATTAGAGCTTGTCGGTGATAGTAACGACTACTTCGGAAAAGGTCTCTCCGGTGGTAAACTGGTTGTGTATCCGCCAGCAGGTGTGTCGTTTAAGAAAGATGAAAATATCATTGTCGGAAACGTAGCATTGTATGGTGCAACAAGTGGAAAAGCCTTTATCAACGGTGTTGCAGGTGAGCGTTTCTGTGTACGTAACTCTGGTGCGATCGCGGTTGTAGAGGGTGTCGGTGATCATGGATGCGAATACATGACAGGAGGACGTGTTGTGATTCTTGGACCGACCGGTAAGAACTTTGCAGCTGGTATGAGCGGTGGTATTGCGTATGTTCTGGATGAAAATCGAGATCTCTACATGCGTCTGAATAAAGAGATGGTATTCTGCGAGGAAGTAACATCGAAATATGACGTATTAGAGTTAAAGGAAATGATCAAAGAACATGTTGCATTGACCAATTCTGAAAAAGGAAAAATGATTCTTGATCATTTCAGCGAATATTTGCCGAAATTCAAGAAGATCGTTCCGTACGATTACAACCGTATGTTGATGACCATTGTACAGATGGAAGAAAAAGGTTTGAATGCGGAACAGGCACAGATTGAAGCATTCTATGCAAATACAAGGAAGTAAGAGGAGGCAACAACATGGGAAAACCAACCGGATTTATGGATTATGACAGAGAGACGAGTCAGGCAATCGATCCGAAAACTCGTATCAAGAACTTTAATGAGTTCCATGTGCCGCTCTCTCTCGAAGAACAACGGAAACAGGGTGCGCGTTGTATGGACTGTGGAGTCCCGTTTTGTCAGTCAGGTATGACCATTATGGGAATGACCTCCGGATGTCCGCTGCACAACCTGGTTCCGGAATGGAATGATTTAGTATTTACAGGAAACTGGGAACAGGCATACAATCGTTTGAAAAAAACGAACAACTTCCCGGAATTTACGTCTCGTGTCTGCCCGGCTTTATGCGAGGCAGCCTGCACTTGCGGACATTGGGGTGACTCGGTGTCCTGTAAGGAAAACGAGCACAGCATTATCGAAAATGCGTATGAAAAAGGTTATGCAGCTGCAAAACCACCAAAAGTTAGAACAGGTAAAAAAGTAGCAGTTATCGGTTCCGGTCCTGCTGGTCTTGCCGTTGCGGATCAGTTAAACCGTCGTGGTCATTCTGTTACAGTATTTGAGCGAGATGATCGCATTGGTGGACTTCTGATGTATGGTATTCCGAATATGAAACTGGAAAAACAGGTCATTGATCGGAAAGTCAATATCATGAAAGAAGAAGGCGTAGAATTTATTACGAACGCAAATGTCGGAAAAGATGTCAAAGCAGCAAAACTGTTAAAAGAATACGACAGGGTTGTACTTGCATGTGGTGCAAAAAATCCGCGTGATATCAAAGTTCCTGGCAGAGATGCAAAAGGTATTTATTTTGCAGTGGATTTCCTTACATCTACAACAAAGAGTTTGTTGAATTCGGATTTAAAGGATAATGCTTATATTTCTGCAAAAGGAAAGAAAGTGGTCATCATAGGTGGTGGTGATACCGGTAACGATTGTGTCGGAACCAGTATCCGTCATGGCGCAGCATCTGTAACACAGTTAGAGATGATGCCAAAGGCACCGGATCAGCGCGCAGAGGACAATCCATGGCCACAGTGGCCAAAGGTCTGCAAGACAGATTACGGTCAGGAAGAAGCCATCGCAGTGTTTGGACACGATCCGCGAATCTATCAGACAACCGTGAAAGAATTCTTAAAAGATAAAAACGGAAATGTCTGTGGCTTAAAAGTTGTAAAACTGACACCGGAAAAAGACGAAAAGACAGGACGTATCAATATGGTAGAAGTTCCTGGAAGCGAGACAAAGATGGATGCGGATTTAGTGCTGATTGCAGCCGGTTTCCTGGGCTGTGATAAATATGTAGCAGATGCGTTCGGCGTAAAATTAAATGAACGTACAAATGTTGCGACAGAGGCTGATTCTTATAAGACAAATGTAGAGAATGTCTTTACAGCAGGTGATATGCATCGTGGACAGTCCTTGGTTGTCTGGGCAATTCGTGAAGGGCGTGAGGCAGCACGTGCAGTTGATGAAAGTCTGATGGGATATTCTTATCTGTCTGTTCAGTAAACAGTTGCTTTTCAAAGGGAGCATGAAAAAGCAGCGTATATAGAGAAAAGGTGGTTTGCCACGGCAAGCCGCCTTTTCATGTTATTTTCATTTTTATCAGAAATAATAGGAGGGTCATGCTTATGGGAAATAAAACATTCAAAGAGCGTTATCTGGCAGGAGAAATCCCTTTTGAAGAAATTGATCGATATAGTTTCGAGTGGGGGATGAGTGACACGGAGCTGACATTGCGTGCATATCTCGGACTAAATGCCGAGGAGGAAGATGCCTGGATCAGTGAGGATGAAGAGGCATTGAGGGCACTTCTGGATGCGCAAAAAAAGAGCTGATTCTTTAAGAAAAATAATAAAGCATATTTTACACATTGACAAACTAGGGAATACATGTTATAACTTATCATAGGGAAAATGATAAGAGAAAAAGCCTGTGAACAGACATAGAACTCGAAAAAAGGAGGCACATGGAATCATATGAAAATATCAATGAAGGGAAAATATGCATTATTATTAATGATGGATCTGGCAGGACATGATGCTGGAGGACCAGTGAGTTTGAAAGATATTGCCGGAAGAGAAAATATATCAGAGAAGTATTTAGAACAGGTTGTTTCAATGTTAAATAAAGCGGGGCTGGTAAAGAGTATCAGGGGACCGCAGGGTGGATATCACCTGTCAAAAAAACCGGAAGAATATAAGGTTGGTGATATTCTGCAAGTGACAGAGGGCAGCTTGAAAGTAAATTCGGAAAATGATGAAGAAGCATTGGTTCTTCTCTGGAATAAGATTGATGATGCAGTCAGCAGTGTGACTGATGCGGTGACATTGGAAGAGCTGGTATCATGGAAACGGGAGAATGATTTTATCTACTGTATCTAATATATCGAAGCGAAGGAGAAAGAAATGAGTAAAATTGCAAAACATTTAACAGAACTGATCGGAAATACTCCGCTGTTAGAGTTGACAAATCTGGAAAAGGAGGAGCATCTGCAGGCACATCTGATCGGAAAACTCGAATATTTCAATCCACTTGGCAGTGTGAAGGACCGTGTGGCATATGCAATGATCGCGCAGGGAGTGAAAGAGGGTCTGATCAATGATAAAACGATTTTAATTGAGCCGACGAGTGGAAATACGGGAATTGGTCTTGCGTTTGTTGCGGCATCTATGGGGTTGCATCTTATTCTAACAATGCCGGACACAATGAGTGTGGAACGAAGAAAAATTGTGACAGCACTTGGGACGGAAGTGGTATTGACACCGGGAAGACTTGGGATGCGAGGCGCAATCGAAAAAGCGAAAGAATTGAAAGAGTACTATGGAAATGCGGTGATTCCACAGCAGTTTGAAAATCCGGCAAATCCAGGAGTACACAAGGAGACAACGGCAAAAGAAATTTTAGAAGATATGGATGAACCGGTTGACTTTTTTGTCTCGGCGGTCGGAACAGGTGGTACGATCACAGGAACAGCGCAAGGACTGAAAGAAAAATATCCGGATGTGAAAATCATTGCGGTTGAGCCGGAAAATTCACCGGTGTTGTCAGGTGGAAAGCCGGGCCCGCATAAAATTCAGGGAATCGGTGCAGGATTTATTCCGAAAGTGCTGGATATGAATCTGATCGACGAAGTGATAACTGTTTCTGACGAAGCGGCATTTTCTAGTGCCAGAAAAGTGGCAAAAACGGACGGACTTTTGATAGGTATTTCTTCTGGAAGTGCACTTTGTGCAGCAGAACAACTGGCAAAACGACCAGAAAATAAAGGGAAGAACATTGTAGTTCTTTTGCCGGATTCCGGAGAGCGTTATTTATCGACAGAACTTTTCTCCTTACAGACGGAGTAAAAGAGGAGGATACCATGAAAAAAAGATGGCAGAAAGCGACAGTATGGATGCTTTTGACAACAGTGCTGCTTTCGAGCGTCTCTGGGTGTGGAACGAAAAAAACAGATGTACTTACCATTACAAATGTATCTTATGATCCGACCAGAGAATTGTACGAAAAATATAATCAAATTTTTGAAAATCAGTATCAGGAAAAAACAGGAAAGAAAATTGAAGTCGTTCAGTCGCACGGAGGTTCTGGTGCACAGGCACGTTCCGTTGTAGAGGGAAGCGATGCAGATGTTGTCACACTGGCTTTGGAACATGATATCACTTTAATAGAGCGAACCGGATTGATCGAAAAGGGGTGGAAAAAAGAATTTCCATATGATTCTTCTCCGTATACATCTACGATCGTCTTTCTGGTGAGAAAAGGGAATCCGAAGAATATACAGGATTGGGATGATCTGATCAAAGAGAATGTTGCGGTGATCACACCAGATCCGAAGAGCAGCGGTGCTGCGTGCTGGAATTTTCTGGCAGCGTGGAATTATGCGTTAAAGACCTATCAAAATAATGAGGCGAAGGCAAAAGAATATGTAAAAGCGATGTATCACAATGTGACAGTAATGGACTCCGGTGCACGAGGTTCTACGACAACGTTTGTAGAAAACGGTCAGGGTGATGTGCTGCTTGATTGGGAAAATGAAGCAATCAATACGCTGCAGGAATATCCCGATCAATATGAGATTGTCTATCCGAAGTACAGTATTTTAGCACAGCCGAGTGTGGCGATCGTGGATGAGAATGCGGATATGTATCACACACAGGAAGTGGCAAAGGAATATTTGGACGGGCTGTATACCGATGAGGCGCAGCGCTTGATCGGAGAAAATGGGTATCGTCCGACAAATCCGGATATTTTAGAAGAATTTGCAGATTGTTTCCCTCTGGATATGGAGCTTTGCAATATCCAGGATTTTGGCGGCTGGGATGCTGCTTATGAAAAATTTTTTGATGATGATGGAATTTTTGATGAAATTTACAATCCGTAAATGGTGCGAAAAATCTGGGAGAAATGAGGTAAAACATGAGCGGATTTGGAAAGAAAAAACAAAAAGGTTCTGGTAGAGTCATACCGGGATTTGGATTAAGTCTGGGTATTACAGTTACAATGTTATCACTATTGGTGTTGATTCCCTTGGTATCAATTTTAGTGTATTCAATGAGGCTGTCGATTCCGGAAATGTTTGAGCTATTGATGAAAAGTAGTGTAAAAAATGCTTTGTGGACAAGCATTAGCTGTTCGTTGATCGCAGCTGTGATCAATTGTATTTTCGGTGTGATTTTGGCATGGATTCTGGTACGGTACGATTTTCCGGGGAAACGGATTTTGGATGGACTGATCGAGCTTCCGTTTGCTCTGCCGACCGCCGTAGCCGGAATTACGTTGTCGAAAATGTATTCCGACACCGGTTTTCCAGGAAAGTATCTTGCAAAACTTGGAATACAGGTTTCCTATACAAAGTTGGGAATCATTATCGCGTTGATCTTTGTCGGAATTCCGTTTGTGGTGCGGGCGATTCAGCCGGTTTTAGAAAAACTCGATCCGTCGTATGAGGAGGCTGGAAGCATGCTCGGAGCAAACCGCGTACGGATATTTTTTAAGATCATTATGCCAGAGCTTTGTCCGGCATTACTGACCGGATTCGGATTAGCTTTCGCCAGAGGTGTGGGAGAATATGGAAGTGTGATCTATATTTCCGGAAACAGTGCAAAGGATAAAACACAGGTTATTTCCTATGTGATCATGCAGAAGTTAAATTATATTGATTATGCCAGCGCGACAACGATCGCACTTGTCATGCTGATTTTATCGTTTGTGATTTTATTTTTGGTAAATTTGGTGCAGGCGTATCAGGTAAAACATACCAGTTAGGAGGAATATCATGCAGAAAGAGAAAAAGCAAAAACGAAGTATAACAGAGGTTGTTTTGATTTTACTGGGCGTTCTGTTTATTTTAACGATGCTGGTATTGCCACTTTTATCTGTGATTGTGAGTTCCTTACGGGAAGGATGGAAATTTTATTTGAAAGCGATCTCGACAGAATATGTTATTTCTGCACTGGGTGTTACTTTACTTGCAACAGTGATTGCTGTCATGGTAAATACGTTCTTTGGATTGATCTCTGCCTGGCTTTTAACGAAATTCTCGTTTAAAGGAAAACATGTGCTGGCAACATTGATCGATATTCCGTTTTCTATTTCACCGGTGATCGCGGGTCTTGCGTTTTTGATGACATTTGGGCGATTGGGCTGGGCGAACAAATTTATCATGGCGTTCAATATGCAATTTGATACGCGTATAAAAATTGCGTTTGCAATTCCAGGTGTTGTTTTAGCAACGATTTTCGTGACATTTCCCTTTGTATCAAGAGAGATCATTCCTGTTTTAAATGCACAGGGGAAAGAGGAAGAAGAGGCAGCTGCGCTGATGGGGGCAGGAGGATTTAAGATTTTTCGAAAAGTCACATTGCCACATATTCGATGGGCGCTTGTATATGGAATTATTCTTTGTACAGCGCGTGCGCTTGGAGAATTCGGTGCGGTAAATGCAATCTCAAAAACGCGTGGCGGTACATTTACCCTGCCATTGGAAATTGATGCCCTTTATATGTCGGGCTCAGCTGAATCGATCACAGCGGCGTTTGCGGTTTCATCGTTATTGGTTTTGATCGCGGTAGCAGTGCTGATTCTGCGCAATTTTGTGGAATATAAGTCTGCAAAAAAGGAGCAGGAAGAGGAAGGATAAAAAACATATGGTTCGCACAGCTTTTACTTAGAAGAAAAATTCTGTAAAAATTGTGAACGGTAAGTGAAGCAGAAATGAGGAAATAACAATGTATGTGGAAATGAAAAATATTCAAAAAAATTTTGGTGACTTTAAGGCATCAGACAATGTGAGTTTCGGCATAGAAAAAGGAAAATTGGTTGCATTGCTCGGACCGAGTGGAAGCGGAAAGACAACCATTCTGCGTATGCTGGCAGGTTTGGAAAATCCGGATTCCGGAGACATTTTTATCGATGGGAAACGTATGAATGAGATTCCGGCAGCGAAGCGTGGTATCGGGTTTGTATTTCAAAATTATGCGTTGTTTCGGTATATGACAGTGTATGACAATATTGCGTTTGGACTGGAAATTCAGAAAGTGCCGAAAGCGCAGATCAAAAAGCGTGTGATGGAACTGATTGATTTAATCGGCCTCAGCGGCATGGAAAAGCGCTATCCGAATCAGCTGTCCGGCGGGCAGCGTCAGAGAGTGGCATTTGCCAGAGCGTTGGCGCCGAATCCGCAGGTACTGTTATTAGATGAACCATTTGCGGCAATTGATGCGAAAGTGCGGTTTGAATTGCGAAACTGGTTAAAGGATATGATCCACAAAGTCGGCATTACGAGTATCTTTGTCACACATGACCAAGACGAAGCGGTGGAGGTCGCAGATGAGATCATTATCACAAATCATGGAAAAATAGAGCAGGTCGGAACGCCAATGGAGATTTATAAAGCACCGGACACACCATTTGTGGCACAATTTATTGGTCGATCCGTTGTCGTATCGGATTATGAAAAGCTAACCGGGTTTGATAAAGTACCGGGGGCGAGTCAGGCAGTCATTCGACCGGAGTTTGTAAAAGTGACTCGTTATGGACATTTGGATCAATATATCAGTGCTGCAGAAGAGGGTGTGATCGAAGATATCATTTTCCGTGGAAATTATCTGGAATTGACCATCAATGTAAAAGGAATTCACATCAAAGCAGAACGGTCACTGGAAAAAGATCCGGTTTCTGTGGGAGAAAAAGTGCAGGTGTTGATCTATCGTTTGTATGTATTTGATGATAAAAAGACATATTTGATGGAGAATACAGCGATGCAGGAGAATGACGTATTCTATATTTAGCAGAAGAAAGGAAATTAATTGGCATGAAACAGACGATTTTAAATGCAGATGTGCTGATTATTGGCGGCGGTACGGCAGGCTGCTACGCAGCTCTGGCTTTGCAGAAAAAAATGCAGTGTAACATTGTGATCGCCGAAAAAGCAAATATCAAACGAAGCGGCTGCCTTGCAGCAGGTGTGAATGCGATCAACGCTTATATTACAAAAGGCCATGTGCCACAGGATTATGTGGAGTATGCCAAGAAGGATGCGGATGGCATAGTGCGGGAGGATTTGCTTTTAACGATGTCGGAACGTGTCAACGAGGTGACTGCAGAACTGGAAAAACTGGGACTTGTGATCTTAAAAGATGAAAACGGGGAATATGTAGCAAGAGGAAATCGAAATATCAAGATCAACGGAGAGAATATCAAACCGATTCTCGCGGATGCAGTGACTGCCCTTTCAAATGTAACAGTATTAGAACATATTAATATCACAGATTATATTGTAGAAGGCAATCAGATTCAGGGCGCAATCGGATTTCATATGGAAACCGGTGAGGTTTATGAGATCTTAGCGGACAATGTCATTTGTGCGACCGGTGGCGCAGCAGGTTTATACAAGCCGAACAATCCGGGGTTTTCCCGCCATAAGATGTGGTACTCTCCATTTAACACGGGTGCCGGTTATGCGATGGGGATTCGCGCCGGTGCAGAAATGACAACGTTTGAAATGCGTTTTATCGCACTACGCTGTAAAGACACGATCGCACCGGTCGGAACGATCGCGCAGGGGGTTGGTGCGAAACAGGTCAATTCCGAAGGGGAAATTTACGAGGATAAATATGGCTTGACGACCTCACAGCGTTTGTATGGAACGGTAAAAGAAAACCTCGAAGGGCGCGGACCTTGTTTTTTAAAGACCGAAGGTATTACGCCAAAGCAGGATGAGGAACTGCTAAAAGCATATCTGAACATGGCTCCGAGCCAGACGTTGAAATGGTTGGAATCTGGGAAAATGCCGAGTGAACAGAATGTCGAGATTGAAGGAACCGAGCCGTATGTAGTTGGTGGGCATACTGCCAGCGGTTACTGGGTGGATACAAAACGGGAGACAACGATCAAGGGCTTGCATGCGGCCGGTGATGTGGCCGGCGGCTGTCCGCAGAAGTATGTTTCTGGTGCACTGGTTGAGGGTGCGATCGCAGCAGAAGCAATTGCTGCGCAAAAACAGAAAAACGTGCAAAAAACTGGTTCGTCAGAGGCAAACACAGAGCAGAAGAGAAAGCTGAAAGAAAAGGCAGCCGAATATCAGCAATATTTAGAAAGAAAAGATGCTCCGTATACGGTGGAACAGCTGGAAGAAGAAATGCAGGAAGTTATGGATCAGTACGCAGGCGGAATCGGTACACATTATCAGTTTCATGAAAAAGATCTGGATATTGCAGCCGAAAAGATTGCAGAGATTGAACAGAAAACAGAGCTGCTTGCTGCATCGGATGCACATGAACTTTTGTTTATTTATGAACTGAAGGATCGTCTGACGGTCTGTAAAACGCTGATCGCCCATCTGAAAGCCAGAAAAGAAACACGTTGGCATTGTTTTGCAGAAAATTTGGATCATCCGCAAAAAAGCGATGAATGGTTGAAGTATGTAAATTCCAGAATGGAAGATGGGAAGATACAGATCATCTATCGGGATCTGGTGAAAGGAGGCAGCACATATGAGCATAGCGATCAATAAAGCAAAATGTGTGGGCTGTGGCAGCTGTCTTACAGTTTGTCCGGGCAGTCTGCTTGCACGCGATGAGGCTGGAAAAGCATATATAAAGTACCCGCGTGACTGCTGGGGCTGTGCATCCTGCCTGAAAGAATGTCATCAAAATGCGATTGATTTTTATCTCGGAGAGGACATCGGTGGAAAAGGAAGCCTTATGCATACAGAAGAAAAAGGCGATGTGCTGCTTTGGAAACTGACACGAAAAGACAAAAGCGAGTGCACCATTGAAATCAACCGAAAAGAAGCCAATAAATATTAACGGGTAGTTACTTTTTTACATAGAAAGAATAAAGGAGAAACGATATGAGTACATTATCACATCTTGACGCATTAGAAGCAGAAGCCATCTATATCATCAGAGAAGTGGCTGCGGAATGCGAAAAACCAGTTATGTTATATTCCATCGGAAAGGACAGTTCGGTTATGCTTCACCTGGCAATGAAAGCATTTTACCCGGAAAAACCACCATTTCCATTTTTGCATGTCAATACGACTTGGAAATTCAAGGAAATGATCGAATTCCGTGACCGCGTGGCAAAGGAAAAAGGAATTGAAATGATCGAGTACATCAATCAGGACGGTGTGAACAAAGGAATCAATCCGTTTGATCACGGTTCTGCTTATACGGATATTATGAAAACACAGGCATTGAAACAGGCGCTGAATAAATATGGGTTCACGGCAGCATTTGGCGGAGGCAGACGTGACGAGGAAAAATCGCGTGCAAAAGAGCGTATTTTTTCATTTAGAAACGAAGCGCAGGCATGGGATCCAAAGAATCAGAGACCGGAAATGTGGAAATTGTATAATACAAAGATCAACAAGGGCGAGAGCATGCGTGTCTTTCCAATTTCAAACTGGACAGAAAAAGATATCTGGCAGTATATCAAGCGTGAAAACATCGATATCGTGCCGTTATATTTTGCGGCAGAACGTCCGGTTGTGGAGCGTGACGGAAACCTGATCATGGTAGATGACGATCGTATGAAACTGAATCCGGGGGAAGAAGTTACGCAGAAAAAAGTACGTTTCCGTACGCTTGGATGCTATCCGTTGACCGGGGCGATCGAATCGAATGCGACCACATTAGATGAAATTATCGAAGAAACATTAAGTGCAGTAGAGTCCGAGCGTACCAGTCGAGTGATTGACAATGAGGCAGCCGGCAGCATGGAAAGAAGAAAAAGGGAGGGCTATTTCTAAGATGAGCGGATTATTAAAATTTATCACTTGTGGAAGTGTAGATGATGGAAAGTCTACCTTGATCGGACATATTTTATATGATTCGAAATTGATCTACGCAGATCAGGAAAAAGCATTGGAACTTGACAGTAAAGTCGGAAGCCGTGGTGGTGCGATCGATTATTCTTTGCTGCTTGATGGTCTGATGGCAGAGAGGGAACAGGGCATCACGATCGATGTGGCGTATCGGTATTTTACGACCGATTACAGAAGCTTTATCGTGGCAGATACACCGGGACACGAGGAATATACCAGAAACATGGCAGTTGGAGCTTCTTTTGCAGATCTGGCGGTGATCCTTGTGGATGCAAAGCAGGGGGTACTGGTACAGACCAGACGTCACGCCAGAATCTGTGCATTGATGGGAATTCGCTACTTTGTATTTGCTGTCAATAAGATGGACCTTGTCGGATACAGCAAAGAGCGGTTTGATGAGATCACCGCACAGATCGAGGAATTGGCAAAAGAATTGGGACTCGCCAGTGTGCAGATCATTCCTGTCTCCGCGACAGAGGGCGATAACGTTACAAAAAAATCCGAGAATACGCCTTGGTATGAAGGCGAAGCGCTGCTTCCGTATTTAGAGCAGGTGGATGTTTCCGAAAAGACACAGGAAGAAGGCTTTTATATGCCGGTACAGCGTGTGTGCCGTCCGGATCATACGTTTCGTGGATTCCAGGGACAGATCGAGTCCGGAAGTGTTGCTGTTGGGGACACGATCATCACATTGCCAAGCCGTGAGGAGGCAAACGTAAAGAGCATTCTGATCGGTGATAAAGAAAGCAGCAGTGCCGAAAAAGGAAGACCTGTGACGATTCAGTTGGATAAAGAGGTCGATGTCTCCCGTGGATGTGTGTTGACAAAAGATACAGATCTGGTAGTCAGCAATAAGGTGACAGCGACGTTATTGTGGATGGATGATGAGGAACTGGTCATTGGAAAAGATTATATCGTAAAACTTGGAACGAAAGAAATTCCGGCGGTTTTGACAAAGGTGCAGTATAAGATCAATGTCAATACAGGCGAACATGAGAGTGCCGAGCATTTGGAGAAAAATGAGATCGCGGTCTGCGAACTGTTATTCCAAGAAAATATCGTGGTAGACCGTTTCAAAAATCATAAGACGCTCGGCGAGTTGATCTTGATCGACCGTGTCAGCCATATGACATCTGCCTGCGGTGTTGTAGAAGATACGAAGCATGATGAGGGCGGATATACGTTTGTATCCGGTGATGTGAAGACCAGAGGAGAAATCTTTGACGAATTCTATTATAATCTGGAGAGCACGAACATCGCAAAAACTCGTGCAGTCAAAGATACTTATACGATCGGTGACACGATTCCGGTCAAAGGACAAAGCTACCATTATCCGGATGACTTCGATATTCTTGTACTGCGTGACAAGGTTGCTGTTTCCATCCGAAAAGAAAAAGTGACAGCAGTGGTTCCGTTTGATTCTTATGAATACAGTGGATATCCGCTGGTCAACGGTCGTGGATTTGCGATTCAAGTCGAGTCACAGGAAGAATTCGATGCATTCCGCTCCGATTATAAAGCTGCAGGTGAAAATCCGGATGCCGCTTTATTTGACAAATGGCTGAAATTTGAAACATATCGGGAAATCATTTTCCATGATAATTTCTGGGTCATCTAAACGCTTTCTATAAAAAATGCCTCTGTGAACGAAGAATGTCGCAGAGGCATTTTTTGAAAAAAACATGACTTGCGTTCTTTGACCGGATACGGTATACTGAAACACGGATTTTCATTTCAAAAGATTGCGATGGAATTTGTGTGTATTCAATAGGAGATCAAAAGCAGAATCAGAGGAGACTCCGAGAGAACATAAAAAAAGAAGGGAGTGAATGCAATGAAAAAGATTGCGATTGTAACAGACAGTAACAGCGGAATGACACAAGCGGAGGCAGAAACATACGGGGTTTTTGTTGTACCGATGCCTTTTTATATGAACGAAGAAACGTTTTATGAAGATGTGAATCTGACACAGGAAGCATTTTATGAGAAATTGGAAACAGGTGCGGATATTTCGACATCAATGCCAATGGTTGGTAATCTGACGGAGTTTTGGGAAAGATTATTGAACGAGTATGAAGAACTTGTCTATATTCCGATGTCGAGCGGACTCAGCAGTTCCTGCGAGGTGGCTGTTTCTTTGGCACAAGATTATGAAGGACGTATAGAGGTAGTCAATAATCAGCGTATTTCCGTGACACAGCGACAATCTGTTTTGGATGCGGTAGAATTGGCAAAACAAGGAAAAACTGCAGCAGAGATTCGGGAAATTTTGGAAAAAGTGAAATTCGAATCCAGTATTTACATTATGGTGGATACGCTGACGTATCTAAAAAAAGGTGGCCGTATCACTCCGGCAGCGGCGGCACTCGGAACACTGCTGAAATTAAAACCGGTTCTCACGATTCAGGGGGAAAAACTAGATGCTTTTGCAAAGGCGAGAACGGTAAAGCAGGCAAAATCAATTATGATCGAGGCAATGAAGCAGGATATTGTAAAACGTTTCGGCGGTACGCAAAAGGAAGATGGAAGCATAGATGCATCGACGGTGCATCTGTCTGTAGCATACAGTAAGGATGTAGAACCGGCATTGCAATATGTGGAAGAATTGAAACAGGTATTTGCAGGTAGTGAGATTGTGGCAGCTCCGTTATCGCTCAGTATTGCCTGCCATATCGGACCGGGTTCTCTGGCACTTGCCTGTTCAAAAGTAGTGAAGTAAAGGAAAGAAGGAACAAAATGATAGAGAAAAAAATAGAAAGCGCAGCAGATACCATTCAGGAGACCATCACAAAAGAGGGCACGATCGAAGGATTTGTAAAGGAAACAGGGATACGGATTTTGAAAGTGACACCCGGATATGCAGAAGGGATTTTTCGCGCAGAAAAAAGGCATACGAATCCAAACGGAAGCGTGCATGGAGGAATGCTGTTTACACTGGCAGATACGATCGCGGGGGTAGCTGGAGAAAGTCGCGGACGTGTTGTGACGACGATCAATTCCAATATCAATTACCTGAAACCGGCATTTGAGGGGGATCTGTTGACTGCAGAGGCAGTTGAGCGAAAAGTGGGAGCGACGATCAGCGTTTACGATGTCTCGATCACAAACCAAAAAGGAACTTTGATCGCAACGGCAACGCTTACCTATTTTTTTCTGAAATAGGAAACAGAGATGGATATCAATTTAGAATATTACAAAATTTTTTATTATGTAGGGCAAAAAAAGAGTATTACACTGGCGGCGGAAGCATTATCGATTTCCCAGCCTGCCGTAAGTCAGGCGATTCGTCATTTGGAGGAGGCACTGCAGGTGACATTGTTTGTGCGTACTTCCAAGGGGGTTCGCTTTACTGCGGAAGGAGAAATGTTTTACACATATGTGCAGCGTGGGTATGAGTATATTTTGTCAGGCGAGAAAAAGTTGCGGGAAATGCGTGATCTAGAAGAGGGGGAAATCTGCATCGGTGCCAGTGATATGACACTGCGGTTTTATTTGTTAGAATATTTAGAGCGGTTCCATGAGGAGCATCCGAATATTAAAATCAAGGTGACAAATGCACCGACACCGGAAACGCTGCATCATCTACAGCAGGGGAGGATTGATTTCGGTGTGATCAGTACGCCGGTTCAAGAGAAGCATCATTTTAAGATTCAGCCTGTTCGGGAAGTGGAGGATATTTTTGTGGCGGGCAGAAAGTTCGAACAGTTAAAAGGAAAACTGCTGACGTATCAGATGCTGCAGGAATATCCGATCATCTGTCTGGAGCCAAATACGTCAACGCGCAGTTCCGTTGATGCATTTTTGGCGAAGCAGCGTATTACGCTTTTGCCGGAATTTGAACTTGCTACCAGTGATATGCTGATTCAGTTTGCGCAGCGTGGGCTCGGAGTAGCCTGTGTCATGGCGGATTTCGCAAAAGAAAAAATTGCGGACAAAAGTCTGTTTCGGCTTCAGTTTGAGCAGCCGATTCCGAAACGTCAGATTGCCATTGTAACTGATGCGAATACACCGTTATCCGCTGCGGCGCGTGAACTTTTGCACCAGTTTGCCGTATAAGTAGTTGCGTTCTTTTTTTTGAAGTGGTAAAATAAAAGAAGTTATGTAAACGGTATGGCAAGGAGGAAAAAATTTGAAAAATCAGTGGAAAAAATATGCTGCCGTTTTGGCAGCTTTTTTTGTAATTGAAAGTAATATACAGACGCTGTCAGTGTATGCAGGAGAAAACACGATAGAGCTTTCTACACGACAGACACAGCAGGATCAGTTGACAAATCCGGGATTTGAGCTGGATTTAGATGGCTGGCAGTACACGAAACTGGATGGAACAGAAAATAACTGGATCTATCAGAGTATCCAGTCACAAGATCTTTCAAACCGGGTTTCTGGCAGTAAATCTTTCAATTTCTGGTTTGGTGGAGATACAGGGAGCACCGGTAGTTTTAGTTTCCATCAGGCGGTGACTTTGAAACCGGGAAAATATACGCTGAGCGGCTGGGCAATGGGCGGCGACGGAGAGCGTGTCGAAGTGTACGCTGACACAACGATCGGAAATACGAAACAGGAAGATGACGGATGGGAAAATTGGAAAAAATGCAGCGTTACGTTTACTGTGGAAAAGGAAAAGACGGTCGAACTGGGATTTCGCGTGACAGGAACGAAAAACACAGGCTGGGGATATGTCGATGAGCTTTGCCTGCGTCAATTGGAAACAGAAGGGGTTGAGCGAGAGCAATCCATTTATCAGGTGGAGCAGGTATCCGGTATGAATACAGATTTTTTACGAGGGGTGGATGTGTCATCGTACATCTCGGAAGTGGAAAGTGGCGTGACGTATCGTGATTTTGAGGGAAAAGAACTGGACGGAGCCGGTTTTTTCCAACTGTTGGCGGACAGTGGTGTGAATGCAGTGCGTCTGCGTGTGTGGAATGATCCGTATGATGCGAACGGAAACGGGTATGGCGGCGGAAACTGTGACCTAAAAAAAGCAGAAACAATGGGGAAATGGGCGACAGAGGCAGGAATGAGAGTGCTGATCGATTTTCATTACTCTGACTTCTGGGCAGACCCGGAGCGACAGCTGACACCGAAAGCATGGAGCAGTCTTTCGTTTGAGGATAAAAAAACGAAATTGTATGATTACACTGAACAAAGTCTGAAAACACTTCTCGATGCCGGTGTCGATGTCTGTATGGTACAGGTGGGCAACGAGACCAATAACGGAATGTGCGGCGAGACAAAAACATGGGAAAAATGTCAGTTATTCCAAGCGGGCAGCAGTGCGGTTCGGAAAGTGGCGAATGAATATAGAAAAGAAATTTTGGTGGCATTGCATTTTACAGACCCGCAGAAAACCGGAAATTATCTGTCGATTGCAAAGTATCTGCAGGAGAATAATGTTGACTATGATGTATTTGCGTCATCGTATTATCCGTTCTGGCATGGAGCGACGGATAATTTGACAAGTGTCCTGCGCAGTGTCGCACAGACGTATCACAAAAAAGTCATGGTTGCGGAGACTTCTTATGTCAAAGATTTAGAGGACCATGACGGACAGAATAATAATGTTGGCGAATCATGCAAAGATTTGGCTTATGAAGTATCCGGGCAGGGACAGGTGACAGAAGTAGCGTCTGTAATGCAGGCGGTGGCGGATGTTGGAGATGCAGGTGTCGGTGCATTTTACTGGGAGCCTGCATGGATTCCGGTACAGGAATACGACTTTTCTAGTGCGAATGCACAGCAGATTTTAGAGGAAAACAAGGAACTCTGGAGAGAACACGGTTCCGGCTGGGCATCGGAATACGCAAAGTCCTATGATTACGAGCATGTGCAGGATTGGTATGGCGGCTCTTCCTGGGATAATCAGGCGTTGTTTGGATATGATGGAAAGCCCGATCAGGCATTGCGCGTATTTCGTTATGTCTTAACCGGTACACAGCAGGTGAAAGAGACACAAAAGCCGAAAACCTATACACTGACATTTGATTCACAAGGTGGTATTTTAGAAAAAACGCAACAGACGGTTACGGAAAAAGAAACTTATGGAACGCTTCCGATTCCGACGAAAGAGGGATACCGGTTTGCAGGATGGTTTACAAAAAAGACAGGCGGCGAGCGGATTCTGCCGGATCAGGAAGTGACGATTACGCAGAATCAGAATGTATATGCACATTGGAACATTCGGGAATATCCGATCACGTATCAGCTAAATGGCGGAAAAAATGCAGAAGAAAATCCCAAAATCTATACCGTAGAAACAGATACGATCAATTTGAAAAATCCACAGAAATCAGGTTCTTTGTTTTTAGGCTGGTATACGGATGCGGGTTTTCAAAAATCGGTGACAAAGCTAGAAAGATCCAGCACCGGATCGAAACGTTTTTATGCAAAATGGAAGACGATCGTAGTGAAAAAAACGGTAGTTACAAAAGCAAAATCATCGAAGAAGGGAACTGTGAAATTATCGTGGAAAAAAACGTCAGAGGCAGATGGGTACGAGATTTCAATATTGAAAAACGGGAAAAATACGCCGACGGTACTTCGTACAAGTGCGACAGGAAAGCTTCTGGAAAATCTGCAAACGTCAAAAATATATCAAATCAGGATTCGAGCCTACAAAAAGGATTCGACAGGAAAACGGATTTACGGAGCGTATAGTGCTGCGAAAAATGTAAAAATAAAGTAAAAAAAGAGAGAACCTGCACGAGAAAAGGTTTCACTTGTTGCATAGTGGCTGAAAATAGGGTATAATGAAACCGATTCATATAGCGATTCAGAAACGAGCTGAATCGCTATATAATAAATGATAAAGCAGGTGGCGACTTGCAGAGACGGATAGAGGAACTAGCAAGAGGACAATTTAATTATGACAGACCGGTTGTAGAGTTATCAGTGGAAAAAATAGAATTGAATGTTCCATTGGGACAGTGCTGCACGGGAGAATTTCAGATCAATAGCCTGAATCGTGTTCCGATTGAGGGACAGATTTTTTCTTCAAATGGGAGAATGGAATGTAAGATCGCCCGTTTTAGCGGTACACAGGTCAGAGTAAAATATAAATTTCATAGCGAAGGATTAGAGGAAGGAAATATTCAAAAAGGTGTTTTTTCAATTATTTGCAACGGTGGGGAATATAGCCTTTCTTTTGTTGCATATGTGACAAGAAATTATCAACAGACAAGTACAGGGTTGATGCGCCATATGCATGATTTTGTACGGCTGGCGCAGACAGCGCCAAAAGAAGCCGAACAGTTTTTTCATTCATCGGCATTTCGGGAGTTGTTACATAATGAAGATGACCGGGCAAAATTATTATATCGGGAAATTTGTCGGGATTCAAATGGCAGCCAGGCGGTAGAAGAGTATCTGTGTGGTTTGAAAAAGAAAAAGCGGATCGCATTTCGTGTATTGGATTCTACGCGTAATTTTCAAGATATCAAGGAACCGAGTCAGGAGCTTTTACAGGTTGAAAAAGACAGCTGGGGGTATCTCAGTCTTTCGGTCACTGCAGATTCTGCGGGAATCTGTTTTAGTAAACAATTGTTTGAAACAGAGGATTTTGTGGGAGATGTACTGCAGATTCCTTATGTGATCGATCCCCAAAAGCTGCATCATGGAAAAAATTTCATTCGCATTACGATTGCAGGAACGAATCAAATTGAGCAGGTGGAACTTTTGGTGGAGCAGACGAGTCGACATCCTCAACAGAAAAAGCTGATTTGGGAAAAACAAAAATATCAGGCAGAATTAACAAAACTGTATATGGATTATCGATTTCAGAAAATCGTGACGGGAGAATGGTGTCAGAAGTCAAATGAATTATTAGATCAATTGTTTCGATTGACAAAACAGGATATTTATCGCTTGATGAAAGCACAGGCGTATCTTTTGAATAAACAGCGACAGGAAGCAGAATGGATTTTAGATGCATTTAAGCGCGAACATTTTAAAGAGACAGATACGACAGAATGGGCGTATTATCTGTATCTTTTGACATTGATAGAGCGAGAAGCATCTTATGTAAATAAGCTTACAGAAGAGATAGAGGTCATCTATCAAAAGAGAGGAAAACCGGAGATTTTATTCTGGGTGCTCTTGTTTTTACGAGAAGATTATTTCACCGATCACAAGGTACGCCAACAGGCACTGGAAAAACACATTTGCAGCGGACATGCCAGTCCATTTTTCTATATGGAGGCATTTTATCTTTATCAGGAAGAACCGAATCTGATGAAAAAACTGGGAACATATGAGAAACGGATTTTATTGTGGGGGCTTCAGAGAAAGGGGCTCACACATGCGATGATGGAGCGTTTTTTGAAATTACTGTCCATGGAGCGTTCGTTTGATGAAAAAAACTATCAGATTTTGTGCGGTTGTTATGAACAATATCAGACAGAGGAGTTAGCAGAGATAATCTGCCGTTATCTGACTCGCTTTTCGAAATACGGAGTACAGTATCAGCATTGGTATGCGATGGGAATCGAAAAAGATTTTCGTATCACGAATCTATATGAATCCTATCTGCTTTCCATTGATAGTCAGCGAACGGACCCATTGCCGAAAGAGGTGCAGATTTATTTCCAATATAATACAAATACGCTTCCGGTAGCGCGAAAAGCGATATTGTATGTAAATATCATTAAAAATCGTAACAGGCAGCCGGATGTGCTGGAACATTATATGCAGAATATAGAAGATTTTGCATTGCGCCAGATGGAACAACATCATATGGATGCAAATCTGGCACTGATTTATGATACTGCTTTAGAAGCGGGAATGGTTAATCCGGAAATTACAAAGAAATTATCGGAACTGTTTTATACTTGTCAGTTTGTCTGCAAACGACCAGATATTCGTTACGTCATAGTAGCGCAGCAGGAGTGGAAAAAAGTGCAGGTTGTACCACTTGTAAATCATATCGCTTATGTGCAGGTTTATTCTGCGAATTATGTGATCCTTTTAGAAGATATATATGGAAATCTTTTGACAGGTTTAGAGGATTGCGAGCTGGAAAAACTGATGCATCCATCACATTATATACGCAAATGTATTTCATGGGCACCGGAAAAGATTCCGTATCTGCTGCATTATTTTTCGAGTAGTCCGGTCGAAAAAGCGATGCAAAATGATAAAATGGATTTACTGATGCATCTGATCAAAGCAAAAGAAATCCGCGAAGAATATCGAAAAACGCTTATTTGTGAGTTAGTTCGGTATTGTTATGAGGCGGGGGATTTTGAGCGGGTAGCACCTTATCTGAAAAAGGAAAATCTTTCACTGCTCGATGGAGATGCACACAGGATGGCAGTGGAGATTTTAGTGGAACTGCATGAGTATGAAGCTGCATACGAACAGATTCCGTGTGGAAGTGTAGATCAATTGCAGAGTGGACGACTTCTTTCTTTGTGCAGTTATTTGATCATAGAGCACGCATATGAGTGGGAAAAAAATCTACTGTATCTGAGTGAGGCGGCGTATCGTGCAGGAAAATATAATGATGTTTTGCTGAACTATCTGGTCAAATATTATGAGGGACCGACCGCAAAAATGGCGGCACTCTTTCGCACGGCGAAGAATTTCCTGGTGGATACCGCAGAGCTGGAAGAACGTCTCCTGGTTCAGATGCTTTCCACGGCGGTATTTGTGGAAAATACGGATGAGATTTATGAGAGTTATTGCAAAAGCGGTGGTCGCAGTGAAATCTGTGCAGCATATGTTTCTTACTATTCATATTGCAGTTTTGTGAAAAAGATGGTTGTTTCGGAGTCTGTTTTTGAAGAATTATTACATCAGTATCAGGAACATACAATCAATCAAATGGGAGAGCTGGCATTACTGCAATGGCTGTCGCAGAAGCAGAGTCTGTCACAGGCGGAACGCGAAATTGTCGAAGACTTGTTGGGACAATGCATACAGAAAGGTTTGTATTTCCGTTTTTATAAACAGTTTCCTCATGAAATTCAGCAGGAATTTTATCTTTATGATAAAATATTTATTGAGTATCGCACAGATCCGGGAAAAGAAGTGATGCTCTGCTATCAACCCGAATATGATCTGCAAGTTGATTTCAAGAAAGAGCGAATGCAGGAAATGTATGAAGGGATTTATGTCAAAAGTTTTGTGTTGTTCTTTGGGGAAAAAATTCAATACTATGTACAGGAAAAAATCGATGGTATATGGGATATTACTGGAAGCAATGTGATTCAGAATGCGGATGGTTATAATGAAAATGATGACAGTCGATATGATCTTTTAAACGGAATGGCAGTATCGAGAGCACTCGAAGACAGTGAAACAATGCTTGGTCTGATGGAAAAATACAAAAGTCGAGAGAAAAATGTGAACAACCAGTTCCTGATATTGTAGAAAAGGGGGAGAAGTATATGATAGAAGGTATAAGATGTTATGCGGGCATGGATATCAGTGACACAAGCGTGATGCTCAGTTTCATGCGTGCAGACAGTGAAAAACCGGAAACGGTGAGTGCTGTCGCAGGAAGAAATGTCTATCAGATCCCTCTGGTGATCGGACATAAGAAAAATTCCAGCTATTGGTTATACGGGGATGAAGCAAAAAAGCAGATGCAGCTCAACGAACCTTGTTTTGCAGATCACTTAATACAAAAAACAATGTCTGAAGAAAAAATCGTCTGGGACAAAGAAAGCTACGAAGCGTTTGAACTTCTGGCGTTGTTTTTTCGGAAAGTTCTGGCACTTCCGGAAAAAAATGGAACACCGTTTCGCGTAGATCGGCTGGTTCTTACAATGGAGGAAGTCAATAAAGAACTGGTGCGCAAACTGGGATGGGCGTTGAAAAAAGCAGGAATCTCCTCAGCAAACTGGCATATTCAAAATTATAAAGAAAGTTTTTATGTATATACGCTGAATCAGAAGCGGGAACTGTGGCTGCATGATGTTTTGATGTTTCGGGAAAAAGAGAATCAAATCTTTGCATGGTGTCTGGAACGAAGTCAGAAAACCAGTCCACAGCTTGTGACGGTTACGGAAGAAAAACTCGGAGCGCTTGGGGAACAAAAAGATTCTGCATTTGCAGAAATGGCAAATCAACAGCTTTCCGGGCGAATCGTTTCAGCAGTCTATCTGACAGGAGATTTGTTTGAAGGAGGATGGATGCGGCAATCACTGCAGATTTTGTGTAAGAATCGAAAAGCCTTTATGGGAAAAAATCTGTTTTCCATAGGAGCCTGTTATTTTGCAGCAATTCGGGATTCAAATCAGCAATGGCCGTTTGTCTACATGGGCGAAAATGAGATGAAGGTCAATGTCAGTATGAAAGTGCGGGGGGCACAGGGGGATGGTATGTTTACGCTGATCTCAGCCGGCGAAAACTGGTATGAGACAAAAGGGGAATGTGATATTATCCTTGATAAATCATCAGCAATTGATTTTTATCTGCAATTGCCACAAAGTCGAAATGCACAGATTCAGACATTGCAGTTAACGGAACTCCCCGAACGGCCTCCAAGGACGACGCGGCTCCATGTGAAAGCAGAACCTCTTTCTGATCGGGAAGTGAAGGTGTCTTTAACAGATCAGGGATTCGGAGAATTTTTTGCTGCAACCGGGCAAACCTGGGAATATGTGATTCGTTTATAAAAAGGGGGGAATGTGAAATGAGCAGTGTGATTTTATGCCGGCGTAATCAGGCACAAACACCGTATGAGTTAGAAGAACTGTCATTGCATCTTTATAACCTGGAGGAGATCAGCTATTTTATTCAGGAAAATATTGATCTGGCGCAGCCGTCCTTTATGCGGCAGTCATTTCTGGAATGGGTGACAAAAGAGCTGGCAATGCCTTCCCTGGCGCAGCGAATGGAATTGTATTGGCGAAGAAAAAACGTGGCGCTGTTTATGGAAAGTCTTTTACAGGCGAGCGGATATCATACACCTTCGGAAATTTCTATGATATGTAGTACGATTGAGGAGTTTCAAAAGAAAAATCCGGTAGAACGAAAAAAAATGCGTGCGGACCGTATGCTAAAAAAACACTTATATGTGGCTGCCATTCAGGAATATCGGAAAATACTGCTGCTTTCTGAAACAAAAGAGGAAAAACCAGTGTTTCAAAGTCAGGTTTGGAATAATCTCGGCACTGCTTATGCCGGAATATTTTTATTTGAGGATGCGATGCATTGTTTTGAAATGGCTTCCACTTATCAAGATACAAGTCAGATCGGGCAGGAGTACTGGGCATCCTGTTTTTTGGCATATGGGGAAGAAAAGACACGAAGTCTTATGGAAGAAGCAAAGTATGCCTCGGATCAGATCGAAGCGTTTTTGAAGGATCAGAATAGTAGGGAACAACTAGTCGAAGATGCACAGATGCAGCAGTTGTATGAACTGCGTGAAAAAGGAGAGATCAATGCGTTTTATGAACAGGCGGACACGATCATGGCGGCCTGGAAAAATGAATATATGCAAAAATGTGTCTTCTGATGAAGAAAATAAGGGGGAGTTTTTATGAAGTGGTTTCATTGGAAAAAAAAGAATGAAAAGCAGTCAAAGCCGATTCAGCAATATTCGGTTGGCGAGGAGGAAGAACCGGAATTACCGCCAGTGGAGCGGGTGTCAAAACCGAAAAGTAATCGAGAGGAAATTGAACACTATATCGTTTCTCAGTGTGAAACGATCATGGAAAATACAAAAGAGTTAGAGGAAGGTCGAAAAGAATATCATGAGGTTTGCGATTATCTGGCTGATATTGAAAAGCTGAAAGCACTTCCGGAAGAAAAAAGTGCGGAACTCAAAGAGACGGTTCAAAATGTGCGCAAACTGACAAATGCAAGAGAAAATTACCGAAAAGCAGGCCATCGGATGGAAGATGCGATTTTTCTTCAGATGCAGCAGAAGGAAGAGGAAATGCCGGATGAGATTCGTCGCCTACAGGCAAACGAGAAATATCAGGCAGCCGTGAAACGAGATATGCAATATTTGTCGAGCGAAAAAGAGCAGTTGGCAATACGACAAGAACAGCTGACAGAAGAACAGACCACGCTGCAGCAATTATTGTATTGTCTGTGTGGTGTCTGTGGAGTAGGGATCGTGCTTCTATTTGTTTTGAAGGAGGGATTTCGTCTGCATTGTGAAAATGCATTTTTCCTTCTGATCTTTGTTGTCGCAATGTTAACATTTGGCATTTTTATGAAACGTCAGTACAATATTACCGAACTGCATAAAATCAACGTCAACCGGAATTATGCGATTGAGCGCGAAAATAAGATGAAAGTGAAGTATGTGAATGTAACAAATGCGGTTGATTATGCCTGTGCAAAATATCATGTAAAAAGTGGTCAGGAGCTGCTTTACGAATGGGAACAGTATATGGACAGTGTGAAACAGCGTAAAAAGTATATGGAAACCAGCGATGATTTAGAATATTATGAGGAAAAATTAAGCAGGATTTTACATGAGTTGAATCTGACAGATGAGAAACTGTGGTTTGATCAGATCGATATTTTGTTAGATGACGAAGAGATAGAAAAAGAGCGGCAGAATCTCATCAACCGTCAGCATAAATTGCAGGAGCATTTGGACTATAACCAGTCCTTGATTCAAAAAGCACGTTCTCAAGTGAATTATCTGTCCCAAAACATGGAAAAATGTTCGGCCGACATCATGGGAATCGTATTATCCATGAATCAGCTTTGTCAGGGGATTTGAGTGTTTTCTATGCGGACGTTTCCGAAATTTGGCTGGATGGGCAAGGCGGGGCGGCTGCTTTCAGAAGGGCTAGACAGAAATGAAGTCGAGTTTGGGCGGGCAAATCTGCGATGCTTTATTTTTGCAGTTTTCCGAATGTCGTACAAGCTGCACGCAGGTGTATGTGGGAGAAAGACTCAGAAGCGGACTCTTTCTCCCGCATACACCTACGCACAGCTTGTACGCCTCTCGGCAAAACAGCAAAGGCATCGCAGATTTGTCCACCCAAACTCACTAACATTTCTGTCAAAGCCCTTCTGAAAGCAGCCGCCCCGCCTTGCCCACCCAGCCAAATTTCGGAAACTGTCTATCGGAAACGGGAGGTTAAGATATTTCAACCTAGCGTTTCCAATACACAGTTTCCGGTCCTTGCCTCCTGCCGGATACCGAAAACTGTGTAATGAAACCGATTGGTTGAGATCTTTTCCGTTTCCAGTACACAGTTTCGCAACACGCCGGGCATCTCTGCGAAAAAACGTTTCGGCGGGTGCAGGTGAGATCCACTCTTTAGATTCTCTTAGGCACGAAGGCGATCCTGAGTGTCTTAGAGAATCTTAAGAGTTAGCTTACCTGAACAGGAGCCGTGTTTTTCGCAGAGATGCCCGGCGTGTTGCGAAACGTCCGCGTGGGGATACCAACGATGGTTGAGATATTTTTAGAGGAATCCGGGAAATGTGATTGACAGGGAGCGATTTTATCGCGTATAATGAGATGGTGTAGTTTTACATAGTAGAAAAATTTTTGAAATAAGAAGGATGGATGGATAAATGGATTTGTTATTTTCAAGCACAAGAAACCCAGATGAAAAAGTAACAGCATCTCAGGCAATTTTGAAAGGACTTGCAAATGATGGCGGTTTATTTGTACCGGATTCGATTCCGGCATTGGATGTTTCATTGAAGGATCTGGCTCAGATGAATTATCAGGAGACGGCATACGCTGTTATGAAACAGTTTCTTACCGATTTCACGGAGGAAGAACTGAAACACTGTATTCGTAGTGCTTATGACAGTAAATTCGATACAGAAGAAATCGCACCGTTGAAAGAAGCAGACGGCGCATATTTCTTAGAGCTGTTCCACGGTTCTACAATTGCGTTTAAGGATATGGCATTATCCATTTTGCCACATCTTATGATTACTTCCGCAAAGAAAAATCAGGTAAAAAATGAGATCGTTATTTTGACGGCCACATCCGGAGATACCGGAAAAGCAGCGTTGGCTGGATTTGCGGATGTAGAAGGAACAAAAATCGTAGTATTTTATCCGAAGAACGGCGTCAGCCCGATTCAGGAAAAACAGATGGTAACACAAAAAGGAGAAAATACCTTTGTAGTAGGAATCCATGGAAACTTCGACCAGGCTCAGACAGGTGTCAAGAAAATGTTTTCTGATCCACAGCTTGCAAAAGAGATGGATGCAGCCGGATTCCAGTTCTCATCAGCTAATTCCATTAATATTGGACGTTTGGTTCCGCAGATCGTTTATTATGTATATGCATATGGTCAATTGTTGAAGAAGGGTTCCATCAAAGAAGGAGAAAAGATCAATGTTGTTGTTCCAACGGGAAACTTTGGAAATATCTTAGCTGCTTATTATGCAAAAAATATGGGACTTCCGATCAATAAACTGATCTGTGCGTCAAATGACAATAAAGTACTGTATGATTTCTTTACAACAGGTACATATGATAAAAATCGTGATTTCATTCTTACAACGTCACCGTCGATGGATATTCTGATCTCCAGCAATCTGGAACGTCTGATCTATCGAATTGCCGGAAATGATGCGAAAAAGAATGCGGAGTTGATGAAACAGCTGACAACAGAAGGTGTTTATACGATCACCGATGCGATGCAGGCAGAGTTGAAGGATTTCTATGGAAATTATGAGACAGAAGCAGAGTGTGCGGCAACCATCAAGAATTTGTATGAAAAGACAGGATATATCATTGATACGCATACATCTGTTGCGGCAGGTGTTTACAAAAAATATTGCAAAGATACGGGGGATACTACAAAAACCGTTATTGCTTCAACAGCAAGTCCGTTTAAATTTACCAGAAGCGTTATGGATGCGATTGATAAAGAAAAATATGATGCAATGGGAGATTTCGAGTTAGTTGACGAACTGAGCAGAATTGGAAATGTAAAAGTTCCAAATGCGATCGAAGAAATTCGGAATGCGGATATTCGCCATAAAACCGTTTGCGAAGTAGAAGAAATGCCAGAAGTTGTAAAAAAATTCTTGGGAATTTAAAAATGAAGAAATAAAAATCCAGGGTTTCCGAAAAAGTGGAAACCCTGGATTTTTAAAATGCCAAAATGAAATTAAGAATACCAAACGGATAAGCAATTGGAATGAGATAGGATTTTCCCTCTAAGGAGAAAATCGGATCTTCAATCCGCATCGGTGGATCTAAAGACAATTCGATCGAGTTGTTGTTGGACATATTGACATTGAACAGTCCGTTATGTAAATTTAAGAAATCTTCAACAGAAGCCTTTACATACTCATCGAATTCTGTGAAGGTGTCACCAACATAGCGAGATGCGAACGCGATGACGGTTGGTTCGTCCAATTCTAATCCGGAGAGAAGCTGGATGGAACCACCGATTCGCTGAGAAATACAGTATGTTATCGGAATCTCTTCGCAAGGAATCGGATCAAGCGGTGAAAAATCGTCTCCGATAAATCGGATAAGATTATTAAACAGCAGGGATAAATATTGAATGATATAATCCTGATCCTGAAAATCTAATGTTTTCAAGAAGTTGCGTAACAGCGTATGGATGTGTTCCAACTCATTCGATGAAATATCCTGCTCAGTAATTTCATTTTCTGACTGATAATCCAAAAGTAAGGTTTCAAATTCAGAATGTGTCAGATAGCCCTTTTCGATTAAAATCTGTCCAAGTAATAAATAATTTGGATTCTGCGTTTCAATCAATTCGCGTACCTGATCGTTTGTCAGATATCCTTGTTCCACAGCAAGATCACCAAAGCGTTTATCCTGATGAGTCTGCATAATAATAATGTTTTCCACTTCACTTGCAGTCATGTAGCCGGAATGAATCGCTAAAGTACCGAGCTTGATGTGGGAAGAAGATTCTTCTTTCATTGCATCCATCAGCTGCTCTGGTGTGATCGCTCCACGGTGCAAGAGATAATTACCAAAAAATTGTGTATACATATTCTATCTCCCTTCGTATCGAACTTTTAAGATTGCGTGCACCTGATCAGCATCTAAAGGTTTCTGAATAAAATCATGCGCACCGGCATTAATAGCAGCTTTCAATTGATCCTGCGTTCCGACAGAAGATACCATAACAATATCGGCATCCGGGTTTACGTTGATGATTTCGCGGACAGCATTAATTCCGTCTTTCACAGGCATAACAATATCAAGAAAAACCAGATTCGGTTTGTTGGCCTTGTAAAGTTCAATAACCTCCTCACCGTTCGCTCCTTCTAGAAAATGTGTTGCACCAAAAGAAGTTAGTACATCCTTTAATTGTTTGCGTGCAAGAATCGAATCATCACCAATTAAAATTGAAATATTTTCAAGATTCATGTAGCCTCTCCTCCACTCATAGAAAATTCCATAATATATATACATAGTACACCAAAATGCGACAGTTTTCAATAAAAAAACAAATCTTTGATAAAATGTATACGCATTCTAGTATATTTATAATCTTACTATATGTATCGGTAGATGTTGAAAAAAATGTAATGGTTGAGTATAATTTAAATATAAAAAATTTTAAAAAGGAGAATCCATATGAAAACAACGTTGTTTTTATGTATTGTACTCTATTTGCCGTTGCTTTTGTTCGGCGGTTATATATGCTTTGCAGGGGCTCAGATGAAAAGAACAGGGAAAGTGAGTTCCTGGCTGGCTGACGAAAAAGAGTTAAATAAGAAACAGTCGGACGAAAACAGTTTCGTTAAAGCGGCATCTGTGCCGACGATTTTATTCGGAGGCTGTGCGATTTTGACAGGAATCACAGGAATTGTGGATACATTATTGACGCCGATTGGCTTAGCAGTCAAAATTTTATTGATCGTATTTTTACTTTATGCAATCGTTTACTGTGCTTGTCTTCAAAAGTGGAGACAGGAATTTTTGAAATATAAACTTCACTAAAAAAGAAAAGACTGGAAAAACCAGCCTTTTCTTTTTTATTCGTGGCGTTCACTCATCGGAACATACGCGCGGTGCGGCTGTACATTTTTATAAGCCGGACGCATGATCTTTCCGCTGTAGGACAATTCTTCTAATCGGTGCGCACTCCAGCCGGAAATACGGGCGATCGCAAAAATCGGGGTATATAATTCCAATGGCAGATCCAGCATGCTGTAAGCAAAACCACTGAAAAAATCGACATTCGGGCTGACACCTTTGTAGATTTTGCGCTCCTCGGTGATGATCTGTGGAGCCAGACGTTCTACTAGCGTATAAAGCGCAAATTCTTCTTCCCGACCTTTTTCTTTGGAAAGTTGTTCGACAAAGGAACGGAAAATCTGTGCACGAGGATCCGACAGCGAATAAACCGCATGTCCCATACCATAGATCAAGCCCGCGTGATCGAATGCCTCTTTGTGTAAAAGTGCACGCAGGTAGTCGCCCACTTCTGCTTCACTGGTCCAGTCTTTTACATGCTGCTTCATGTCAGCAAACATCTGCACGACTTTTATGTTGGCACCGCCGTGTTTTGGACCTTTGAGGGAACCAAGAGAGGCGGCGATCACAGAGTAAGTATCAGTACCGGACGAAGAAACGAGATGCGTGGTAAAGGTGGAGTTATTTCCACCGCCGTGCTCCATGTGCAAAATCAGCGCAATATCCAGAAGTTTTGCTTCTAATGGTGTGAACTGACTGTCTGCACGTAAAATATGCAGAATGTTTTCTGCAGTGGAATATTCCGGTTTTGGTGGGTGGATATAAAGACTGGCACCGTCATGATAGTGTTTGTAAGCCTGATATCCATAGACAGATAAAAGAGGAAATAAGCTGATCAGCTGCAGACACTGGCGCAGAACGTTCGGGAGTGAGATGTCATCTGCACGGTCGTCATAGGAATACAGAGTCAGAACGCTTCGAGCCAGTGTGTTCATCATGTCGTGGCTTGGCGCTTTCATGATGATGTCACGTACAAAACTGGTCGGGAGTGTTCGGTAATTCGAAAGCAGCTTACAGAAATCCGCCAACTGTTTTTGCGTCGGAAGCTCGCCAAAAAGCAATAAATAGGTGGTTTCTTCAAAACCGGTGTGAGCATTTTTATCGAGTCCCTGCACAAGGTCTTTGACATTGTATCCACGATAATACAGATTACCGTCAGCAGGAACAACGTCGCCATCCACGACTTTTGTGGCACAGACATCGGAAATTTCTGTCAGACCGACCAAGACACCTTTTCCGTTTAAGTCACGCAATCCGCGTTTTACATCATATTCTGCATACAGTGCAGGATCAATGGACGCATTTTCCTGGCACAACTTTGCAAGCTGCAGAATTTCCGGTGTAATTTCGCTTAGAGTGTTTGTAATCATTGGTTTACCTCCATGAAAATAATATTTGAGGCAGACTTTATTTTGTAAAGCCAGGCACTCATTTACATTTATCATACCATATATGAGAAAAGTAAAACAAGGGAAATGGGTGGAAATTAATACAATTTTAAGGAATTATACTAGTTTTTTTTAAATTTTTCTGTTATACTTCTAAATTAGGTTCGAAAATTTTTAGGAGAGAAAGAATGAGTAAAGTAGTAGTGGTAGGTGCAGGACCGGCCGGAATGGCAGCTGCGATCGCGGCCGCAGAGAACGGTCATACCGTTACGGTTTTAGAAAAAAATGAAAAAACCGGCAAAAAATTATATATTACCGGCAAGGGCAGGTGCAATCTGACAAATGCCTGTGATACACAGGATCTTTTTCGAAATATCAACGGTAATGCGAAATTCTTATACAGTGCGATCTACGGGTATGATAACTTTCAGGTCATGCAGTTTTTTGAAGAAACTGGATTGAAATTAAAAACGGAACGTGGAAATCGTGTGTTTCCGGAGTCGGATCACGCGTCGGATGTAATTGCGGCACTCAATCGAAAAATGAGGGAATTGCACGTAAATGTTTGTTTGCAGACAGAGGTTTTGCAATTGTGCATGGAAAAAGATCGGGTGACTGGTTTAAAATTAAAAAATGGTGACATAATAGAAGCAGAAGCGGTAATCGTTGCCACGGGAGGTTGTTCCTATCCGGCGACCGGTTCAACGGGAGATGGATATCGTTTTGCTAAGGAGGCAGGGATGGCAGTCAAACCATGTTTACCGGCACTTGTCCCGCTTACTACGGCAGAAGAATATGTAAAAGAATTACAAGGGTTATCATTAAAAAATGTAGAAATACACATTTATAATGGAAAGAAATGTTTGTATGAGGATTTCGGGGAAATGCTGTTTACACATTTTGGAGTCAGCGGACCGCTGATTTTAAGTGCGAGTTCAAAGATTACGGATGTGCTGCAAAAACAGACACTTTCCATGGAAATCGATTTAAAGCCGGCATTAGATGACGAACAGCTGGACAAGCGGATATTACGCCAATTCGATCAAAATCAGAATCGACAGTTTAAAAATGCGATCGCAAAACTTTTCCCGGCGAAACTGATTCCGGTCATGATCGAAATCAGTGGAATCGATCCGGAAAAAAAAGTGAATGCGGTTACAAAAGAAGAACGGCAGAAACTGATGGAAAAAATACGTAGATTTCCGCTGACATTGACGGGAACAAGGGATTTTACGGAAGCCATTATCACAAAAGGAGGAGTCTCCTTGAAAGAGATCGATCCTCATACGATGGAATCCAAAAAAATAAAAGGCCTGTTTTTTGCAGGTGAGGTACTGGATGTGGATGCAATGACAGGTGGGTTTAATTTACAGATCGCATGGTCTAGCGGCCATTTGGCTGGAATGAGCATAGAATAAAAATAGCAGTGACAAAGGAGTAATGAAACATGGGATTTAATATTGCAATTGACGGACCGGCAGGAGCAGGGAAAAGCACGATCGCAAAGCGCGTGGCAAGTGCATTGTCTTATATTTACGTTGATACAGGTGCGATGTATCGTGCGATGGCACTTTATTTTCTGGAAAAAGGGCTGGATGTAAAGAATGAGGCGATTGTATCCGATATATGTAATGAGATTTCAATAAAGATCGCATACGAGGATGGAGAACAGCAGGTATTGTTAAATGGCGAAAATGTCAACGGACGAATCCGGACCGAACAGGTCAGCAATACAGCTTCTGTGACAAGTGCTTACCCGGCGGTTCGAAAAAAATTAGTGGAATTACAGCAACAGCTGGCAAAAGAAACTGACGTCATTATGGACGGTCGTGATATCGGTACCTGCGTACTTCCGGATGCACCGGTAAAAATCTATCTGACGGCGAGCGTGGAAACAAGAGCGATGCGTCGTTATGAGGAATTAAAAGCCAAAGGAGAGGCCTGTGATTTAAAAGAAATCGAGAAAGATATCGAAGATCGCGATTATCGGGATATGCATCGGGATGTGTCGCCGCTGAAACAGGCAGAGGATGCGATTCTGGTGGATTCCTCTGATCTTACGATTGACGAAGTAGTGACAAAAATCTTAAACATTGTAAAGGAAAAGAAAAAATAATGCAGGTTCGGGTAGCAGAAAGCGCAGGGTTTTGTTTTGGTGTAAAACGTGCGGTGGAACAGGTGTATGAACAGGCGGAAAAAGGGAATAAACCCTTGTATACGTTTGGTCCTATCATTCACAATGAAGAGGTGGTCAATGATCTGAAAAAAAAAGGTGTGGAGGTCATTGAAGATTTAAAAGAGTTAGAAAAACTAAATGCTGCCACTATCGTGATCCGTTCCCACGGAGTATCGAAACAGGTGTATGAGAAATTGGAAAAAAATGGATTCCGCATTGTAGATGCGACATGTCCGTTTGTTCTGAAAATCCATCGTATTGTGGAAGAACATAGTTCGTTGGGAGAACAGATCGTGATCATCGGGAATCCGACCCATCCGGAGGTAGAAGGCATTCGTGGGTGGAGCGATCCGGAGTACACATTTGTAGTAAATTCGGCCCAGGAAGCTGAAAAATTGAAACTTGATCCACACAAAAAGGTGTGTATTGTATCACAAACGACATTTAATTACAAGAAATTTCAAGATTTAGTTGAAATTATCTCGAAAAAAGGGTATGATATAAGTGTTTTAAATACTATCTGCAATGCGACCGAAAAACGGCAGCGAGAAAGTTACGACATTGCAGGGTGCGTTGATGCCATGATTGTCATTGGTGGAAAGCATAGCTCAAACACACAGAAGTTATTTGAAATATGCAAAAAGGAATGTGAAAATACTTACTATATACAGACACTCGATGACTTGGATTTAACTCAGTTTGGATCCGTTGATAGCGTAGGTATTACCGCAGGGGCTTCTACCCCAAATAATATTATTGAGGAGGTTCAAAAAAGAATGTCAGAGCAGACTTTTGAACAAATGTTAGAAGAATCATTAAAAACAATAAGAAATGGAGAGGTAGTCGAAGGTACCGTTATTGATGTGAAACCGGACGAGATTATTTTAAATATTGGTTACAAATCTGACGGAATTATTACCCGTAACGAGTACACAAACGAACCGAATGTTGACTTAACCACACAGGTTTCCGTTGGTGATACCATGGAAGCAAAGGTATTGAAAGTAAATGACGGTGAAGGACAGGTATTACTGACTTACAAACGTCTTGCAGCAGAAAAAGGAAGCAAACGGTTAGAGGAAGCATTCGAGAACAAAGAAGTGCTGACAGCAAAAGTGGCACAGGTACTCGATGGTGGCTTGAGTGTTGTTGTTGACGAAACAAGAGTCTTTATTCCGGCAAGTCTCGTTTCTGATACATACGAAAAAGACCTGAGCAAATATAAAGATCAGGATATCGAATTCGTAATCAGCGAGTTTAACCCGAGAAGAAGAAGAATCATCGGTGACAGAAAACAGTTACTGGTTGCAAAAAAAGAAGAATTACAGAAAGAATTATTTGCAAAAATCAATGTTGGCGATGTGATCGAAGGAACCGTGAAAAACGTTACAGATTTCGGTGCATTTATCGATCTTGGCGGAGCAGACGGATTACTGCACATCTCTGAAATGTCTTGGGGAAGAGTAGAAAACCCGAAGAAAGTATTTAAAGTAGGTGATGTTGTAAAAGTATTCATCAAGGATATCAACGGTACAAAGATTGCACTCAGCATGAAATTTGAAGATGAAAATCCTTGGAATAATGCTGCTGAAAAATTTGCAGTTGGAAACATTGTAAACGGAAAAGTTGCAAGAATGACAGATTTCGGTGCATTCATAGAACTGGCTCCGGGCGTAGATGCATTGTTACATGTATCCCAGATTGCAAAAGAGCACGTAGAAAAACCGGCGGATGTATTAAAAGTCGGACAGGAAATCGAAGCAAAAATCGTAGATTTTAACGAGGAAGAAAAGAAGATCAGCTTAAGTATGAAAGCACTTTTAACGGACGACAAAGACGAGACCGAATCAGAAGAATAAAAAGTCTGTGAGGGGATCAATATGTTTGAAGGGTATGAAAAATTCAAAAAAGATGTATTCGCATTGACGAAAATTGATCTGAATTCTTATAAGGAGAAACAGATGCGTCGGCGAATTGATACGCTGCTTACAAAAAATGGTGCAAATTCTTACGATGCGTATGTGCAGATGATCAAAAAAGACAAACAAAAGTTTGATCAGTTTGTCAATTTTCTTACGATCAATGTTTCGGAGTTTTATCGAAATCCGGAACAATGGAAACTTTTGGAACAGCAGGTATTCCCGGAACTGATTCAGAAATTTGGCAAAAACCTGAAGATTTGGAGTGCTGCCTGTTCAACAGGAGATGAACCATATTCACTGGTGATGGCATTATCACGGTTTATGCCGTTGAATCAGATTCGAATCACTGCAACGGATATTGATAAGCAAGTGCTGGAAAAAGCACGTGTAGGTCTGTACAATGAGAAAAGTATCGCAGCTGTGCCAGAGGATTTGAAAAAGAAGTATTTTACAAAAGTAGGACCTTCTTATCAAATTTCAAATGAGATTAAGTCGCGTGTGGATTTTAAAGAACATAATTTGTTAAAAGATCCGTACCCGCAAGGCTGCAATCTGATTGTATGCCGGAATGTATTGATTTACTTTACAGAAGAAGCAAAAGAAGAGATTTATCGCAAATTCAATGAAGCTTTGAAACCGGGAGGAATTCTTTTCATCGGTAGCACAGAGCAGATCATAAATTATAAAGAGTTGAATTATGCAAGGAAACAGTCTTTCTTTTTTGAAAAAATATAAAAAAAGCCGATTGTCGGAAAGTTATCCGACAATCGGCTTTTTTGTCTTTTTTGAGGTTTTTGATTGCTTCTTTTTTTCGAGAAAATGATGGAGAATATGCATGCAATAGCGTTTGACATCGTCATCCGATTCATAGAATTCACGCGTGCATTCAAAATAAGAGTGTGTGTCATTATATTCAAGTTTAAAATAGGGCGAGATCACGTCATCAAACTGTGGCAAAAAACAACCGGTCTTTTTGCTGTAGCAAGTGGCAGCCTTCGCTTGTGTTCGATAATTTTTATCGACATAAAACGCAACACTCTTGTGAATGGCCATATCTTCCTTTGGAAGATAATAGTAGTCTTTGTAATTCTGATAGAAAAATTTCAATTCTCCTGAATAAATTGGGACAGAGAATTGTACAATATTTTTGGAAAAAACCATATGAATTCCATCTTTACGACAGGTGAGGCGTTTTGGAAAGGTCAGATCACAGGTGAGTGAAAACAGCATTTCTTCCTTTTTCTCGCCTGCATAATCCGTAAACGTGTTCTTTTCAAGCGATGCAATGTGAAAATTCCCCTGAAAAAAGGAAATATAAGAAAAAATGGGAAGCAGCTTGGTCATTCCAAGAACATCCTCGTAATTGTGCAGTTTTAAAAGGGAAAGCAGTTTGGAATCTTGTGTTTTCTCATAGGAAAAATATTGGTTGATCAGTTCTCCGCCGTTATATTGATCTTCGCGCATGATTCCAAGAAATGCTTCAATGGCTTTTTGTTTGTAATTTGGAAGACAAAAGACTTCTTTGAGCGCGGATACTTCTTTAAAAATATCCGTCTGCTGGAAATTTGTAAAATCCACCGGGAGCGATAGCATTTCACAGCGTTTTTGTAAAAACGGGAGATCAAATCCGGTTCCATTAAAAGAGATCAATATTTGGAAATCAGCGATATATGCCAGAAATGCTTCTAAAACATTCTGCTCATCAATTATCTGATCCGCAAAAAACTGCGTGATCAATAGACGATTTTCTTTTCGGGATGCGCATCCGATCAGATAACAGATGGCATGTCCGGCAGAAAAACCAGTGGTTTCGATGTCAAAAAAAGTCGCATTTTCTGGGAAAAAAGTGAGATATTCCAAATCTTTCGTTGTCAATTTTGTTTCTGTTTGCCAGATTTGCATAAAAAGCCTCCTCCTTTTTTGATGTTCTCTCGGAATCTCCCTTGCGCCCGCTTTTGCGGATGATTTTCCGTCAGATGCACACAAATTTAATCAACGTACGCTCCACGTACGCCTCATAAATTTGTGCACATCTGACAAAAAATCATCTCACAAAATCAAGCACAAAGAGATTCCGAGAAAACATTATGTATGAACTCTCAAAATCAAGGATAAAGAGCTTTGAGAGTGCATCTTGCTGTACTCTAGTATACCACAAAATCTTTTTAGAAAACAAGCAATGTATCTTAGCAGGTTAAGATATTTTTTGTCAAAAAGTATTAAAAAAAAAACAATGTGATAAGAAAAAAGTACTGATTTTATGGCTTTTTGTGTTATAATAGCTATATCAAACGCACAGTTTGAGCGCTTGGAAGAAAACAATATTGGAGAATTCAGGCGTAAAGGTTTTCGCATAATAACCGATATACATATGCAGAGAACTATAATTTTATTACAGAAAGTGGGGCACAGAATATGGGTTTAAGTACTTTTAAAGGTGGAGTCCATCCCTATGACGGTAAAGATTTATCCAAAGATAAACCTGTCCAGGAAGTATTGCCCAAAGGCGAACTTGTTTATCCGGTTTCACAGCACATAGGTGCGCCGGCAAAGCCGATTGTGGCAGTAGGAGACACGGTTTTAAAAGGACAGAAAATTGCCGAAGCCGGTGGATTTGTATCCGCGCCGATTTATTCTTCCGTATCGGGAACAGTAAAGGCGATTGAACCGAGACGTGTTGCAGTAGGCGACATGGTAACATCTATCGTGATCGAAAGCGATGGAGAATTTAACGAAGTGGAGTATCATCCGGCAGAAAATCTGGATGCATTATCCAAAGAAGAAATTGTTAACCGAATCAAAGAAGCCGGTGTCGTCGGAATGGGAGGTGCCGGATTCCCGACACATGTGAAACTCTCACCAAAAGAACCGGAAAAAATTGATTACATTATTGCAAACTGCGCAGAATGTGAGCCATATCTGACATCCGATTATCGTCGTATGATTGAAAATCCGGAAAAATTGATTGCAGGTATGAAAATTGTTCTGAAACTGTTTGATCATGCAAAAGGTCTTCTTGGTATCGAGGACAACAAAAAAGATTGTATCGAGAAGCTGACAGAATTGACAAAAGATGAGCCACGCATTGAAGTGGTACCGCTTCGGACAAAATATCCGCAGGGTGGAGAACGTCAGTTAATCTATGCGACAACAAAACGTTCGATCAATTCGAAAATGCTGCCGGCAGATGCGGGCTGTATCGTTGATAATGTGGAGACGATGATCTCTATTTACAATGCGGTTATGTTAGGGCAGCCGGTGATGCACCGAATCTTTACCGTAACAGGAAATGCGGTAGAAAATCCAGGAAACTTTTATTTTAATATCGGAACCAGTTTTCAGGAGTTATTAGACGCTGCCGGTGGGTTTAAGGAGCAGCCGGAAAAAATTATTGCCGGAGGCCCGATGATGGGATTTTCGATGTTTGGTTTAGAAGTCCCAACAACAAAGACAACGTCTGCACTACTTGCCATGACAAAAGATGAGGTAGCAGCATATGAGACAACGGCTTGTATCAACTGTGGACGCTGTGTGGAAGCATGTCCGGAGCAGCTTGTGCCTTCTCGTTTGGCTGATTTTTCTGAAAATAAACAGGCGGATCAGTTTGAAAAATGGCATGGCCTAGAATGTATTGAATGCGGAAGCTGCAGCTTTATTTGTCCGGCAAGACGGCAGTTAGCACAGTCGATCAAGACGGAAAAGAAACTGATCTTGGCAGAAAAGAGAAAGAAAAATTAAAAAAGACTTGTAGAAAGAACAGTAGAAAGAGGTGAACATTGTGAGTGATTTGTTTCATGTATCATCATCACCACACGTGCGTGCGAAAGATTCCACAAGCAGGATCATGCTTTATGTTCTGATCGGTTTACTGCCGACCACCTGTTTTGGAGTGTATAATTTTGGAGTAAAAGCACTGATTTTAATTTTGGTCTGTATGGCGACCTGTGTTGCATCAGAATGGATTTATGAGAAATTGATGCATAAAAAGAGTACGATCGGCGATTTAAGTGCCGCTGTCACAGGTTTGCTTTTGGCCTTAAACTTACCACATACACTGCCTTGGTGGCAGGCGATGATCGGTAGTGTATTTGCGATCATCATTGTAAAAATGTTGTTTGGCGGATTGGGACAGAACTTTATGAACCCGGCATTGGCTGCTCGTTGTTTTTTGTTGATCTCCTTTACCGGAACGATGACAAGCTTTACATACGATGGTGTCACAGAGGCGACGCCGCTGGCTGTTATTAAGGGCGGCGGTTCCTACAATGCGATGGATATGTTGATCGGTCGTACGGCAGGAACAATTGGTGAAACATCAGCAATCGCAATACTGATCGGAGCTATCTTTTTGATCATAATGGGAGTCATTGATCTGAGAATCCCAGGTACATATATCGTGACATTTGTCATTTTCATTCTGTTATTTGGTGGTCATGGATTTGACTGGACCTATGTAACGCAGGAAATCTGTGGTGGTGGACTGCTCCTTGGAGCATTCTTTATGGCAACGGATTATGTGACATCGCCAATTACACCGACAGGAAAGATTGTTTATGGTATTATTTTAGGCTTGCTGACCGGTATTTTCCGTATCTTCGGAGCTTCTGCAGAGGGTGTTTCCTATGCGATCATCTTCAGCAACCTGTTAGTTCCGCTGATTGAAAGATGGACGGTACCGAGGGCATTCGGTGTTGTAAAGGAGGGAAAGAAGAATGAATAAAGTCGTAAAAGATGCACTACTTCTAACGCTCATCACACTTGTTGCCGGTACAGCATTAGGATTGGTATACAATGTGACAAAACAGCCGATTGCAGATGCCAATGCAAAAGCGACACAAGAAGCTTACAAAGCTGTTTTTGATTCTGCGGAAACATTTGAAGATGTAGACATTGACACACAGGAAGCAGAAAAAGTTTTAGCAGATAATGGTTATGCAGATGATGACATTACAAGTGTGGTAGCTGCAAAAGATTCCAGTGGAACGATCCTGGGGTATGTATTAAATGTGACGAGTCATGCAGGATATGGCGGAGACATTTCTTTCTCCATGGGTGTGAAAGAAGACGGAACGTTAAATGGTTATTCCATTACAGATATCAGTGAAACAGCCGGACTTGGTATGAAAGCGAAAGAATCCGCTTTTATGGATCAGTTTAAAGATCATACCTTTTCTGCGCCGGACAGTTATTTAGAAGTCAGCAAAGTAGACGCTTCTGCAAGTGATCCGATCGAGGCGATCAGTGGAGCTACGATCACATCGAAGGCGATGACTTATGGTGTTGATGCTGGTATGTGTTATTTCAGAAATGTATTGGCAGGAGGTAATTAAGATGAATAAATGTGTAGAGAGATTATACAACGGTCTTATTAAAGAAAATCCTACCTTTGTGCTGATGCTTGGTATGTGTCCGACACTGGCAGTCACAACCTCTGCCATCAACGGCCTTGGTATGGGGCTTTCTACAACCGTTGTTTTGGTTATGTCGAATATGATCATTTCCATGCTCCGGAAAGTGATTCCGGATAGAGTTCGTATGCCGGCATTTATCGTTATTGTGGCATCGTTTGTAACAATTGTACAGTTCTTGGTACAGGGTTTTGTGCCAGCTTTGTATGCATCACTGGGTATTTATATTCCATTGATCGTTGTTAACTGTATCATCTTAGGTCGTGCAGAAAGTTATGCGTCTAAGAATCCGGTAATTCCATCTATCTTTGATGGTATTGGTATGGGACTTGGATTTACATTTGGTCTGACCTGTATTGGTATTGTTCGTGAGATTTTAGGTGCCGGACAGATTTTCGGATTCCAACTTTTACCATTAGCGGATGCAGCAACTGGAAAAGCTGGATATACACCGATCACGATTTTTGTATTGGCACCTGGTGCGTTCTTTGTATTAGGTTTTTTGGTTGCAATTATGAATCAGATCAAAAAGAATGCAGAGAAAAAGGGCAAACCGATGGCAGCAGCACAAGGATGCCTGGCTGGAGACTGCTTAAGTTGTGGGAACAGCATGTGTACAGGACGTGTTTCCACATCTGAAAAAGCACCGGCAGCTACAGAAGCTGCGAAGAAAGAATAGGGGGATGAGACAAGATGAAAGAATTACTGATTATTTTAGTAAGTTCCGCTATTGTAAATAATGTCGTTTTGAGCCAGTTTTTAGGCTTATGTCCGTTTCTTGGTGTTTCTAAGAAAGTAGAGACGGCGGCAGGTATGGGAGGAGCGATTGTTTTCGTTATCACATTGTCCTCCTTTGTAACGGGATTGATTTACAAATTTATTTTGGCACCGTCGGGCTTTGAATATCTGCAGACCATCGTCTTTATCTTGGTTATTGCAGCATTGGTGCAGTTTGTGGAAATGTTTTTGAAAAAGTCAATGCCGGCACTGTATCAGTCTTTGGGAGTGTATCTTCCGCTGATCACGACAAACTGTGCAGTACTTGGTGTTGCGTTAAAGAATGTGACAAAAAATTATAACATTTTACAGAGCGTGGTAAACGGATTTGCGACAGCAGTCGGCTTTACCATCGCGATTGTCATTATGGCAGGTATCAGAGAGAAGATTGAATACAACGACGTACCGGGTGCATTCAAAGGTTCACCGATCGTGCTTGTAACAGCAGGTTTGATGGCGATTGCATTTTTCGGATTCTCAGGCGTCATTTAGGAGGGCAGGCAGATGGATATTACAAGTATTATCATTGCCGCCGTCATCGTAGGTGGCACAGGCATACTGATCGGATTTTTCCTTGGTATTGCCGGAGAAAAATTAAAAGTAGAAGTGGATCCGAGAGAAGAAGCAATATTAGAGGTACTCCCGGGAAATAACTGTGGTGGTTGCGGATATGCCGGATGTTCCGGTCTGGCTGCTGCAATCGTGAAAGGCGAAGCGCCAGTCAATCAGTGTCCGGTCGGTGGCGCTGCTGTCGGAGAAAAAGTTGGCGAGATCATGGGCGTATCTGCCGGTGAGAGCAAACGGATGGTTGCATTTGTAAAATGTGCCGGAAACTGCGAGAAAGCAAACCAGGACTATGCATATACCGGAGTGGAAGAGTGTTCTGCAATGGCATTTGTGCCAAACGGTGGTCCGAAATCCTGTAATTATGGCTGTTTAGGAATGGGAAGCTGCGTGAAAGCGTGCCCGTTTGATGCCATTCATATCGTGGATGGTATCGCAAAAGTGGACAAAGAGGCTTGTAAAGCCTGCGGAAAATGTGTGGCAACCTGTCCAAAAGGTTTGATCGAATTAGTACCATATGATGCAAAACATGCGGTACAGTGCAGTTCGAAGGACAAGGGTAAAGACGTCATGAAAGCATGTTCCGTTGGTTGTATTGGCTGTCATTTGTGCGAAAAGAACTGTGAGCACGATGCGGTTCATGTCGTGGACAATGTGGCTTACATCGATCAGGACAAATGTACCGGATGTGGTGTCTGCGCAGAAAAATGTCCGAAAAAGATCATTTTATAAGCAGAGTGTTTCTTTTTATACCCCCTGCAAGCGGGTTTACCCGCTTGCGGGGGGTTTTCTTATTGAACACAAACTTTCTGTTTGTCCTATTAGTTTCTATGCGGACGTTTCCGGGATTCGGCGGGGAGATTTGCACTGGGGATGGCTGGTTCAAAAGTGGCTAGACAGAAATGAAGTCGAGTTCGGACGGGCAAAATTGCGATGCTTTATTTTTGCTGTCTTCCGTATGTCGGACAGTCTGCACGGATTTGTACGCCAGAGTAAGACTCAAAAGCGGATTCTTTCTCTGGCGTACAAATCCGCACAGCCTTTCCGCCTTACGGCAAGACAGCAAAGGCATCGCAATTTTACCCGCCCGAGCTCACTAACATTTCTGTCAAAGCCACTTTTGAACCAGCCATCCCCAGTGCGAATCTCCCCGCCGAATCCCGGAAACTGTGTATTGGAACCGAAAGACAGTGAATTTTCTATGGCCACAACTTTCTGGTGCAAACGAAACAGATTTTAACCTCTCGTTTCCAATAATCAGTTGCAAAAGATTAAAATATGTTTCTTAAGAAAACGTAATGTATTCAAAATTCATCACAAATTTTACGAACTGCATAAGGTCTCGCATATTTTTTATACAGATAAATCCTGCGGTTATGCGGCTGAGATCTGTCAGTATATGAAAAGTGATCGAAACGATATTCTGCATGTAAGATTTATACTTTTCATTTTCAAAAAATATAACCTCTCGGTTCCGATACACAGTTTCCGGGATTTGGACAGACGCAGGTTACGGGACGGCAGCTTTCAGAGGGACCTTGACAGAAATGCTAGTAAGTTCCGACGGGCCAATCTGCGATGCCTTTGCTGTTTTGCCGATTGGCGGACTGGCTGTGCAAAGGTGTACGCCAGAGAAAGAATCCGACTTTGAGTCTTGCTCTGGCGTACATCTTTGTGCAGACTGTACGACCTTCGGAAAACAGCAAAAATAAAGCATCGCAGATTGGCCCGTCGCGAACTTGACTGCATTTTTGTCTGGTCCCTCTGAAAGCTGCCGTCCCGTAACCTGCGTCTGTCCAAATCCCGGAAACGTCCGCCTGGGAATTAGTAGTATAAATAGAAATTTAATGTGTTTTTCGGTTAATGTATTCGGTTTTGTATTTGGAATATATGATCTTTTGGGAAGCATATAATCCGTAATAGCCGGAAAGCATGTAGCTCAGTGCAATGGAGAGAAGGAAAAATGGCATTTCGGAATATCCAAACAGTTCAAAACTGATCAAGAGGGAGGTGATCGGGCAGTTTGTCACACCACAGAAGACGGAACTCATACCGACGGCGGCACACAAGGCTGGAGATAATCCGATCAGTTTTCCGAAAACACAGCCGAATGTGGCGCCGACAAAAAAGGAAGGTACGATTTCACCGCCTTTATATCCGGCACCAAGGGTCAGAGCTGTAAAAATTATTTTTAATAAAAATGCCAGAGGATGTGCCTGTTCCTTCGCAACACTAGAAGCAATGATCTCCATGCCGGCACCGTTGTAATCTTGTGAGCCGACGAGAAACGTCAGCATTAAAACGAGACAGCCGCCTACAAAAATGCGAAGATAGGAATCTTCAAAAAACTTGTGATATAGGTCCGTGACGGTATGTAAAAGAATACAAAATATAATACTGACACCGGCACAGGCAATCGCAAGAAAGGAAATACGGATTGCATTTGTGATAGAAAACGGAGGCAGATTTTTTAGAGGAAACATCTCTGGGATAATGTGAAAGGTTGAGGCTACAGCATGTGCGACCAGAGCGGAAATGACACAGGGAACCAGTGCAACATAATACATAATCCCTACGCTGACAACTTCCATAGAAAAAATAGCAGCGGCCATAGGAGTGCCAAACAGTGCAGAAAAGGCAGCGCTCATCCCACACATGATCATGACGTGCTGATCCTTTTGGTCGAACTTAAACCACTTTCCGAGTGCGGCGCCGATACTGCCGCCTAGCTGAAGCGCAGCGCCTTCCCGACCTGCGGAACCTCCGAATAAATGCGTGATCACAGTGGAAATGAAAATGGAGGGAGCCATTCGAAGCGGCAGATTTTCACCGGAATGAATGGCAGATAATACCAGATTTGTGCCAGTACTTTTTTCATCGTGTAATACTTTGTAAATACTGACAATCAAAATACCAGCGCCCGGAAGCATTAGAATCAGCCAGGGATTTTCTTTCCGCAGTTCGGTAGCGGCTGACATACAATAAAAAAATAAAGTGCCGACTAAACCAACAATTACACCGGAAAAAACGGCATAAATAATCCATTTAATTGAAACGATAAGCCGGCGCAGATCATGCCGGAGATGATGGCGTGTTTCTTCTTTCATACGTTCTTAATTCCTTTCTTCGTTCTACATTTCTCATATCGTATTACAAGTGTATCATAGAATCTGCTTGGAATGTAGACAAAAAACGAGCTTTTTTGCGCAAATGTTTTAGAATAACTGTCAAACGATGAAAAAAATCTGCCATAGTGTGACAAGATACGGTATAATAAAAAGAAAAAAGAAAAGAGGGATTCGAATGCGTGCGAGCGGAATTTTGATGCACGTTTCTTCCCTGCCGTCTCCGTATGGAATCGGCACGCTGGGAGAAACGGCATATCAATTTGTTGATTTTTTAAAAAAAAGCGGGCAGACGTATTGGCAGATGCTGCCGGTAGGTCCGACCAGTTACGGAGATTCCCCATATCAGTCGTTTTCGGCGTTTGCGGGGAATCCATATTTTATCGATCTTGATATCCTTTGTAAAGAAGGATATCTGAAAAAGAAAGAGTGCGAAGCAGTTAACTGGGGAAAAGAAGAAACAAGGGTGGATTATGCAATGCTCTATCAGAAACGGTATCCTCTGTTGAAAAAAGCGCAGAAACGGCTCTTCCAAAACGAACTGCCGAAATATGCAAAATTTTGTGAGAAAGAAAAAGACTGGCTGGAAGATTATGCATTGTTTATGGCATTGAAAGAATCGCAAAACGGTGTCTCTTGGCAGGAATGGCCAGATGAATGGAAAATGCGTGAGCCGAAAGCGTTGGAAAAAGCAAAGAGCACCTATCGTGAAGAAATTGAATTCTACAAGATGCTACAGTTCTTTTTCTTTGAACAGTGGAGCGATCTAAAGCTCTATGCAAATGAAAACGGCATTCAGCTGATCGGAGATATGCCGATTTATGTGGCGTTAGACAGTGCGGATGTTTGGGCGAATCCAAAGCAGTTTTATCTGGATGAGAATTTACAACCCATCGAGGTGGCGGGGTGCCCGCCGGATGCGTTCAGCGAGGACGGTCAGTTGTGGGGAAATCCGCTATTTCGTTGGAATGTCATGAAAAAAGAGGATTTCGCCTGGTGGTGTAAACGGGTTGAGGCTATGCGACGGTTGTTTGATGTGATACGAATCGATCATTTTCGCGGATTTGAGTCGTACTATGCAATTCCGTATGGAGATGAAACGGCGAAAAATGGGGAGTGGCGAAAGGGACCTGGAATCAAGTTGTTTCAGACGATGGAGAAAAAAATGGGAAAATTGCCGTTAATTGCCGAAGATCTCGGATTTTTGACGGATTCTGTTCGAAAAATGCTAAAAAGAAGTGGATATCCCGGCATGAAAGTACTGCAGTTTGCATTTGATTCGCGGGAAGAAAATGATTATCAGCCGCATACCTATCCAGTGAATTGCGTGGTTTACACCGGAACGCATGACAATGATACGATTTTGGGATGGTTTGAAACCGCACCGAAAGCATCCGTAAAATTTGCGAAAAAATATCTGCGTTTAACAAAAAAAGAGGGGTATCATTGGGGCATGATGAAAGCTGCCTGGGCAAGTGTAGCAGATACAGCGATCGTGACGATGCAGGATTTGATCGGACTTGGCAGTGAAGCACGGATGAATGAGCCGTCTACACTCGGAAAAAACTGGATGTGGCGTGCAAAAGAATCAGATTTTACAGAAAAACTAGCGAAAAAAATTCGAAAAAATACAAAATTATATGGGCGAATTCCGCAAGACAAATAGAGATAAGTACTAATGCCCTTGTTTACAACCGAACGAATATCATGCTATAATCGCTTTGGCAGAATCGGCTTTCGAAGTTTTTTTATTCCTTTTAAAGACGGAAAAATTTTGAAAGTACAAAAAACGGAGGAAATGTGACAGAATGATTGAAATTTTAAAAGCGATTTTATTCGGTATTGTGGAGGGAATTACAGAATGGCTTCCAATTAGCAGTACTGGGCACTTGATCTTGCTGAATGAGTTTATGAAATTTAATGTCAGCAAAGAATTCTTTAGTATGTTTGAGGTAGTGATTCAGTTGGGAGCGATTATGGCAGTGGTGCTTTTGTTTTGGAAGCAGATCTGGCCATTTTCTACAAAAGAAAAGTATTGTGTGAAACAAGACATTTTTATGATGTGGATCAAAATTGCAGTTGCCTGTATTCCTGCAGTGGTTGTGGAATTGCTGTGTGGGGATCAGATTGAGGAACTGTTCTACAATTATGTTGTGATCGCGTCGGCTTTGATCGTATTCGGCATCGCTTTTATCGTGGTAGAAAGCGTACATAAAGGAAAAGCGGCAAAAATCAATACGCTGGCAGATATCACATTCCAAGCGGCGTTTATCATCGGAATGTTTCAGTTGATCGCAGCCGTCTTCCCGGGAACCAGTCGTTCCGGTGCGACTATTATCGGTGCATTGCTGATCGGCGTTTCTCGAAGTGTGGCAGCAGAGTTTACCTTTTTTTTGGCAATTCCGGTGATGTTCGGTGCCAGTCTGATAAAGGTTTTGGAATTTGGGTTCCATTTTACCAGTATGGAGGCAGCCATCTTAGCGACCGGATGTATCGTGTCGTTCGTAGTATCCGTTATCGTGATCCGCTTCTTCATGGGATACATCAAAAAACACGATTTCAAAGTGTTTGGCTGGTATCGCATTATACTTGGTGCAGTGGTACTGTTGTATTTTGGATTGCTTCACGGATAAAAAGGCATAAGCAGACTCCTTTCTGCATATATCTTATTAGATGATCAGAGTAGATTCGTGTCATCTAGTTTGGATAGGCAGGGAGGAGTTTTTTTCATGGAAAATCAGATGGGACAGGAAGGTTTTTCCATTTATCAGGATATTCAAAAACGGACCGGAGGAGAAATTTACATTGGGGTTGTCGGTCCGGTGCGGACGGGAAAGTCAACTTTTATCCGTCGGTTTATGGAACAGATGGTGCTTCCATATATGACGGACGAAAATGAGAAAAAGCGGGCACAAGATGAGATGCCGCAGGCGGCACAGGGAAAAACGATCATGACGACAGAGCCTAAATTTATCCCGAAAAATGCTGCAACAATTCAGGTAGAAGATGGCTCAGATGTGAAAGTGCGTCTGATTGATTGTGTTGGATTTTTAGTGGATGGTGCTGGTGGTCAGATGGAAGATGGAGCGCAGCGTCTGGTAAAAACACCCTGGTCTGAGGAAGAAATTCCTTTTTCGCAGGCGGCGGAAACAGGGACGGAGAAGGTGATCGGGGATCATGCGACGATTGCAGTAGCGATCACGAGTGATGGAACAACCGGAGAATTTTTACGGGACAGCTACATACCGGCAGAACAGCGTACGATACAAGAACTAAAAAAATATAAAAAGCCATTTGTTTTGGTCTTAAATACACAAAAGCCATATAGCGAACAGACACAGGCACTAGCACAGGAACTGGCCGGACGCTACCAGGTGACGGTTTTGCCGATCAATTGTGAACAGATGAAAAAAGATGATATTCAGCGGATCTTAAGCAGTATTCTGTTGGAATTTCCCTTGACGGAAATTGACTTTACAATTCCCAAATGGGTGGAAATGCTTCCGCAGGAAAATGAAAAGAAACAGGCAGTGATCAGACAGGCGGCCGCGATCTTACAGTCACTTACGTATGCAAAAGATATAAAAAAGCTCGATTTATCACAGAAAGAAGAGCTGATCGAAGAAATATTGATGGATAGGATCGATCTGTCAACCGGGCGTTTGCAGCTGCGCTTTCAGATTAAGGAAAAATATTATTATGAAAATATGAGTGAACTTGCGGGCGTGCCGATTGAGGGAGAATACCAGCTGGTCGAAATGGTGCGTCAGTTTGCAAAAATGAAAGAAGGCTATGATGAGATTCACGATGCCATGCAGGCAGTGCGGCTGAAAGGATATGGTGTGATCAATCCAAAATTATCAGAGGTTTCGATGGATGAGCCGGTTTTGATCCGACATGGAAATAAATTTGGAGTCCGGTTAAAAGCGGTATCCCCGTCGATTCACATGATCCGTGCGAATATCGAGACAGAGTTAGCGCCGATTGTCGGAAGCGAGGATCAAGCAAATGATCTGATTCGTTATATCAAAGAAGGACAAAAAACACAGGAAGGTGTCTGGAACACAAACATTTTTGGAAAATCGATCGGTGAATTGGTAGAAGACGGGATTCGCAATAAGATTACACAGATGGATGATGAATGCCAGTTGAAACTGCAGGATACGATGCAGAAGATTGTAAATGACAATAATGGAGGGATGGTCTGCATTATTATCTGAGATGGACATAAGTGTTGCGGACGGTACGTTTGGCGATCCGATATCGTTTCGGGTGGTCAATACAGTACCGTCTGCAAAATAACGTACAAAGCATTAAAGGGAAGTGACGAAATCCTCCACTAATTTTGCGCAATGCTCTGCAGCATGACGTTCAAAGGTTGGATAATCTTCGGTGGCACTGTCGTCTGCTTTGTCGGAAATGGCGCGCAGAATCACAAACGGAATCTGATTTAAAAAAGCTGCCTGTGCGATGGCGGCACCTTCCATTTCTGTACAGAGACCGCCGAACGTTGAAATGATGTGGTTTTTCACTTCTTTACTGGAAATAAACTGGTCGCCGCTGACAATCCGGCCGCACAGCACATGTACATCCGGATTTACTTTTTCACAGGAGGCTTTTGCCTTGGCGATCATATCGGCATCTGCCTGAAATTCACGGACCCCGAGCTGTGGGACTTCTCCCAGCTGATAACCAAAAATCTGTGCATCAACATCGTGATATAGTGCATCTGTGGAGATGACGATATCTCCGATATCGAGTCTTGCATCAAGAGAACCGGCAACACCTGTATTGATGACATGCGTGATGGAAAACTCATCAACCAGAATCTGGACGCAAAGTGCAGCATTGACTTTCCCGATACCGCTTCGGACAATTACAACCGGAACGTTGTCAAAAGTACCTTCAAAAAATTCCATACCTGCTTTTTTTGTAATATGAATATCGTATAAATGGGATTTCAGAGTTTCCACTTCTAATTCCATAGCACCAATAATTCCAATTTTTTTCATGAAACAATCCTCCTTAATTTAAACCGGATAATTTAAATGTGTGTCGTCAATACCGTACAAGACATTTTCCAGATAGCGGCGTGCAAGAAAATGTGCCATACCGAGATTCTGGTCCAGGTAATTTCCGCAGTCTTTTGGGGCAGCACCCGGAATGTCTCCTTCGAAATCACGGATAAACTCAAACATTTTGATCACTAACGGTACAATTTCTTTTGAAGTGAGGTCTCCGGCTAATAGCAGATAACATCCGGTGCGACAGCCCATCGGGCCAAAGTAGATGGTCTTATCTTTCCATTCCGGATCGTTGCGCAAAAAAGTTGCTGCTAAGTGCTCAATGGTGTGTAATTCTGCAGTGTTCATGACAGGTTCCTCATTTGGAGAAGTCATGCGAAGATCAAATGTGGTGATTGTCTCTGCACCGATGTGATCTTTCCGGGACACATAGATGCCCGGCTGCAGTTTGTTATGGTCAATGGTAAAACTTGCAATTTTTTCCATGTAAAAGCTTCCTTTCTTTGTCTAGTTTTCTTCTTTAAAAAGAGTAGCGGAAAAAAGGAAAAAAGTCAAGGCTGGGGAGAAAAACGATATCCTTTGGAACGAACGGTCTGAATGAGATCATTCAATCCCGGGTATGGTTTTAACTTCTGGCGCAGACGGCTGATGCCCATCATAAGCAGCTGGCGGTTGGTATCATTCGATTGACCAAAAAGTTCTAGACACAGTTCCTGGAAAGTTAAAATTTGGTCCGGATGTTCGGAAAGAATGCGAAGTAATTCGAAATCACGATGTGCGAGGGAAAGTTCCTGATCCATCCAGAACGCTTTTTGGGCGCTTAGGTCAATATATAATGGGCCGAAACTGCGGCTGAAAGGTGCATTATAAATCGTACTTCGTCGCAGATTTGCCTGAATGCGTGCGGTCAACTCACGCAGACTACATTTTTTTTCAATATAATCATCTGCGCCAAGTTCAAAGGCAAGGATTTTGCCGTCCTCTGTGGAAGATTCTGCATAAAAAAGAATCGGAACGTTCGTGATCGAGCGATATTTTTTGCAGGCAGAAAAACCATTCACATCCGGTAAAGTGGCTTCCAGAATAATCCCGTCTGGATGAAATTGCCGAATGATAGCCAGACCTTCTTGCGCATGAGAGGCGGTTTTTACTTCAAATTGTTCGACTTCCAAAAATTTTTTGCAGGCATCTAAACTGGCAGAATCTGAATCGACCAATAATAATTTATACATTTGTTACACCCCCAAACAAACTACAAATTTCTAACCTTATTTTACTATAGAACGCGGGCACTGTCAAAAATCAATATAGGCTGTAGAACGTTTTATATGGGCGTAAATGTTGCAGGCGGTACTTTATTGACCACCCGAAACTTTATCGACTCCACCACTCTTTGAAAAAGAATGACGCGAAAAATATCTCAACAGGGGGATTCCTATGCGGACGTTTCCAAAATTCGGCTGGGTGCGCAAGGCGGGGGC
>JBJENW010000107.1:0-17570 GCA_051880395.1 Lachnospiraceae bacterium | reverse complement strand
ATAAATAAGCCAGTTTGAGCGATAATGCCGGGTAGTGCATGAAAAGCGAAATTCATTCTGGTCGTGTTGCTACAATCATTGAGTAATTATATCTTATATTAAAATTAAGGCTTCCAGGGTTTCCCTGGAAGCTTTTTTTGTGCGCTTTGAAAAGGTGTCCAAAATGACAGATAATGAAAGAGTGTCACTAAAGTTATGGCAAAAATATCTCAAATTGAAAAAACATATTATGTAATTAATCTAAAAATTCGATAAATATAGTAGCGATTGCAAGTATTATTTGAATGCAAAACAAAAGAGGATATGTTTATAAAAATATTTTTGGAAAATAAGAAAGGAAGGATGTGCTTTGAAGAGTATAAGAACAAGAATGATCGTGGTTTTTTCTGCGATATGTATTGGATGTATGCTGGTTTCAATGGTACTTGTTTCTTACATTGCACAGAAAAGCTTTGTACAGAGCAGTGAACAATTTAAAAATTTATCGGCAGAATATTATGCATCACTCATTGATGGATGGCTTGAAAAGGAAACAGCAGTGATTGATTCGTCAAAGACCTATTTAGAAACATCGAATTTGGCAGATAAAGAAGATATAGCTAATTATTTGCAACAGCAGACGTCAGCGGCGGAACATGCCAGCGATATTTATGTAGGTTTTGACGATAAAAGTTTCATTGATGGAACAGGATGGGTTCCGGAGGATGATTGGGATTGTACAACACGTTCCTGGTATACAGGAGCAAAAGCATCGGGAGAAAAAGTATATGGGGAACCATATGTAGATGCGATTACCGGAGATATGGTGCTCGGTGTGTCGAAAGCGTTTGTACGAAAAGATGGGAAACAGGGTGTTGTGAGCATGGACTTGAATCTCGCCGTTCTTTTGGATATGGTAAATCAGGTTGTTGATACAAAAGACGGAAGTTATGCGTTTCTGATCAATCAAGATGGACTTGTCTTAATGCATCCAAATGAGAAATTTATGATAAATGCAGATCAGCAGTATACCATTTCGGAATTGGTAGATGGAAATTATGTGAAGGGAATGGAAAGTAAAAAAGCGATTCGTGACTATGATGGTGTAGAAAAGTATATAAAGACAGCAGACGTGAAAGCAAGTGGATGGAAAGTAGTCATGGCAATTCCGGTTTCTGTTTATAATCAAGATCGGAATCAATTAATGAAGGCTTTTTTATGTATTATGATTGTATGCGCAGTGATCGCCGCAATAATCGTAGCGCTTTATGGGTTGAGTATTACGGCGCCAATCATGCATATGAAGGATGAAATAACAGAGTTGAAGGAATTGCGGCTTGAAAAAGAAAAAAATGAAAGAAAAACAAAACCAGTTCGAAAAGATGAGCTTGGAAACATGAAGTTGGCGATCTGTGGTTTGAGAAATTGTCTGTTGGAAATTGTGGAACAGCTTTGTGGTGTGATGGCAACGCTTGTAGAACAATTTGAAAATGTGGAGGGGTCTGTTGAAAATTCTGCAGAGAATATGGGATCGATCAAGGAGACGTTAAGTCAGATCGTTGCGGCAATTGAGGATGAAGCTGGACAGTCGCAGATGGCGATAGAGAACTTAAACGATTTTTCTGATGAATTAAACTCTGTGGCCGGTAATACAGAAAAGATTAATCAAATTGCAGAAAAGACAGTTGCACAGAGCATGGAAGGTGTCGATTCTATTCGTAAACTTTCAGAACAGATTCAGCAGACGCAGGCATTGCAGGCAAAAGCATGTCAGACAGTGAATGAACTTTCGGAAAAATCAGGATCAATTGCCGGGATCAGTCAGACGATCGGCTCAATTGCAGAGCAGACATCGTTGCTTTCTTTAAATGCAAGTATTGAGGCAGCACGTGCCGGAGCAGCTGGACAGGGATTTTCCGTTGTTGCAGAGGAAATAAGGGAGTTATCTGATGAGACGGCAACAGCAACCGATGGAATTGCAAAAATCATAACGGAAGTACAGACAAAAATTACGGCAATCAGTCAACAGATGGATACGATTCAGGGGCAAACAAATGAATGTATTCAGGCCATGGGGCAGACACAAGATATTTTTAGGGGAATCAATACAGATATTACAGGCGTAGGGGAAGAAATATATGGGCTTGAAAAAGCAGTAAACGGATTAAATATGCAAAAAAATAATATTGTCCATAAATTTTCGGATATTTCAAGCGAAACGCAGAAAATTTCCTCTTCCAGTCAGCAAATTTACGGAAAAGTAGAACAACAGAATGAAGAAATAGAAGTCATGGGAAATGCATTAGAGAAATTGAAAAAAGTAGTTGAAAATTTGGGGAATATTACAAATCAATTTCAGATTGTAAGTTGATAAACAGAAGGTAAGAGACTACGAAAATACATAAAGAGATAAAAGGAGGAGATTAAATGAAATTAAGGACAAAGATCGTTCTATTAGCGGTGATACCACTTGTGATTTTTGGGTTTATTCAGTATTTGTTTGCATCCAATCAGCTGGATTCCGGTGTAACGCAGCAGGCGTACAATGGTATGCAGGCATCCGGAATGTTGATCACGGAACTTATTGGCGCAGAGAGTGACGGAGATTATCAGGTAAAAGACGACCAATTATACAAAGGAGAGGAATTGAATCTTTCTGAACAAAATGAGCTGGTGGATTCGATAAAAAAACAGTCCGGTTATGATGTGACTGTTTTTTATGGGGATACGCGCTATCTCACAACGATTGAAGATGAGGATGGAAAAAGAAAGATAGGGACGACAGCTTCAGCGGAAATCACAGAACATGTGTTGAAAAAAGGAGAGAGCTACAAAAGTACAAATACCGATATTCTTGGAAAACGTTATGTGAGTTATTATCTGCCGCTGTATCAGCCGAGCACGAATGAAATCGTGGGAATGGTTTTCCTTGGAAAAGAATATGATGAATTGCATGAGATTGTGCATAAGGCAAAGCTTTCTATGGGAATTGGCGAGTTCATAATGATCATTCTGACCGTTGTGGTGGTATATCTCATCGCCAAAAGAATCGTAGACGCAATTTCAAAGGGAATTGAATATGTGACAAATATGGGAGAAGGAAAATTAGAATTTACGATGGATGCACGTATTCTTGCAAGAAAAGATGCAGTTGGTGATATGTGCAGAAGTATCAATGAATTAGACCGGCGTCTGCTTGCGATCATAGGTGGTGTGAAAGAGCAGAGTAATGTTTTGGGAAAAACATCGGAGGATTCTTCGAGAGCAGCAAAAGAGGCGCTCGCTTCTGTGGAGCAGATTGATAAAACGGTTCGAAATATTGCCGAAGGTTCCTGCGAACAGGCAGAAAATGCGCATGAAACGGGCGAAAATGTTGTATCTATGGGAAATATGATCAAAGATACAAAGCGCAATGTAGAAACGCTGGCAAATTCCACAGATTCGACAGCAGCGGCATCGAAGCAGGCAAAAACGATTTTGTCCGAATTAAATGAAAATATGGCAAAAGTGATGGAGGCGACCGAGCAGGTTGCAGCGCAGACAAATCAGACACATATTTCGGTAGAAAAAGTGGGAAGTATGACACAGGTTATTACAGAAATCGCGTCTCAAACCTCACTTCTTTCGTTGAATGCAAGTATTGAAGCAGCAAGAGCAGGAGAACAAGGAAAAGGATTTTCGGTTGTCGCATCTGAAATTCAGCAGCTTGCAGAGCAGAGTAATCGGGCAGCAGAAGATATTCAACAAATTTTGCAGCAATTACAGGAGGATTCGAATTCATCTGTGGAGACAATGAAATCGGTGCAGAAAATTATCGAAGATCAGAAAGACAAGATTTCGGAGACAAATGAAATTTTTGAAACGGTAGAGCAGAATATCAAATACTCGATTGACGGAATTGTCGATATCCAAAACCAGACCGAATTAATTGACAAAACGCGTAAACAGACTGTTCAGGCAGTGCAGAGTGTGGCAGAGATCGCGCAGACGAATGCAGCGACAACCGAGGAGACAGCGGCGTCGACGGATGTGGTTACAGAGAAAGTGTCACAATTAATGGATACGGTAAATGCAGTGAAAGATGTGGCGGAAAAATTGGAAGAGCAGATTTCTATTTTTCAGGTAAAATAGATGATTCCCTTTCAGGATGTTTGAACGTCTTGAAAGGGAATTTTTTATAGTAGCGTATTCCAGAAAATCATCGAAAGAAGCGGCTGCATAAAAAACATGACAATGCAGACGAGGATACAGGTGAGAGAAAGATCGCGGGCATTCGGCTCATCGACAGCAAGCGATGGTATGGCAGCAAGAAGAAGTTTCGAAAGGAAAAAGCCGGCGATCGTTCCGATGACAGCGGTCAGGATATTGTTCAGATCGGTTGTACGGTAAGTGAAAATCTGTAAAACTTCGATCAATACAGCTGTGATAAAACCGAATAAAACCGTAGGGATTATATGTAAAAACCGGTCACATGCAATCGGAAGCAGAAGTCCAAGGGGCAGAAACAGTGCCATATAAATCAGACTGCCATTGAAATTTGCCAGCATATCTGCGAAAGAGATTGTATGAAAAGTAAAATCAAAGTGTAAAATGGTAATGCAGGGCAGTCCTGCAGTCCGATATAAAAGGGCCAGATACAGGGAAAAAATCATATAGATGACCATTTTTTTGATATCGTGAAAGATCAGTAGCTGCATGATCAGTAAAAGTGGAATCAAAAAAATCGCGGCGATCAAGAATTCAACCCCTGCAGAAGGAATGTTTGACATAATATGCACCTCCGTAGATTTTTAAAAAACTGTCTTAAAAAAGTATAACAGAAAAGAAAAGAGGAAAAAAGATGAAAAAGAAAAAAATATCAATTAATTCACCTGTGATTCTGGGATTTACAGCATTATGTTTTGCAGCGCTGTTTCTCAACTGGATCACGAGAGGGTTTGTAAATCAAAAATTGTGTAGTGTTTATCGGTCTCCTTTGACAGATCCATTCACTTATATCCGTTTTTTTGGGCATGTCATTGGCCATGCGAATCTGGAACATCTCATTGGAAACATGATGCTTTTGCTGGTTGTCGGACCTTTATTGGAAGAAAAATATGGGTCAAAAAATATATTGCTTGTGATTTTGTCGACAGCATTGGTGACAGGGCTTGTCAATTATATCTTTTTTCCACATACAGCACTTTTAGGGGCGAGCGGTGTGGTGTTTGCACTGATTCTTTTGTCTCCATTTACGGGAAGAAATGATGGGACAATCCCGCTGACATTGATCCTGGTAGCGATTTTATATATTGGTGAGCAAATTTATCAGGGGATTTTTGTGCAGGACAATGTGGCAAATCTGACGCATATCATAGGCGGTTTTGTGGGAGCCAGTTTGGGATTTGTGCTGCGAAAAGAGAAAAAAACAGAGACAGGAACAAGCAGTACATTGTAAAACAGCCACAACGAGGTTTCAAGACAAAAAGGAGGGGGAACGATGACAGCATTTGAAAAAATTGCATCCGGTATACCACAGATGGATGAGGCGTTAGACGGCATTCGCCTGGGAGACAATGTCGTCTGGCAGGTGGAAGATCTGAAAGAATTTTCACTGTTTGTAGAACCGTTTGTAAAACAGGCAGTGAAAGACAAACGAAAATTGTTTTACATACGATTTGCATCACATGAACCGCTGGTAAAAGCGCAGGAAGGGGTAGAGATCATTTCCGTGGAATTGTCGCATCGATTTGAAAATTTTGCGGTGGAAATTCACAATATTATTGCGCAAAAAGGAAAAGATGCATTCTACGTATTTGACTGCCTGTCTGAGCTGCAGACAGCATGGGCGGCGGATCTGATGATGGGAAATTTTTTTCGTGTGACATGTCCGTTTTTATTTCAACTTGATACGGTTGCATTTTTTCCGTTGCTTCGCGGTCGACATTCCTGTAAGGCAATCGCAAGAATACGGGATACCACGCAGCTTTTTTTAGATGTCTACTCGGATGAAAAACATGTGTTTGTCCGTCCGCTGAAGGTCTGGAACCGATATTCGGAGACGATGTTTCTTGCCCATTTGTATCAACCGGAAAAAGAGGAGTTTCGCCCTTTGACCGGCGGCGTGGAAGTCAGTCATTTTTATCAGTTGATGAACCGGCAGCAGCGGTTAGAGGAAGAGGAAAATACAGACAACTGGGATCGTTTTTTTCTTGATGCAATGCGTAAGTACAGGCGGGGCGAGGATGTGACAGAAGAATGTAGTCGTATGTGCAACATTATGATGACACGGGATGAGCGGATGCGTGTGATGATCAAGCAGTATTTTTCACCGGAGGATTACTTTCAGATCAAAAGTCGGATGGTGGGCACCGGTATGATCGGCGGAAAAGCCTGCGGAATGCTTTTGGCACGAAAGTTGGTGGAAGCGAAACGACCGGATTTATATGACAAGATGGAGCCGCACGATTCGTTTTACATCGGATCGGATGTGTTTTATTCGTATATTGTGGAAAATGGATTTTGGGATATGCGGATTCGCCAGCGCACAGAGGAGGAGTATTTTTCGCTGGCAAAGCCGTTTGCGGACTGCCTGCGTCATGGAAGATTTTCCGGAACGCTGCAGGAGCAGTTTCGAAGACTTTTGGATTATTATGGTTCCGATCCGTTTATTGTGCGCTCCAGCAGTATCTTAGAGGATGGATTCGGAAATGCGTTTGCAGGAAAATATGAATCGGTGTTTTGCGCCAATACCGGGACGATGGAGGAGCGGCTGGCAGCATTTGAGGATGCGATTCGAACGGTTTACGCGAGCACGATGAGCCTGTCTGCGCTGGATTATCGTCTTCGTCGCGGCATGGAGAAGCGGGATGAGCAGATGGCGCTTTTGGTGCAGCGGGTATCGGGTTCGCATTACGATGATTTTTTCATGCCTTGTGCGGCGGGAGTCGGATACTCCTATAGTCCGTATCGGTTTCAGGAAAATATCGATCCGTCGAAAGGAATGCTGCGATTGGTGATGGGACTTGGCACCGGTGCGGTGGACCGGACACTTGGCTCATATCCGCGGCTGGTAAGTCTGGATCGTCCCGAGGCTACGGCGATGACATCGTCCGCGGAGAAGCATCAATATTCCCAGCGGAAAGTAGATGTCATCCATCTTAAGAAAAAACAGGTGGAACACTGGGACAGCGATGCATTTTTGAATCGGATCCCAACATTTTTGCAAAAGCTTTTGTACGAGCATGACACGGACGCAGAACAGATGTACCGGGAACGGGGACAACGGCGTGACATCCGCTTCGTTTCTTGTAAAGGTTTGGTGGAAAATCAAAATTTTATGGAAATGATGCGCGATATTCTGGCACTGATTCAGGAGGTGTATCAGTATCCGGTCGATATCGAGTATACCATCAACATCTCTGAAGAAGGGGAATATATTTTAAATCTGCTACAATGTCGTCCATTGCAGATTGCAAAAGATAAGGATATGATCACGATGCCGCAGGAGGTCAAAAAAGAAGAAATCTTTCTGGAATGCCGGCATGCGTCGATGGGGCTTTCGTGCGCGATGCAGCTGGATGTGGTGGTGTATGTGGATCCGATTGCCTATTATCATCTGCCTTATCAGGAAAAATTTCATGTGGCGCAGGTGCTCCGGGAGATCAACTGGGCGTTTCGCGGAAAAGGAAAACATCTGCTGCTTCTCGTTCCGGGACGGATCTGCACTTCCTCGGCGGAACTTGGGGTTCCGACCACATTTGCCGATATCAGCGAGTTTTCTGCCATCTGTGAGATTGCGGAGCATCGGGCGGGCTATCAGCCGGAGCTTTCCTATGGCAGCCATATCTTTCAGGACCTGGTGGAAGCGGATATTTTATATACAGCGGTATTTGAAAATGAAAAAACACAAATCTTTGCGCCGGAAAAACTGGACGTATTGGAAAACTGTGTGCTCGATTATAGTTCAAATGCAAAAGATTTCACAGAGGTTGTGCGCGTATATCCGGTGGAGGACTGGAAACTGTATCATGATATGAAAGAGGAGCATTTGCTCGTGTACGGACCACTTTTCACGTTTTAATTTTATTGACAATAGAAATCTTATGTTATATGATAAACTATATTTGTTTATAAATAAAAAGAAAAGGAATAGAGGCATGAGTTTGGGAAAAAAGTGGGAAAACCTAGATAAAAAGACACGGTTTAAATGCTGGTTCATCGAACATTTTGTACCAGTGAAAAAAAATAAGATCGTATTTTCACAGTTTGGTGGAAAAGGATACGGCTGCAATCCGAGAGCGATATGTGATGAATTTTTAAGAAGAGATGAAAAATACGATCTGGTCTGGATTCTTGGAAAAACCAGAGATCCGAAAAAAGAAGGAATACCGGAAGGGGTGCGGACGGTTTCTTCAACTGCGATCTTGGAATTGCTTACTGCAAAAGTATGGATCAATAATATTCATTTCAATAAACAGATTGAAAACGGCTTGTATAAGCGAAAAGGAACGATTTATCTGAATACGTTTCATGGTGGAATTACGCTGAAAAATGAAGGAAAAGACAAGCATACGTATAATGAGAAAAAAGAATTGAGTACCAAGGAAAAGATGTATCGCAAAGATGCGGAGTTTGTCGATTACATTACAAGCAGCTGTGATGCGGAAAATCATGTTTTAGAAGAATTCTTCTATGGAAAAGGGGAGATCTTGAAACTTGGCGATGCAAGAACCGATGTATTTTTTCAGGGCTCCGATGAAATGGTAAAAAAAGTTCGTGAAAAATATAACATTCCGGAAGGAACAAGAATTGCCATTTACGCACCGACATTCCGTTCGGATATGGATTTAAAATGGTATGATCTGGACTTTGAAAAAGTTCTGGACACATTGGAAAAAGAAAGCGGAGAACCGTGGGTGATGTTGATCCGTCTGCATCCGCGTCTGGAATCGAAGGCAAAGCAGATTGTGCCGAAATCACCGAGATTTATCAACGCCAGCAAATATATGGATATGCAGGAGTTGGAAGTGGCATCGGATCTTTTGATCTCCGATTATTCTTCTGTTATCACAGATTTCATGTTTACAGGCAGACCGGCCTTTATGTATGTGCCGGACCTGGATAAATATTTAAAATCCAGAGGATTATATTATAAAATGGAAGAACTTCCGTTTCCATATGCAAAAACCACAGAAGATTTATTAGAGGAGATTCGGACATTTGATCTGCAGAAATATCAGGAAAAGACAAAACAGTTTTTGGATCAGATCGGCTGCATCAATGACGGACAATCTGCAAAGCGAATTGTAGATTTTCTAATAGAAAAGATGAATGAAAAGAGATAAGGATAGGGCAAAATAATGAAAAAAGTAATCACATATGGGACATTTGACTTGCTGCATTATGGTCACGTCAATCTTTTGCGCAGAGCAAAAGAACTGGGAGACTATCTGATCGTAGCGTTGTCGACAGATGAATTTAACTGGGAGCAGAAGCAAAAGAAATGTTATTTTAGCTGGGAAAAAAGAAAACAGCTGTTAGAGGCCATCCGGTATGTCGATCTGGTCATTCCGGAAAATAACTGGGATCAGAAGATTTCGGATGTAAAGGAATTTAAAGTCGATACGTTTGTAATGGGAAATGACTGGGAAGGAAAGTTTGATTTCTTAAAAGAGTATTGCGACGTGGTGTATCTGCCGCGGACACCTGAGATCTCTACCACACAGATCAAAGAAAATTTAAAAGGAAAAGAATAAAGAAGGAGAAACTGCTAGAACCCTGTTTGACATGGGCTACAGCAGTTTTTCTGTTTTGAAAAGCATTTGGGAAGAAAAATTGACGATTAAATTCAGCTATGATATAATAGACGCGATTTGGTCTAAATGAGATAAATGGAGGAAAAATGGATAACGGGATTAAAAATCTCCAGCATACATTGCTGGAAATGCTGATAGAACTGCAGAATTTCTGTGACGAAAATCAAATATGTTTTTTTCTGGTAGGCGGAAGTGCTTTGGGTGCGCAGAGACACCATGGGTTTATTCCGTGGGATGATGACGTGGACGTTGCAATGATGCGGCCGGATTTTGAAAAGCTGCAGGAGCTGATGGAAGAGCAGCAAAACCGTATCGGAAAATTTTTGTATTCTCCAGTGGAGCATCACTTGCTGCCGGATGCACCGATCGCTTATCTATATGACAGCGAACATTGTGATAAGGGATTTGAGATGGCAGCAAAAGTGGACATTCATCCGATTGACGGGGTACCGGAAAATCGTTTTTTGCGAAAAATTCAGAAATTTTTTGCAAAAGTATATTATTTATCGATTTACCGTCTCCCGGCAAAAAATAAAGGAAAATTTGCACATGATATGACAGCAGCAATTTTAAAGATCACACCAAACTGGCTGTTTCGTATTTATCAGAAAGTGAGCAAACGGGTTATCACATCCTGGCCCGAGAGCAGCAGCCGCGAGATCTGTAGTTTGTTTGGCGTGGCAGGGTACGAGACAGAAGTGATGCCGCGGGCATATTTAATGCCGCTGCAGCGCGCAGAATTTGAACAGCATGAATTTTGGATTCCGGGTGATATCGATCCTTATTTGAAGCGGTTATATGGAGATTATATGACTCTGCCGCCGAAGGAAGAACGCATACCGCGACATCCGAAATATCAGTCATATTCTCAGGAGGACTAAAGGAGCAGAAGGATGTTTCTATATAAAGTAAAAAAGGTGATAAAAAAATTTGTCGATTATCGAGTGGAGAACGATGTCAAATGCTATCGTTTGAAACACACCAGACTACAGTTTACACGCAATATGCATCAGGTTTACCTCAAAAAATGGGGGATGCTGCCGGTGAATCCGAAGAAAATTGTGGTAGACAATTATATGGGCAGCGGCTACGGTTGTAATTGCAAATATGTGATCGCGCAATTGTTACAGGAGCACAAAGATCTGGATATTGTGTGGGTTGTACAAAATATTGAGCAGCAAAGGCATGAATTTCCGGAAGGTGTGCGACTGGTGACCTATAAGTCACAGGAGGCTTTTTATGAATATGCGACAGCCAAAATCTGGCTGGCGAATTATCATGTTGTGCAGTATCTGAATCTGGGACTGGAAAAAAAGCCGGAACAGATTTATATTCAGATGTGGCATGGTTCTTTTGGAATTAAGAAAATTGAAAACGACTGCTCGCTTTTAACGGTGGATCCGAACTGGGTGTACTATGCGAAAAAAAATGCCGCATATACCGATTACTGGATTTCTAACAGTGCGTTTGAATCCGATGTCTATCGTCATGCGTTTTGGCAGGTGAACCAGATTTTAGAATATGGTCATCCGCGAAATGACATTCTTGTGCAGCTGCCAGAAGAAAAACGGCGACAAGTCCGAAAAAAATTAGGTCTTGAAGCAGAAGAATATAGTGTGTTATATGTGCCGACATTTCGTGATAATGAGCAGATCGAGGGATTTACATTGGATTATGAGAAAGCAGCCAAAGCGCTGGAAAAACGCTTTGGCGGTAGATGGAAGATGTGGATTCGTATGCATCCGCGCATGAAAACGTTCGCGAAGCAGGTGATTCCACAGGCGGATTTCATTTGTGATGTGACAGAGTATCCGGATATACAGGAACTGCTTTTAGCAGCAGATGTGGTGATCACAGATTATTCCAGCTGCATTTTTGATTTTCTTTTAACAAAGAAGCCGGGATTTCTGTATGCGACACAGGCGGATTCCTATGATGCGAGCCGTGGGTTGTATTATCCGCTCACAGAGACACCATTTCCGATCGCGTCCACGAATGAGAAATTAGAAGAACAGATCCTGTCTTTTGATGAGACCGTGTATCAAAAAAAGGTGGATGCATTTTTAAAGGGAAAAGGCTCTTGTGAGGATGGACATGCAGCAGAGCGCGTGGCTGGTCTGATCGATAGTTTAGTAAAGGATTAGTGATTATGAAAAAATATGTTATGAATTTTTGGAATAGAAGATTTCTACTCTGGGAACTGGTAAAGAAAGGAATCAAACTGAAATACCGTAGATCCTATCTCGGTATTTTCTGGTCGTTGTTAGAGCCACTTATGATGACGATCGTGTTAACGGTTGTGTTTGGAACAATCTTGCCGAAAAAAATTCCAAATGCTCCGATGTATATTTTGTGTGGTCGATTGTTATATTCATTCTTTTCTTCTTCGACAAAGACAGCGATGAAGTCGATTCGTTCGAATGCGGGAATGATCAAAAAAGTGTATGTACCCAAATATATGTATCCGTTATCATCCGTTTTATATAATTATGTGATCTTTTTGATCTCATTGCTTGTCATGATTCCGATGCAGATTTATTGCGGGGTGGCACCGACATGGCATATATTCCAGGCGGTCATCCCATTGACCTTATTGTGCTGCATGACTTATGGTGTGGGACTGATTTTAGCAACGATATCTGTATTTTTCCGTGATATGGTATATTTGTGGGATGTTATTTTGATGGTGATCATGTATACAAGTGCGATTTTCTATACACCGGAGAAATTTATAAAGAGGGGCATCGAATGGATTTTGCAGATCAATCCGATTTATGGATTGATTCAGATGTTTCGAGATGCTATGTTTGGAAATGCGATGCGCCTGGATCTGCTGATTTATTCGATCGGATTCAGCGTGATTGTGTTAGGGATTGGAAATCTGCTTTTCTATAAGAAGCAGGATGAGTTTATTTTGCAGATATAGCAAAAACGGAGGAATTATATGAGTGAAAATTCATTAATTGTAGATCATGTAAGTATGAAATTTAATTTGAGCAGCGAAAAGATTGATAATCTGAAGGACTATCTGATTAAGTCGTTGAAGCGGGAAGTTTCCTACGATGAATTCTGGGCGTTGGATGATGTCAATTTTACTTTAAAAAAGGGCGAGCGGCTCGGGATTCTGGGATTAAACGGAGCTGGAAAGAGTACACTTTTGAAAGTGATCGCAGGCGTGTTTAAACCGACGATCGGAAGTGTAAAGCGAAACGGAAAAGTGGTTCCGCTTTTGGAACTTGGAGCCGGATTCGATAAGCAGTATACAGGTCGGGAAAATATTTATCTGTATGGTGCCGTTCTTGGATACAGCAAAAAGTTTTTGGATGAAAAGTGCGAAGAGATCATTAAGTTTTCCGGTCTTCAAAAATTTATTGATGTTCCGTTGAAGAATTACTCTTCCGGAATGCGGTCGAAACTTGGATTTTCAATTGCGACGGCGACGAAACCGGATATTTTGATCTTGGATGAAGTTCTTTCGGTCGGAGATGCAAAGTTTCGAAAAAAGAGTGAGAAGAAAATCATGGAAATGATGTCCGAGGGAGCAACTGTTTTGTTTGTATCTCATTCGCTGGCGCAGGTTCAAAGAATCTGTGACAAGGCAATGATTCTGGATCAGGGAAAAATGGTGGCGTTTGGCGGAATTGATGAAGTTTCTGAAATTTATAAGCAGATGATAGAGCAATAAATTGTGCGTGGGTGGAGAAGATGGAAAGTTTAGTAAATGAAAAAAGAATTAGAGCAACAGTAGAAGACATCCGTTGGGAACGTATTTTCATGTATATCGATGTGAAGGTTGAGTATCTGAAAGAAATCGATAAAGAACAGCCGTTAGAATTTTTCGCGGTTACGAACGGTCATTTGGCACACATTTGGTTTCGTTATGAGAAATTGCCGAATGATGTGTACCGTTTGAAATGTAATGTGACAAATAACGGCGAAAATCGCTGCGTTCCGACGAGTACGTATCGAATTGTAGTTTGCCAGGGAGAAAAGAAGCTGGCGGAATGCGAAACGAGTTTAAATGTGATACAAAATATTCAGAGTTATTCTCGAAATTTCTTATACAGTGGACAAAATAAAGTATATACAGTAACGTTTTATGTGGAAGAGGGAGAGGATACACTGCCGTTTCGTTTCCGCGTGTTGTCGGCGGCAAAAAACGGAATGGGATTTCCGTCAAATAAAAAACTGCATCCGGTGAAAGAAACCTATAAAAAAGTGACAAACCGGAGGGACTTTTTGCGCAGCCTTTATAAAAGTTATGTACATGCAGATGCGCAGAAGAAGCATACAAAAAAACGGATTTTGTTTATGTCGGAGCAGAATAAAGTAATTGCTTCGAATCTTGCAGCGGTGGCAAATCGTATGAAAGAGCGTGGCATGGAAAAAGACTTTGAGATCATGTATTCGGCACGTGCGGCAGCCGCAGAACCGCAGGGATATAAGAGCTGGATGGAATTGATCAAGAAACTGGCGCAGAGTGATATGGTTGTAGTAGATGATCATGCACCGGTATTAGACTGGTTGAAACTTCGACCGGAAACAGAGGTGATTCAGCTCTGGCATGCGGGTGCCGGATTTAAATCTTCCGGTTACAGCCGTTGGGGACATATGGGATGTCCAAGTCCTGTCTCTGCCCATAGGCAGTATAAGTACGGAATTGCAGGTTCGAAGCAGATCGCGCACTTTTTCTCCGAGGTATGGGGAATCAATGATGAACAGGTCTTACCGACCGGTATGCCGCGTATGGATGAGTATTTAGACCCGGATTATCGTGCAAAGAAGACGGAAGAATTATATGAAAAATATCCGATGTGTAAAGGCAAGAAAGTTATTTTGTTTGCACCGACATATCGAGGGAAAAATAAGAAAGAGGCACATTATCCGTATGAGTTGATTGATTTTCAAGGTCTGTATGATGTGTGTGCAGAAGAATATGTTGTTTTATTTAAAATGCATCCGTGGGTAAGCGCATCTGTTCCGATTGAGGAAAAATATAAAGACCGCTTTATTGATGTTGGAACGTACCCGAATATCAACGATCTGTTTTATATCACAGATCTTTTGATCACGGATTATTCGTCAAATATTTTCGAATATTCTTTGATGCATAATCCGATGCTGTTTTTTGCATTTGATAAAATTCAGTATTCTTTCTCAAGAGGCTTCCATCGTCCGTATGAAGAATCTGCGCCTGGAAAAGTAGTGTATACATTCGCGGAATTATTAGAGGCGATCAAAAAGAAGGATTTTGAATATGAAAAAGTCAATGAATATGTAGAAAAACATTTTGATTATATTGACAGCCATGCGTCAGACCGTGTGATTGATTGGATCATTTTGGGAAATCTTCCACAAGAGTTTCGAGAGGCAATCGAGGAGAATGATCGGCGCAATGAATATATGAATCAACTTAATTTTTCGCCGGAAGCGATCGGAGAAGTGAATCCAAACGAGGAAGAGGACGAAGAAGATTCGGAAGAAATATAAAAAACAATAAGTAATGTTCTCTCGGAGTCTCTTTGTGCCCGATTTTGTGAGATGATTTTTTGTCAGATGTGCACAAATTTATGAGGCGTACGTGGAGCGTACGTTGATTAAATTTGTGTGCATCTGGCGGGGAATCAGCCACAAAAGCGAGCGCAAGGGAGATTCCGAGAGAACATAGTACAGAAATGGAGGAGAAACATGAATATAGCAATTATTTTTGCCGGAGGAAGCGGTGTCAGAATGGGAGCCGGTATCCCGAAGCAGTTTTTGGAAATCAACGGAAAACCGGTTATCATCCATACATTGCAGTTATTCCAGAATCATGATATGATCGATAAAATTTATATTTCCGTTTTAAAAGAGTATATTCCGTATATGGAAGATCTGGTAGAAGAATATCGTCTGAAAAAAGTAGCTGGTGTGATGGCAGGCGGTGAAACAGCGCAGGATTCGATTTATATCGCGTTAAAAGCGGCTGAAAAAGAAAACAGCGGAGATGATGTTGTTTTACTGCATGACGGTGTTCGCCCGTTTGTTTCGTATGAAGTGATCAGTGATAATATCATGACGGTGAAGGAAAAAGGAAATGCGATCACCTGTACTTCTTGCTATGAGACGGTAATGCTAAGTAAAGACGGAGAAAACGTGGATACGGTTCCGTTTAGAAAAGAAACATTTACGGCACAGGCACCGCAGAGTTTTTACCTGAAGGATATTATCGAAGCACACGACAAGATACGGAAATCTCCGAATGGTTATGAAAACATGGTCGATGCTTGTACGATCATCAAGAGTCTTGGAATGGAAGCACATATGGTGCCGGGAAACCGTGGAAATATCAAGGTTACCACACCAGAAGATGTGTATATGTTCCGTGCGCTTTTACAGTATAAAGAAAATGAGCAGGCATTTGGTCTAGGCTTAACAAACCGGATCGAATCGCGTATGAATATGGCGCGTATGCGCGCTGAAAAGGCAAATCAGGAGCAGAAATAGGAGGCAGCCATGGAAGTACAAAACGATGCAGTCATGCAGGAAGATTTAGAGGCGATCGTAAATGGTCCGACACCGCTTGCAGAATTGGATGGGAAAACAGTTTTTGTAACAGGTGCAACTGGATTGATCGGTTCACAGATTGTCCGTGCGTTGGCTTGTTGCAACCGGATCAAACAGACGAACATTCGTGTAGTGGCATTTGTTCGAAGTGAGGAAAAAGCAAAACGCGTTTTTGGTCCGCTTTTAGAGCGAGAGAACATGACACTGTGCGTTGGGGATGTCAATCAGCCGATCGTGGTAGAAGAGCCTGTGGATTACATTATTCACGGTGCGAGCGCAACGAGTTCGAAATATTTTGTATCTAATCCGGTGGAGACGGTTCATACCGCATTAGATGGAACGAACCATATTTTAACTTTTGCAAAAGAGAAACAGGTCAAAGCGATGGTCTATTTATCTTCTCTGGAAGTATACGGAACACCGGACGGTTCGAAAGAGTTTATTACAGAAAGTGATTATGGCTATATTGATCCGCTTCAGGCACGCAGCAGCTATTCGGAGGGAAAACGTATGGTAGAGTGTCTGTGTAAAGCATATGAGGCAGAATACGGGGTTCCTGTTCGCGTGGCGCGGCTTTCCCAGACATTCGGTACAGGCGTTGCTTACGATGACGGTCGTGTTTTTGCAGAGTTTGCCCGCTGTGCGATGGAGAAAAAAGATATTGTACTTCATACAGCCGGAAATACGCTGCGGACCTATTGTTATACGAAGGATGCGATCGAAGCGATCCTAACCATTCTGGTACGTGGTGAGGATGGAGAGGCATATAATGTCACAAATATGGATACAGCGATCACGATTCGCCAAATGGCAGAACTGGTGTGCAGCCTGTTTCCGGAGTCAGGAATTCAGGTAACTGTGGATATGCCAAAAGATCTGGCTTCTTTCGGCTATAATCCGGAGATGGTGATTCGTTTAGATAGCAGTAAATTGGAAAAACTCGGGTGGAAAGCGACCACTGGATTAGAGGAAATGTACCGCAGACTGGTACGCAGCATGCAGTGCAGTAAGGAAAGCTAAATATTCGGAAAAAACAGATCTCAGACGGGGGATTCCTATGCGGACGTTTTTCCGTGCATCCCCTTTTCAAAATAAAAAAATCCTGCGAATACGGCAACAGCTAAAACTTCACTACCTAACCTCCAGCTGATGCTATGTATTCACAGGATAATTTTTGTTTTCTTTATTATATCATACTTTTGTACGATCTGACAGATGTTTCTTACACTTTTTTGATCTCTTCTAAAG
>JBJENW010000106.1:0-3103 GCA_051880395.1 Lachnospiraceae bacterium | reverse complement strand
CAGTTGATGAGATTAAACAGACATATACCATGAGAGACATTCTGATAAAGTGTGGGCTTTCACAGCCAAACAGATCAGGGTTCATTCATTGCCCGTTTCATAAAGGCGATAGAGAGCCTTCTATGAAAGTATACAAACATGACTACAACTGTTTTGCCTGCGGTGCTAATGGAGATATCTTTACATTTGTTCAGGAGTTCTATCATCTTTCCTTCAAGGAAGCGTTCGTCATGCTCGGCGGCACTTATGAAAAACCATCTTTTTCGTCCAAACTGGCAGTGTATAAGGTACAGCAGGAAAAGAAGATGCGAGATAAGGAAGAGGAAAAGCTTCGCAGAAGAAAAGAACTGAATAACATGTTGATTTCTATTTACCGCGATTATATGAACCGTTCAGAGCCGTTATCAGATGTCTGGTGTGACTGTTACAATGTGCTGCAGTATCAGCTGTATTTGCATGAAATAATAAATGAAAAGAGGACAGGAGATTGAAACCGTTAATTGAATATGACAAAAATTCCATCCTGTCTGAAGAAGTATTTGTAGAAATCTTTGAGCAGGAGGATGAGATATTAAAAGCCCGGATGCTTTTATCCTGCCAGGAAAGGGCAAAAGAGCTTGGCGTGAAGCAGAACTTTGACAATCTTGTTAAAGCGTACAAGAAGGTAGAGGCTGAAGGGCGTAAAAAGAAAGCTTCCAGTAAATCTATGCTGGACCAGTGGACGAATTTCACAGGTCCGTATGACAACATGCTGTGCGGGGCTTGGATTGCCGGTGATGAGGGGATACATACATTTAATAAAGACTACTCTAATGAAGTGCTTGCATGTTATCATCCGATTCTTCCGGTCAAGAGAATGAAAAATCTCGAGACCGGAGAAGAGCAGATAAAGATTGCCTATAAAAGGAATCATAGTTGGAAAGAAATTACTGTGCCGAAAGACTTGGTATCGTCTGCCAGCAAGATCGTATCATTGTCAAAGCTTGGTGTTGCGGTTACATCGGAAAACGCAAAGCTTTTGGTTAAATACTTGTCGGATGTAGAGAACCTAAATGATGATGCAATCCCAGTGCAGATGTCCAGTTCAAAACTTGGTTGGATAGGAGATGGTTTCATCCCATACGATACAGATATCGTCTTTGATGGTGATATGCAGTTCAGACAGGTTTTTGAGAGCATCCGTTCGCATGGAAATAAGCAGATATGGACGGAATACATGAGGAAGCTTCGGAAAACAGGAAGAATGGAGATTAAATTTCTTCTGGCAGCTTCATTTGCAAGTATATTGGTTGGTTTTGTTGATGCGCTCCCATTCATTGTGGATTTGTGGGGCGAGACAGAAGGCGGAAAAACTTTAGCACTTATGATGGCAGCATCTGTCTGGGCGAATCCGTCAGACAGTCAGTATATTGGCGATTTTAAGACAACGGATGTTGCTCTGGAGGCGAAGTGCAATCTTTTGAATCATCTTCCATTATTGTTGGACGATTCTTCCAAGACCAGTGCGCGTATCCGCGATAACTTCGAAGGAGTCGTTTATGATCTGTGTTCTGGGAAAGGAAAGAGCCGGTCAAACAAAGAGTTGGGAATCCGGAGAGAGAACAACTGGAAGAATGTCATCATCACAAATGGAGAGCGTCCGTTGTCATCTTATGTTAGCCAGGGCGGAGCTATCAACAGAATTCTGGAAGTGGAATGTGGTGACCATGTATTTTCTGATCCGCAGGAAGCGGTGGAAGTCTTTCGAAAGAATTATGGCCATGCTGGTGAGCAGTTCGTGAAGATTGTAAAAAAACTGGGTATTGATGAAATTCGAAATATACAACAGAAATTTCAGAAAGAGATCTATCGTGAAGACAAGATGCAGAAACAAAGTATTGCACTTTCTGTAGTACTTACTGCAGATAAAATCATAGCAGACTATCTATTTTGTGATGGAGAATATATTGATATTGAAGAAGCGAAAGAGGTTCTTGTTGATCACAATGAGCTTTCGGAACATGAACGGTGTTACCGGTATCTGTTAGATAAGATCAGTATGAATAACCAGAGGTTTGATGCAGATACGAAAGTAGAAAAATGGGGAATCATTGAGGATGGTTACGCAATCATCTATGTCCAGGCATTTAAGGAATTGTGCAACCAGGGCGGATTTTCAGACAAGGCATTTCTATCATGGGCAGATAAAAATGCTGTGATACAGACATCTGGTGGGCGTCTTAACAAGCTTAAAAAGATTAATGGACAGCCGATACGCTGCGTGTTTCTTAAGCTGAACGAATTCGAGGATGAGGACGGTTTTGTTCTGGAAGAAGTGTACGATCAGGAAGAATTACCCTTCAAATAATGGTAACCGGTAACCGAAGTAACCGGGTAACCGGACGTTTTCTATATATACATATGTTTGTGTGTGTATGTAGGTATGACACAGACACAAGGAACTCTATACGGAAAATCATTGGTTACCTCGGTTACGGTGTTCAGAAAAGTGCTGTAAATACCGTAAATGCGCGGTTTGAATGGTAACCCAAAAGGCGGTTACTTAATAAAAAAATTGGTTACACATGGTTACTCGTGAGGATTGTAGAGATGGAAGAACGAATAAAGGATATGTATAACGATTGCTGGAAGAATTATAAAACATATCTCAGCAATCATGATATGGCTGCATATAATGTGCGGTCACAGGAGTTAAAGGAAAAGTATGGATGCAGGGAAGATATTATTGATCTGCTCTTGTGGTTTGCACCAAGAGTACAGACCTTGCATGACATGTGGAGGAGAAACAATGGAGAATATGTTGGATAAATGGTATCAAAGTCTTACATACACGGAAGCAAAAGATGTCCTTCAGGAAAAGCTGATGAATATCAAGATGAATTTCATCGCTGCCGGCTATTATCTGAAATATATCCGGGACAATGAATTATATCTGGAGGATGGATACAAAACTATCTGGGAATTTGCAGAGGATAATTACGGAATCAAAAGAACTACGGCGTCCAGATGGATGCTAATGAATGATAGGTTTTCAGTTGACGGAAACACACCGATTCTGGCGGAAGAGTATAGAGCGTTCGGGAAAAGTCAATTGCAGGAGATG
>JBJENW010000105.1:0-3152 GCA_051880395.1 Lachnospiraceae bacterium | reverse complement strand
AAATCCAAATCCTGCATCACGATATTCTCTGTTTCCTTCATCATCTGACTTTCTGCAATCCAAAGTGCCGTCTTTGCCACCGACACTGCAAAATCATTGATCTCGATTCCATAAAACTGATGAATCTGTACTTTGATCGGTTCGATTCCGCCTGTTCCAAATATAATCTGTCCTTCTACCTGATCTTTCTTGCTTGCGATCATGACTCTCAGTGCCTCGTTTTCCAGACGCCGCAGACAGATATAGGTTTCTGTCAAAAAATTTCCAGATCCGCACGCAGGATCCAGAAAGCGAAGGCTTGCAAGTTTGTCTTGAAATTCTGCCAACCTTCGTATTCTTATTTTCGCTGTTTTTAATTCTATGATCTGATTCAATTCTTCTTTTAAGTCATCCAGAAACAATGGATCTATCACTTTATGTATATTTTCTACGGTTGTATAATGCATGCCACCTTTTCTTCTGGTTTCAGGATTCAACGTAGATTCAAATGCAGCACCAAATACAGCCGGACTGATATCCTTCCAGTGAAAATCAAGCGGCTCCGTATCAGTCAATATAGAAATAATTTTTTCATTCAGATTCGGAATCAACATCTTTCCGTCATTGTAAAATAGTTTTCCGTTTACATACGGAAACTCCGCAAGTGACTCGCTCAAATATGGTTCTCGTTCTTCTTCTTTTGTATCCAGCACTTGAAACAGTTCCTTCAATGCCATCTTTGTATTCTCTACTCGAAACGATCTTAGATATTCCCGGAACTGGTTTTTCTTTGGAAATATCCCAGCATCCTCCGCATACAGACAAAATACCAGGCGCACGCAAAGCATGTTGATGCTTGTTTGCGTCTGTACGCTTTCCTTATCTTTATACTGCTGCAAAAGTTCATCGTATAATTCTGATACAAGATCTGCTGCCTTCTTCGATACTTCCAACTGCTTCTTCTCTTTCTGAGATGTGCAGTCTACCAAAAAATCGAGACGTGCAAATTCTTCCCCAAGGTCTTTTAGCAGTACTATTTCAGGCTCTTTATTCGGTTGTTCCATATCATAAATGTCGAATTCAGAAAAGTTACATGTCAGGATATATCGCGATTTCTGCGAATACGGAAGATTATTATCATACTGCTTCGCCTGCTCTACTGGGGTCATCTCTTTGTTATTCGACTGTTTTTGTTTTTTTGATAAATCTTTTGTTCTGCTCTTCTGCTCTATTAAAGTGTGTGTCTCAGGGATGCGAGCATCTATATATTTTGTACGCTTGTCTATTTTTACTTTTTCTTCAAAAATGATGAATTTATCCGGTTCATCCACTCCGTATACGTTTTGAAGCAGCTCAATCCAGAAGACATGACAGTCTCCTCGTTCCTGGCCACGCTCTTTCCATTTATCTGCGAATAATTGAGCAGCTTTCTTCCGTTCTCTGTCACTTTTATACATACACATTCTCCCCTTTCTAATGTGATGATAAAGTACTTTATTACTATAATTATCGGAATTTTCCAATTTTTATAAACTCATATATCAAATATTATAAATTTTTAATTGGATAAAAGATATCACTTGCCATAGTGTGCACCATATTATAAAATGATGTCAGAAGGAAGTGATATAATGGCAAATTTTCAAACAATCGCTACAAGGAAATATCAAAATAAAGTTGGTATTATTTCAAAATCGTACAAACTAAAACGTGATTTATGCGATGATTTTGCAGAAGCGTGTAAAAAGGCTGGCGTATCTCAATCTGGCCAAGTAACCAAAATGATGCGAGAATTTATTGATATGCAGAATATGGGAGGCACAATATGAACATCGATAATTTGATTATATACCTGCGCAAGTCCCGCGCGGACAACCCAGATGAGTCCGTGGAGGAAGTCCTTTCGAAGCACGAAGGCATCCTGCAGGACTACTGCATGCGTGAATACGGATCTTTCATTCCAGAAGAACGAATTTATCGTGAAGTGGTATCTGGTGAAACCATCGCTGACCGTCCAATCATGCGGCAGATCATGCATCTCTTAGAAACAGGAACCGTGGATGGCGTTCTTGTCGTGGATCCGCAGCGTCTGAGTCGTGGCGATCTGGAAGACTGTGGCCGGATCGTAAATACGTTCCGTTATACAAATACTTTAGTCGTGACTCCGAATAAGACGTATGACCTATCTGGAGAATATGACCGAAAGTTTTTCGAAATGGAGCTTACCAGAGGGAATGATTATCTGGAGTATACTAAGAAAATACTAAACCGTGGCCGTGTTGCATCCGTAAAAAGAGGAAATTACATAGGCAGCGTGGCTCCGTATGGATATAAAAAAGTGAAAATTGGAAACGGAAAAGACGCTCGCTATACACTTGAAGTCGTACCAGAAGAAGCAGAAGGCGTAAAAATGGCATATCACCTGTATGTGCATGAAGGATATGGATTCGCTAGCATTGCGCATGCCCTCGATGATGCCGGAATAAAGCCAAGAAAATCAGATCACTGGTCCCCCGCGTCTTTGAAGGACATCATCGAAAATCCGGTGTACATCGGTAAAATCAGGTGGAACTGGAGAAAAACAGAGAAGAAGATGATGGACGGAGATATCGTTAAGACCAGACCAAAAACAAAAGATCCTGATAAATGGATCTACGTAGACGGGTTACATGAACCTATCATAGATGAAGTAACATATCATGCGGCGTTGAATAGACGTGGAAAGAATCCATGTGTACGAAAAAATAAGGAATTGGCCAATCCGTTTGCCGGACTTCTGTTCTGTCAGTGCGGCAGATCAATGTCTTTGAAAATTTATGATGAGAAACGAAGTAAAAAGAATCATACATTGAAATGCTTCGTTTGCACCGATCAAGTGCACTGCCATACGCGATCTGTACAATACGATGATATTGTCTCCCGCGTATCCGAAGTGTTGCAGGACACCATAAATAACTTTAAAGTGCTCGTGAAAAATGAAGACGACTCTGCAGAATTTATGAGAAAGTCAAAAATAAAAAATCTGGAGGATAAACTTGCGAAACTTCGTGAGAAAGATGCGCGCCAGAAAGATGCGTTTGAGGACGGAATTTACACGAAGGTCGAATATCTGTCTCGCAATGCCAAGCTGCAGGAACAAATTGAGCTGACGAAAGAAGCGCTCGGAGACGCTA
>JBJENW010000104.1:0-18234 GCA_051880395.1 Lachnospiraceae bacterium | reverse complement strand
CTCTGTATCTATATCTGCATTTCTTGTAACACGAAGCAGCGATTTCTCTTTTACCTCATAATTTTTAAACATTTTAGGAAGGAAATGAAGAATCAACTCTTCTGAAAGCATAAAAGTTCCTCTTCTGGTCGGGATGTCAATCAAACGTTTAAAAACATTATTGCTACATGGAATAATAGCAATTTTTGTCTTTCCCCCTTTTGTTTCCAAAAGCGCTGCCGCATAAATATCTTTATTTTTCAAAAATGGGAAAGGCTGCTGTTTGCTTACAATATTCGCTGATAAATATGGTGCGATCTCCTGATCAAAATATGTTTCCAGAAGTTTTCCCTCTTCCGCTGACAATTTATTAAAATTAATCAGACGTATCCCTTTTGGTTCCAGTTCTCCCATAAGCTGTTCATATATCACAGCTTTCTTCAGATCTAATTCTTTTGTAGCTTTCAAGATTGCTTTCACCTGTTCTTCACTGGTCATGTTGGTCTTATTTTCCCGCACCACTTCCGAAGACTCCATCTGATCCATGAGAGTGCCGACCCTCACTCTGTAAAATTCATCCAGATTCGACTGATAAATAGCTGCAAATGTCAAACGTTCCGCCAGCGGTACTCTTGGATTTCCTGCCTCATTTAATACTCTTTCATTAAATTTGAGCCATGACAGTTCTCTATTCATCATATATGGTATTTCAGTTGTTTTTTTTGACTTTTTGTCTTCTTTTTTCATCTGTAAGGTTCCTTTCCCCAAAAAGCATTGTGCCTTTTTTATAGAAGAGTATAAGTCGTTTGTGTCAAATCCAGGGAATACTTGCGTTAAATTTATGTAAGATTTCAAAACTATATTGGTATACTATCCCTCACACACAACACCCCGAAGATGTTAAGTCATTGTCACAAAATGGGGGGGAGGCATATTCTATTATCTTTCATGAAACAACCATGAACCTAACCTTTGGTTAATAGCTTCTCTTCTTTTCCTCTGTTACAATAATATCAGAAAAAGAAAGGAGGATTTCTATGAAAAATAAACCATTATTATTTTTAACGTTTTTCTGCATTCTGATGTTTTTCGGCATCTGCAGACTGGACGCCAGCGCCAGCGAAACGCTGAAAGAAGTTTCCTATACCACTCAAACCTATAACGTGAATGGAGAAGAATCGTACGATGTGACGATTAATACAGATCTGGGATTAACCGATGACTGGTTAGAGGATAGTAACAAATACAAAGTTACAGTCTCCATTACCCCTATCTATAACCATGCATGGATTAGTTCCGGCTCTGAAACGACGGATCTTGCCACAGAACCTCTGATGTTGAATCTGCTCAATGGGAAAATGAACATCTGTTGCCTCTATGATCGTGACTATCTCAATCCTGTATATAACAATGATGAACTGGTCAGTTCCTTCTCACGGACCTACTCCTCTGTCGAAGCATATGATCTGAATTGCTTTAACTTTGAGGCCACGCTTCCGGACGTATATGACATCCAAACGCTCTTTGAAAAATACGGTGAAACTATCTCTATTGACAACGTACAATATTCCGTTCAGTTCCAGGTAAACGTATCGATTTCCCTGGAATCCGGTGTCTCACCCAGTGTGAAACTGAATAAAACGAGTGTTTCCGGCTATGTCAATTATATCTTTTATCTCACCGAGATAGTTGCAAATCAACAGGGTAATTATAAAATTGTAAAAGCGACATCCAGCGATTCCTCTGTAGCATCTGTTTCTTCTTCCACCGGAAAAATAACGCTGAAAAAGGCCGGCAAGTGCACGATCACGGTGACCAATGCTTATGGAAAATCCGCTTCTTTCACAGTAACAGTAAATCCATCCACCATCAGTCGGCAGCGTAGCAGCATTTCCTGTGTTCTTGGCACAAAGATGAATCTTGCGGCTAAAGGAGTAGTCCTACTCTTCGGAACTCCCAACTACACGGTGAAGTCTTCCAAGAGCAGTGTCGTAAGCGTAGCAAAAAGCGGTAATGAACCCATTATCCGCGGAAAAAAAGCAGGTTCTGCTGTCCTCACCTTTACCTGTGGAAAAAAGAAATTTTCTATACGTGTCAAGGTTTCCAAACCCAAAATTGTTCTTGCATCCTCTGTAACCCTGAACAAAGGAAATAGCCGTACTCTTTCCGCAAACAAAAGTTCAAACGGCATCTATATCAGAAAAGCAACCAGCTCCAAAGGTCGTCTGTCTGCGAAGATTTCCTCCAATGCCAGATCCTTGACGCTGACCGCAAACAAGAACTTTTCCGGCACCTCCACCTCAGACAAAGTGGTCGTTACTTTCAACAATGGCACGAAAAAAACCATTAAAGTTAAAATCATTAAGAAATTCTCCCTGAACGACGTGAAAATCAAACTGAAGCGCTCCTACTGGGATGGTTCCAAAGCCTGCCTCGAATATACCATAACAAATAACTCCTCCAAAAATCTGACAAAGGTAAAAATATATTACATTGGTACCTTAAACGAAGAAGTTAGTGGATATATCAATATCAATTCTTCCATCCCCCGGGGTAAATCAAAAACTTTTACCACCAAGACAGACTTCTTTGACCCTCTCGAGAATGTTAAACTGAAAGTGGTTTCCGCTTCTTAATATGGTTAATGTGCGACCGCTTTCGCTACTGATTGATTTTAGATGTAGCGAAAGCGGCCCTTGAACTTTTTTTCTCCCTGGCACTTCACGCTTCGTCCTGCCTTCACCTCATTCTGGTCAGCCAGAACCCTGTTTTTCCCTGGGAGAAAAATTAATACTTGGCCAGCACGTACTTGAGATTGGCGCCGGTGACCTGAGCCTTACTCCGGAGGAACTGAACAGCTACTGTATACTCTGATCTTTCCTCCGGTCATTTTGTTCTCGACAGTACCAGCTTCTTTATTCTTAAATTTGTCATTTTATCCGTTTCTTTTCCAAAACCACATCTGATTGCTCCATTACAAAAACATTGCCATATTAATCGGTAAATGAATTACATTTTCTTTTATGAGAATATCTTTTGTGTACAAAATATAAGGCTACCCAATTTTCCCCTTAAATTTATTTCTGAATTTATCTAATGCGGAATGCTTCCTAATTGTTCTGCAATATAGCTTTTACCCACACGCCATGCTCCATCCAATAACAATGCACAGTTTCCATTATCCTTTTCTTTCCATTCTAACAGACGATCATATATTTTACGTTTCAAAAAATTCCCTCCTTCCTACTTTAGTTCTATTAAACTCATAAAAGGCAGTTTTATCCAATATATTTTTTTCACAAAAAGGCAGATTTAATCTTCTAGTATTATACACAAAAAGGCTATTTATATTGGCAGACTATCCCTCACACACAACGCTCCCGAGGATGTCAAGTCATTGCTACAACAAAAATTCGTCCACCGGACGGATTTTTGCACGCATGGCGAAAAAATATGCGGCTTTTTTGCCATGATAATGGCTTAAAACCGCATGTTTCTGTATAGAGGATGTTATATTGTTGTTACAAGATGGGTGGGCGGATGTTATGTCAGTGTCACAAAACTAATGTGGATTATCTTTGCTTTTTCCAGAACTTCTTCATTCAGCTTATCCTCAAATTTGTTCTTCCTTAGTATCCCGCATTTTTCTCAGCATATTCCTGTTCCAGTTCCTCTGCCAGATACGCATCGCTCATGCAGTGCATATCCGATACACCGTCACGAATCAGCTGATAGGTCTCGGAATGGTAAAAGAAATCCAATGCCGTATCCAGTGAAAATCCCTGCTGTTTAGCAAAGCACTCAATGACACGGCTGTATTTTTTCTGAAGTAAAATCGGATTAGCTGTCATAATATTTCACTCCCTTCAAAATGCAGCAGAGACAATGCCTTCTCTGTTCGGAAACAAATTTGCAGGTTCGGCTTTTCATATCGCAGACGGTTGATGGCTTCCATCTTATCAATCAATCCGTCAAAAAACAGTTCCACCGTATTGAATACCTTATCATTGGCAACACCGCCCACAACAAGGTCATAATTTGTCGAATCTTTTCCGCTACGGCAGTTCAGAATGAAATCCAGCCATTCCTCGGAATACGAATCGAATTTCAATATTTTCAGTTCAACTTTCCGGCTTTCATCATACTCATATCGAGAAATAATACCGTCTTTTCCACGACGTTTGAACTTTCCGCACCACTTTTCAGCCTGCTCATGCAGTGGCGTGACATAGAAGCCACGTCCGAAGTCAACATTAGGACGGGAATGAACCAAATCCGGCTTGGCAATCTCTAGAAAGGAACCATGATAGAGAATCATACTTTCACACCCCTTTCTTTCATCACGTCAAGAATGTCGTCTACGATATATTCCCGGCTCTGAGTATGCAGCACTTCATATTCCGGCACGATATATCCGTTCAGAATATCACTCTTTTCAGTAAATGCTTGATAGACATACTCTGCATCTACACCCAGCTTTGCCGCCACATTTTCAATGCAAAACACGGCAAACTCCAGCTCACTGGAATTTTTTATTTTTTCATCCTGCATCACAAATTCGACCTTCCTTTACTTAATATTTGTTTATTAATTTTATTTTTATTTATTTAATTGATTACATCTTTAATCTTCGTATTAAAATTATAATACATGTCAATATCTTTTCCAATACTTTTAATTTGTTGTATAATTTCATTTTTTGCTAAAGCATTGTCCCGTCAACAGCATTTTGTAATTTTTCGTTTCTTTTTAACTTCATCTCTTAGGCAGGCTTTCGCTCACACATAATGCCCCATACCCCACCTGCGGATTTGGATACATATCAAACCCCGGCAGTTTTCTTGCCCCTCTCCTTAAATACGCTTTTACCTTTTCTCCGTAAAGATATGGATCATTTCCTTTTATGATTCCCCACTCCATCAATAGTGCAGCACTTCCTGTAACAAAAGGTGTGGCAAAAGATGTACCGCTGACCGTCACATATCCTCCGCCTACTGCAGTTGTCCGCACATTTACTCCGGGAGCTGCTAAATCCGGCTTTGCGATACCCGTCGATTCCATGGCAAGAGGTCCTCTTCCGGAGAAATCGGCATAAGCAAAAGTTAGAGCATCATATGCCCCCACAGTAATCACTCTTCCGGCAGTAGACGGAATTGTCAGCGTCGTACTTTTGGTAGGAAATAAAAACCCTGTTCCACGGTTTAATATGCCTTCAGTCGGAAGCCACATTTCATATGCTCCGGACACAATTCTTCGCGGAGTCAGAATGATCTTCCAGACTCCCGGATTTACATAACTTTCCCGTGGAATCAGATCAATATAAATCTCCTGCTTTGTACTGTAGGGACTCGGTTCTCCGTAATACAAAAGTATCTCCGTTTGTCCTGCCGTATACCTCTGTGCCCCCAGAATCTGCTGAATCGGTCCCACTGTGATTCCGGACGGAGAAACAAGCGAAACATCTACGGTATCTACATATTCTTTCCATATTTGAATTCCAAAGGAGGGCTGGCTGTTCTGAACTGCCAGCTCTATAATTTCTTCCTGTGCTTCTGTAAGCTGCCCGGATGTGTGTCCGGCGCTGGAAGCCTCATTTCCCGCACCAATACAGATACTGCTCTTCCAGATATTTGAAATGTCATCAATAAACCGTTCTAAAAGGGAAGACCCATCATGTGTTCATTATAACTAAGGGAACAATTGTTACTTAAAAAAAACTGAAGGATCATGTATTTCTACACAATCCTTAACTAATCATATTAGCTTACTTAAAGCCAACAGTTTCATTTTAATATTTACATTATTCTCACTGGCAAGTTTCTTAATCCATTCTGTATCCTCATCTCGATATGGATCTTTAAAAAACCGTTTAATAAACTTTACCACTTGACTCTTAAATGCCCAATTCAAATCTGAAGCGCTATTTATTGAATTAAAATCATCCACTGTCTGATATTCATCGACTACACCAAGAAGGTATCTTAAAATCAAAACATCCGCAAAAGTAAATGGCATAATATCATCCTCAAACTGGAGTAATGACATGTAAGGTCCACCTTGCTTTGTATCGTCTGTCACCAATGAGTATGCACCAAGTGTTTGCGCCAATGAAATTGCGTATACCTCTCCCAGATCACCGGCACCATATAAATTTCTATTCTTATTGACATTGTTTTCAAAAATCATATAGACAGCTAAATTCTTCAATTTTTTATCCGTAAATAATTCTATGTTCCCAGCAGCAATATCAGAATCAACTTTATCAAGCACATCCTGTCCATGATTCTCTAATTCAATATTACGAATCTGTTCATAGATAAATACACCCTCATCAAAAAAATCGAATAATATCTTTTGAAGACCTGCCCTATAAAAATGAATAATAACATTCGTATCTAAAGAGGCTCTCAATCGTCCAAACCTCCTATCAGATCTTCTAAGTCATCGTCATCATTATCAACATGTTCAACTAATTTGTCTTCAACATCTTCTATGCTCAACTGATAACATGCAAGAACCTTTTCCAATGTTTCTCTCGGAACAGCATTATGATTGTAATTATAAATTACATAATCAATATACTCATGTGGTATATCAATTTCATTACTAGCAATATTTAACCTTGCATTACCACCTACACTTCGAAGTAAATTACTAACTCTTTTCTCCGTTTTCTCATCATCAAGACAAAGTCTTTGATTCGCATCAATAATATCAAGACTCTTTAAACGATTTAATGCCATATCAAAACTAACATTAAATTCAGACATCATTCGGGCAATATCCATCGCAGAGAGGCCTTTTTCTTTAAAATTCTGAACTTCCAAATCAATAAATCTGCGAACATCCTCATCTGGCATCAGCAAACATGCCGCAAAATAATTAGCCTCTTGTTCCTTTTCATCAGTACTTCTTTCTGTTATGGTCACATTATCATCAATAAAAGATTTATTCTCTTCTAGATGAAGAACAATGTGACCAATTTCATGCGCAAGCGTAAAGATTTCTCTCGATAATCTACTACAACTGTTCGTAAAAATTATGATATCATTATCCCTTTTTATAGTAAATCCAAGATCTGCATTTTCTCCAAGTGGGTATCTAAGAAGTTTGTAGTCCAGTCTCTCACATTCTTTGAACAAATCAATAATACCATATCGACTTATTTTACATTTTTCTCTAAAAGAGGCTACTTTTATGCGAATCTCTCTCTTTCTACTCTCTTGCATACAAACTCCTCCTAAACGATATCCTTGTGCTGAAGTTTTGCATACATATGCTTATTTGCATAAAACAAATCAAGCATATCGAATATTTTTTTAGAAGAGTCCCCTTCTTCTCCTACTCTGTACGCAACTGTTGGAGTTTCATTAAGGACTCTTGTGATATCCCCCACACTTATCTCAAAAACTCCCGCAATTCTAGAAAGGATATCCAATGTAATGCTATTCACTCCGTTCTCAATTCTGGCATACTTCTGTCGACTGACACCAATATGTTCAGCAACCTGCTCTTGAGTAAAATTTTTCGCAATTCTCAAAGCCTTAATTCGGCTCCCCAACATTTCGTTCATGATTATCCCTCCATTTCCATATATTATAATATTATCACAAAACAGATCATTGTCAACGCAAAATGTTACATTTTTATAACATAATTATCGTCTTATGTTTTGATTTTGATCATCAAGGACCTTCCTACATTTGAGTTTTTGCACTATATTCTATTCTGATTTGTATTTCTCGATTACTGCATAAAGCGACTGATACTTAAAGAAAATATCAATGCTCATATCCCCATTCACTATGATTTTGTCAATAAGCTCCGTCACAATTTCTCGTGTTACCTCTGTGAGCGTCCCGTATTTGATAAATTTTTCTATCCAGTTTTCGTAAGCTTCCTCAGTTTCTCCAAAACTGTCTTTTTCCTGCTCTGCCTGCTGAATTTTCTCCCTAAGATCCTGATCCTGTTTTTCATATTCTGCCTTATAGGACAGATATTCTTCTTTTAGTATTTCATCCTTATCACTTTCTTTCAGTGCCAGTTTCGCTTGTCTTTGAATTTCATTTTTCACAATAAAATCCAGAACTTCTTTCTTAATAAAGTGAGAATAGCAGATGGTATTTCCTTTTTTATGATAGGTTCCACACTCATAACCACCCTTGCAGGTGACTCTCTGGAGAGTATATCCACAATCACCGCAAACAAGAATCCCGGCATAAGGATTTACTTTCCTTGCTTCACTTTGAAGTCCCGGTGTCCGGGTTCTTTTTTTCATGATCTTCTGTACCTGTTCGAAAGTATCTTTGGTGATGATCGGTTCATGCATTCCTTCCACCATATACTGTTGTTCTTCCGGTATATATCGAATCTTTTCCATTTTATAGGATATTTTCTCTGATTTATGCTGTACCATTGCTCCAATATAAACCCGATTTTTCAAAATCACGTTGATGGTCGGATATGCCCACCTTGTTGCACCGGCTTTTTCCCGTGCGTTAGAGTATTTAAGTCCCTGAACTTTTCTTTTATATTCTGATGGAGTAAGGATCCCTTCCTCATTCAGCTTCCTGGCAATTCCACCCGCGGAATAACCTTCCAGATACATATAATAAATCCTACGGACCACCTTTGCTGCTTCTTCATCCACGAGAAAATGATGTTTATCTTCCGGATCCTTTACATATCCATAAGGGGCAAAACCAGACATGAATTGTCCACGCTTTTTTTGTGCCATAAGAGTCCCCTTGATCTTTTTAGAAATGTCACGGCTGTACATATCATTAAACAATGTTTTAAACTGAGCCAATTCCTCATTTCTATGCGACATAGAATCCACGCCATCCAAAATAGCAATATACCGAATTCCCAACGATGGAAATACCCGTTCAATGTAATGACTGGTTTCAATATGCTCACGACCTAACCGTGAAATGTCTTTCGTGATTACTCCCTGAATACGTCCTTTGTAAATATTCTCCATCATTCGCTGAAATTCCGGTCTGTTTGCAAAATAAAGCCCTGAATAGCCATCATCTATATAGATATCTGCAAGTTCCATATCTTCTGACTTGCTTATATACTCCCGAATCAATTTCAACTGATTCTCAATGCTTTCACTGACTTTATTTTTTCCATCGTCTTTTGATAAACGACAATATGCGGCCATCTGATACATCATTTCACCCCGCTTTTCACAGAGCATTGCCTTTGATCTGTTCTACGTTCTGCCAGGTTCTTTAAACACTCCACCAAAGTCTTGTCTCCATGAAAATGTGCACATACTCGATACCCTTCATATTCATAACTTTCATTCTGCTTTTTCTCCATCTGCATATATCTCTCCTTCAGCAAACAGATTTCTTTACATTCTATGCCAAAAGGATTGTACATAAAACCTGTGTGAAGGAAACCCTTTATTAAAAAAGGGCGGCTCTGCCTTCAACCAGTACCTAATCAATACCGACAAAAGCAAGCCGCCATACCATATCTATTTTTTTAACCAACGGAAATCATGTCCCGATATCACTATATTATTTATCTCTGTTTTTTCATCGGTCACAAGATCCTGATACCTTCCCTCTTCCTGCATCCACGCTGTCTTTTCACTACTGCTAAAGTTAAAAATACCAAAGAATTTTTCCCCGTCTTTTTCTCTCATGATGCAGAGAATCGCATCTTCATGTACATCATATGTATATACATTGGCAAATGAATCAAACACAGACTCTCTTTTTCGAATTTTTTCCAGTTTATCCAGAGCGCTAAAGATTCTTCCTTCTACACTTTTTTTGTCCTTGCGCTTTTGCGCCAGCTCCCATCGAAACTTACCACGATGAATATAACGAGAATCCACCCATCTATCCGGATCTTGTTTGTAAGAATAATCATTTACCTGTCCTACTTCATCACCGCTGTACAGCATTGGAATCCCTGATTGTGTCAGCATATAGGCATGGAGCATGATATCCATCCTGATGGCATCTGCCATCTTACGCTCATCTTTTTCAAATCCGGCACTCTCTACTCCGCACATGGAAGCCGTCGTTCCACAGAATCTTGCATCCTGCGTCACAGGATCATCATTATACAGTTCCCCACGACTCTCACTTCTTCCCGTTTTTCCAGTAAAGTAATCATTCAAGAATCGCTTATGTTCTATTTCCTTCATTCCCCACCATTTCAATGTATCAAAATCAAGTCCCCAGCCAACATCATCATGACACCGAAGATAGTTGAGAAATGTATACTCTTTTGGCAGATTATTTACAATATCCATCTGCCTTTTTAAAAGCCTTGTATCCTGCATCGCCACACAACTCCATGTAGTAGCCATAGTCGTTACATTATAGAGCATATGACATTCCGGTTTTTCCACCGTGCCAAAATACGGCACCACCTTTTTCGGCTCCATAACCACTTCACCAAGAAGCAGGACACTGGGACATACAATCTCGCCAATAATACGCATCATCCGAACAATTGTATGAACCTGTGGAAGATTTCGGCTTTGTGTGCCTAATTCCTTCCATATATACGGAACTGCATCAATACGGATAATATCCATCCCCTGATTAGCAAGAAACAGGAAATTATACATCATTTCATTAAACACACGCGGATTTTTATAATTTAAATCCCACTGATACGGATAAAATGTTGTCATTACATAATGTCCTGCATCCGGAAGATATGTAAAATTCCCCGGTGCTGTTGTCGGGAATACCTGTGGGACGGTCTCTTCATATCTTCGTGGAATATCATAGTTATCATAGAAAAAATAACGACTCATATACTCGCCATCTCCCTGTCTGGCGCGCACTGCCCATTCATGATCCTCAGAAGTATGATTCATCACAAAATCCATGCAAAGATTCATCCCTTTTTCATGACATGCATCTGCCAACTCAGAAAGCTCCTCCATTGTGCCAAGCTCTGGTTTCACCTTACGGAAATCGGCAACTGCATAACCTCCGTCACTGCTTCCTTTTGGAGAATCCAGAAACGGCATCAGATGTATACAGTTCACATTGCAAGACTCCAGATAAGAAAGATTCTTTCTGACGCCCTCAATACTGCCTGCAAAATTGTCAATATACAGCATCATTCCCAACATATCGTTTTTCTTAAACCACTCCGGATTTACTTCACGATCTTCATCTCTTTCCTTCAGCTTCTTCCTGCGTGCCATATAATATTCATACATCTGAGAACAAAGTTCGGCAAACATATCTGCATTGTGATACAGTTCCATGTAAAGCCATCTTAATTCATCATGATGTTTTCTGAGTCTTCGCTGAAATGCCTGATCTTCTCCTGACATCTTATTTCTCCTTCCCAATCAGTTCTCGTATCTCCTGTTCCGTCGGCATTACTTTCAACGCACCTTTTCTCGTTGTAATAATTGAGGCACCTGCATTGGCAAACATAAGCATTTCCCTCAGATTCTCTTCCGTCAGATCATTCAATCCTTTATCTAAAACATAGCTCAGCACACATCCTTCAAATGTATCACCTGCTCCTGTCGTCTCAATCGTTCCTTTCTGAAGAAATGGTGCTGCCTCCACAATCAGATCCTTATAATATGCTCTGCTGCCGTCTTTTCCGCATGTCACAAGAATAAGCGGAATATCATAACTCTGTCTTAAAATCCGCACGCCCTCTGTATAGTCATCCGTACCGGTCATAAATTCCATCTCATTATCAGAGATTTTCAGAATATCACATTTGGACATGCCATAAGCAATTTCTCTTCTTGCATCCTCAAGGGAATCCCAAAGAGGTTCACGCAGGTTCGGATCAAAGGAAATCAAAAGTCCATTCTCCTTCGCAACATCAATCGCATATCTTGTCGCCTCGCGTACCTCTTCATGTGTAGAAGACAATGTTCCAAAATGGAAAATCTTTCCAGAACGAATAATCTCCTCCTTAATCTCATCTTTCCGAAGCATCATATCTGCTCCAGGATTCCGATAGAAACTAAAATCCCTGTCTCCATCCGGCATTGTATGCACGAATGCAAGTGTTGTGTGAACTTTCTCGTCAGACACAAGATTCGTCACATCCGTTCCGCTTTGACGAACGATTTCTGTAAGCATCTCTCCAAAAGAATCCTTTCCTACTTTCCCGATAAATGCTGTTTTCTTTCCCAGGCGATTGAGCATGGCAAGTACATTACAGGGTGCTCCTCCCGGATTTGCTTCCAACAAAAGATTCCCCTGTCCGCTCTCTCCATTTTCTGTAAAATCAATCAACAGTTCTCCTAACGCTACAACATCAAATGTTTTCATTTTCAATCTTCCTCCTTGCCGATCACCGCACTATCGTACTGATTTCCAACTTTTCCATACATTCCCCGTAGATTTCTTTTTTCAGACCATAAACAGTATTACTGATCACATACTCACCGTTATTTACAAAAACTTCGATAAGATTTGCATCCACATATATATCCAAATGATATCCTTCTTTCACTTTCGGAGTCGTAAACTGCATTCTGAAATCATCATGTTCCACAAAAACTGCAGTCCTATCCGTGCAGATTTGCTCTCCTTTTCTCGATATCTCATAGCCCCCTATATTTATCTTTTCGCCATCTTCTATATCAAAGCTCACCCGATAGCCTGCCTCATCTGCTTCTGAGACGCAATCTATCCTGTGCTTAAACTGTTTTTCCACATTTGGATGTACACGAAAATAAATATGCCCGTCCTTTACTTCAACTACTCTTGGAATACAGAACATCCCATTCCACTTTCCATCTACAGCTTCCGGCATACGTGCCCATGCAACAAGAACTCTCCTTCCTTCTGCGTCCACCGTACTTTGAGACGCATACAGATCCAATCCATAATCCAGAAACTGGTAGTGCTCCGGGATATCCATCATACATGTCTTTTCGTCAAATTCCACAGGCATACAAATGATCTGCTCTGCGTAATGCTTTCCGTCATTCAAAAACTCCATTGGGGAAAATATCAGCACCTTACCACCCTCTACTTCAAAATAGTCGGGACATTCCCACATATTACCAAATCCTGTTCCCTTTGATACGCTATTCATAAGTTCCCAGTCTGTCAGATTACTGCTTTTGTAGAAAAGAATCTTTCCTTCTCTTTCTTTTCCTTTGCTGCCAAGGATCATATACCACGCATCTTTTCCTCGCCATACTTTTGGATCCCTGGTATGGGCCTCATCTCCTATTTCTCTATCCACTATCGGAGGAATAATAAGCCTCTTTCCGTTAAAGTTATCAAATGAATATCCATCCTCTGATATGAGCATCAACTGCGAAGAAGCAAATTGCTCATCCAGACATTTATGGATGTCATCCGGATCCTGCTGATTATAATGTACACCTGTATAATAAATGTACATACGACCGTCATACTCTACTGCACTACCGGAAAAGCAGCCATTCTGATCTTCATATTTTGTCGGAAAGAGCGCAACACCTTTGTGTTCCCAATGTACCAGATCCTTACTCACCGCATGCCCCCAATGCATGGTTCCCCATCTTGGAGCATACGGGAAATACTGATAAAACAAATGATAATTTCCTTTATAATATATAAATCCATTCGGGTCATTAATCCAGTTTCCCGGTGCTTTTAAATGTATAACATCTTTCATATCCACTACATCCTTTTCTGTCAAATTAACTGAAGGAGGGTATGATACATCCCCTCCTCATCTCGTTTATTTTACCGCACCGGCAACAACACCGCCGATAATCTGTTTCTGAAGAATAATATATAAGATCAGAATCGGTATTACACACAACAATAGTCCTGCCATAATCGTACCATAATCCGCAGAATATGTTCCATAAAAGCTATATGTAGAAAGTGGTAATGTCAGTAGTTTCTTATCCGTCAATACCAGTGACGGCAAAAGGAAGTCATTCCAAAATGCCAGTGAATTTAATATTACCATCGTAGAAATGATTGGTTTTAACAGAGGAAGTACAATTTTGAAAAATGTCTGTGAGTGTGTGCATCCATCAATATATGCCGCTTCTTCCAACGCAATCGGAACATTTCCTTTGATAAATCCATGAAACATAAACACCGACATTGCCATTGAAAATCCAACATGCATGAAAATCAATGTAACCCTGTGATTCAGAACATTCAGTGTACCTCCATAAATACTTACCAGAGGGATCATAAGTGCCTGGAAAGGAATAATCATGGATGCTACCATCAATGCAAAGGTAATCTTGGAAATCGCATTATTATTTCTTACAATATAGTAAGCAAGCATCGCTGCAAGTAAAGTTACAAGTACTGTCGAGGAAACTGTTACGATCAGTGAATTCTTGAATGCATTCAGAAAATCCATCTGTGTAAATGCCTTTACAAAGTTATCGAAAGAAAGACCTTTAATAGTAAATAACCATGAAAATGGACTTTTGATAATATCTCTTTTTTGTTTCAGAGAGTTAATAACTACCATCAGAAATGGAAACATGTATGCAATAAACACAATAATCAACCCTGCCATTGCGAGAAAATCTACTGCTTTTTTCTTATTTCCGCCAATTGTTGTCTGTTTCATTATGCTTCCACCTCCTGTTTCTTTGTCAAATATACCTGTAGACCACTAATACATGCAACAACGATAAACAATATAAGCGCTTCCGCCTGTCCTACACCAAACTGTCTGGATGTAAATGCCTTTTCATATACATGCATTGCTGCCATCTCTGTAGAACCGTACGGACCTCCTGCTGTTAATGAAAGGTTTACATCATATACCATGAAGGCACGTGACAGTGTAAGGAAGAGACAGATTGTCACTGATGACATCATTAACGGCATCACGATATTTTTCATTTTTACCCATCCCGATGCTCCGTCAATGCTTGCCGCTTCCATTACATCTTCGCTCAATCCCATAAATCCGGCCACATAAATCAAGATCATATATCCTGATAATTGCCATACGGAAACCAATACCATCGCAGCAAATGCTTTGCTTGGATCGGAAAGCCATGAAGCTTCAAATAATTTCCATCCTGTCGTTTCCCCAATATTTACAAACACTCTGGAGAATACGAATTGCCAGATGTATCCAAGTACAATACCCCCAATCAGATTCGGTGTAAAGAAGCCCGCTCTGAAGAAGTTCTGTCCTTTGATCCCTCTTGTCAACAAATATGCAATTGCAAAGGCAATAACATTTACGAGAATTACAACTACGATCACATACTTAAATGTAAGTATCAGAGATACCCAAAACTGCTTATCATGCATAACACCTGCAAAGTTCTTTAATCCGATAAAATTCTTAATCTTCGCAACACCATTCCAGTCCGTCATTGTCAGGTAAATACCATATACAAACGGGATAACTACTACTGCCAAAAAGCAGAACAATCCAGGCAATGCAAACATGCAAAAATCTTTTCCGTTATTTTTTGATTTCATATTACGCTCCTCTTTCTTTACTCCTGTTCATCCCAGTATTGTTGAACAGACTCAATCAATTCCTCTCTGTCGCTTCTGCCTGCAAGATATTTCTGCATTGCCGCACCAAGAACAGACCAGTGATCATTTGGAACAATTGCTGCCGCATTAAAGGCTTTTCCTTCATGAACCTTCTCATAGATATCTCTGCTCAACGGATCAGCCGGTTCATATGGGTTATTTGCAAATGGTGGAATTACGTTACAGGTTTTTACCAGCATCTGCTGCCCAATTTCACTGTAAACAATCCAGTTCAAAAATTCCTTTGCCGCTTCCTGTTCTTTTTCAGTGGCAACCTGTGCATCCAGCATAACCTGTTTCGAAGGTGATGCCTGTATCTGGCAGTTCACAAAATCACTTTTGTCATTATTCATAAAATATGGAAGGAAACCATATTCATCTTCATTTTCTGCTCCTGCTTCAGACAGATTCGGCCATGCCCAGTTTCCATTAAACCAGAATGCGGTTTTTCCATCCGCAAGATCAATTGCCATCTCATCATAATCAGCTCCAAGTGGATCTGCCTTTGCAACATTATATTCTTTCAGTATATCAAACATATCCAGAAGCTGATCTACTCTGTCATAAGATTCTATTTTCAGTTCTCCGTCTTTTATTTTATCAATCACCTTCGCTGCCCCTTCAGACGTTCCATCATATACCTCGTATATATACTGTAAATGGTGCGCGCCCAAAGACCAGTCTTCTTTTGCCAATGAAACCGGCTTCTCTATTCCTGCATCTGACAATCTCTTAAGAAACGCTTCAAATTCATCTAATGTAGTAATAGATTCTGGATGGAACTCTTCTCCCAGTGCCTCTTCAATAACCTTCTTATTATAGATGATTCCGCGTCCCTCGACACACAGCGGTAAACTGTATACCTTTCCGTTAATTCTAGTCAGATATTCTTCTGACTCTGCTGTCCATTTCTCATTTGTCAAGTCTGCCGCCTTTTCTTCGGCCAGTGCGATTACGTCGGTTGTATCCAAAATAGCTAGCGTCGGCGGGTCACCTGCATTGTAAAGACTTACCATCTTTGTATATGGGGAATCTCCATCTGTAACAGGCATTACCTCTACATGTACTCCTGACTTTTCCTCAAACTGTTTCCCCATCTTCTCCAATGCTGTCTGAATCTCTGCCTTTGTGTTCAAAAGTGTAATCTCTGTTCCCTTCAAAGAATCGTCATACTCAAAAGTATCACTTGAAGTATCAATCGGTTCCTCTTTCACCACTTCATTAGGATCATCCGGATCACTGGCAAATCCAAATCTGCATCCGGTCAGTGATGTTGCTGCCAGTACCGCTGTCAGTACTGATGCAATGACCTTTTTAGAGACTTTTCTTTTCATATGATTTTCCTCCTGTATTTCTTTTAGAACCGGTTAAGTAACCGGTTACTTTATGGTTTAATATTATCACTCAGAACAAAGCGAGTCAACAGTCAATCTAAACTTTGTGAATAGTATACGATTTTACTTTTTTTATTTATACAAATTTAACAAAACCGGTTACTTAACCGATTACTTATTGTTCTTGTTTTTATGTTTTGCTATACTATTTATATATTTTCATGCTGGCAAATAAGTTTACGACAAAAAGAGGTTATTATGAAACAGAAAAAAAATGTAACTTTTAACGATATTGCAAAATATACAAATTTTTCCAAAACTACTATATCCAGATATTTTAACAATCCAGATTCACTTACTCTGGAAAATCAGGAAATCATTGCAAACGCACTTGTTGAACTGGACTATAAAGAAAATAAAGTAGCACGAATCCTGGCAAATGGGAAAACCGAGTTTATCGGTATCATTGTTCCCCATCTCCATAATCACTACTATTCTGAAATGTTGAATCAGATTCTTTTAACTTATGAAAAGTTCGGATACAAGTTTCTCGTTTTTATCGGAAATGAACAGGAAGAAAATGAACGACAGTATATTCAGGAACTTCTTGCCTACAAGATAGAAGGACTAATCATCCTGAGTTTTACGATCCCTTCCAAAGAACTTGCCAATCTGCAGATTCCAATCGTAGCTATTGAACGCGAAGACAAACACATATGTAGTGTCAGCACAGATAACTACATGGGGGGAACACAAGCTGCCAGCCTACTTGCAAAACATAATTGTGATATCCTGATTCATGTCAATACACACACTTCTCCTGAGATTCCTGCTTATGGACGTATTAAAGGGTTTCTGGATATCTGTGAAGAAAAAAAACTGAATCACAGAATTATATATAAAGATCTGGGAAACAGTTATGAACAATTGCAAAAAAATGCACAGGAAATTCTAAATGAATTAGATAACCTTTATCCCGGTCAAAAAAAAGGACTTTTTATCTCCAATGATACACATGCCAATGTTTTTCTGAATCTTCTGATACGGAAACATGGAAGACTGCCTGATGATTACTTAATTATAGGCTTTGACGACTCACCAATTTCCAGAGAAGCTGTCATTCCTATTAGTACCATCGGACAGCAGATTGATAAAATTGCTTTTGAAGCGGTAAACCTCCTCGTGGAGCAGATGAATGAACGCAAAAAAAGAAAGCCCATTCCATTAAAGGAACCGATTCATAAAGTAATCACTCCGATTCTACTGCGCCGAGAAACGACAGAGAAAGAACTACTGCCCCGGTAGTTTCCATCATTGACTTTTTCTCTTCCCCAATATATAAGGCTCATGTGAGCCATATGTATTCCCAAAACTGATATTGATCGCTACCGGCTTCTGATACTCCAGTGCCTTGCGGACGACATAATCAA
>JBJENW010000103.1:0-18347 GCA_051880395.1 Lachnospiraceae bacterium | reverse complement strand
GTCTCCACATGCGTCGTATGGCAAAACTGATCCACAGCACACACCCGTTCCAACCGGTATTTCCTCTCGCACAGAATCTTCAGATCCCGTGCCAATGTCGCGGAATCACAGCTGACGTAGACGATCTTCTCCGGTGCCATTGCAAGCATCGTCAGAAGGAGTGTCTCCTCGCATCCTTTGCGCGGCGGGTCCACGACAATGACATCCGGACGGCGCATATCCGCTGCCATTTTGTCAGCATCCACTGCTGCAAACTGCCCTTTCTGCTCCACAAAATCCGGTACAACCTCTTCTGCTTTTCCAACAAAAAATTCCACATTTGTGATCTGATTGAGTGCGGCATTTTTCTTTGCATCAAAAATTGCCTGTGGCACGATCTCCACGCCATACACCTGTTTTGCTTTCTGCGCCAAAAATAAGGAGATCGTACCGATTCCGCAATACAGATCCCAGACGGTCTCGTTTCCGGTCAGGTCGACATATTCCAATGCTTTTTTGTAGAGTTTTTCCGTCTGCACCGGATTGACCTGATAAAAGGAGAGCGCAGAGATCTGATACTGCACGCCGCCGATCGAATCAGTGATGAAATCCTGCCCCCAGATGGTCTGTACGGTATCGCCCAGGATCACATTTGTGCGCGCTTCGTTGCAATTGATCTGTATGCTTGTCATTCCTGGAATTTCACGCAGAGATGCTGCTAGTTTCTCTTCATGTGGGAGTTTTTTTCCGTTTATCACCAGACACACCAAAATCTCTTTTGAAAAGAATCCATATCGGATCAAAATATGCCGAACCAGTCCTGTATGGGTTTTCTCATCATATGGCTTGATATTGTTTTCTTCCATAAATGCCAGGACTTTCTTTACAATGATCTCGTTTTCTTCCACACCGAGCCAGCATTTCTCTACCGGAATGATCGTGTGCGTTCTGCCCGCATAAAATCCTGCAATAACGTGTCCGTCTTTGTCGTATCCGACTGGAAACTGTGCTTTATTTCTGTAAAAATAAGGATCCTGCATGCCAATGATCGGCTCCATTTTCTGCGAAAGTTCCTCCGCATCAAACCCACCGATCCGAATCAGATTGTTTCTGACTTTATTTTGTTTAAACTCCAATTGTTTTTCATAGGAAAGCGCCTGAATCTGGCATCCCCCGCACGGGCGGCTGATGGGACACTTCGGTTCCACGCGGTCTTTCGATGGATGAATGATTTCGAGCATTCGGGCATATCCGTATGTTTTTTTTAATTTGATCACTTTTGCACGAATCACATCGCCGATCAATGCATCTTTTACAAAAAATGTCATTCCGTCGTATTTTCCGATTCCTTCTCCGTCAACGCCCAGATCTTCGATCGTCAGCTCAAACTCCTGATTCTTCTGCATGCTCTTACCTCTTTTTCTTTCTTTTCGAACTTTTATTTACTAGATTTTCTCAGATTTGTTTCGAAGAAACGATTATATCCGACCCAGTCTGTGTTTCCGTCCGGTACATTATTGAAAATCTCTTTCATGGTCTCCATTTTTGCATCGACGTTATCGGCAAAATTTAAAGCGACTGCCTCCGGTAATGCCGGTTTTTTCGGGGAGCCGTATTCCAATTCTCCGTGATGTGCCACGATACAATGCTTTAACTCCCGCGCAAGTTTTTCCGGGAATCCTGGAATTGTACGAATCCGCGCGCCAACTTCTTCCACACCGATCATGATATGGCCAAGCAGCTGCCCCTCATCCGTGTAATCATTCTGTGGAAATGTCGATATTTCGTCAAGCTTTCCAATATCATGAAACATCGCTGCCGTCAACAGAAGATCTCGGTTTAAAATGCTATAATTGTCTGCAAACTGGCTGCAGAGTTTTGTCACACCGATCGTGTGCTCTAGCAATCCGCCCACAAATCCGTGGTGTACACTTTTGGCTGCAGAATGGAAACAAAAGCGTTTTTTAAATGTTTCATCCCCGAAAAAGCTGACAAGCAGCTGATTCAGATACGGGTTTTTTACCTGAGCGATATAGCTGTTTAATTCCTGATACATCTCATCGATATCACGTTCGCTGACCGGCAGATAATCTTTTGGATCATATTCTCCCTCCTGCACTTTTCTGGCGCGTTTGATATTTAACTGCAACGCCCCCTGAAAGCTGGTGACTTCCGCCACGATCTCCACGTAATCGAGCACATCAAAATCATCAATTCCCTGAGAATTTGGATCCCAGATCTTTCCGTCGATCGTTCCTGTTTTATCCTGCATCAAAAGATTGTCATACGGTTTTCCGTTTTTGGTGGTTGCCGACTGTTTTTGTTTGCACAGATAGACGCTGTTTACGCGTTCTCCTTCTCGTAATGTTTCAATATATTTCATATTTTTCTCCTTATTCTATCGCAGTACCCCTACGGTCGCTGCGCACTTGATTCTCGAATACCCTATTCCGTCCTGTCGCCGGATGGTCATTGTCACCGTATCATTTGGTCGATAATTCCGAAGTGCTTTTTCATACTCCTGTATCGTGCTGATGGATGTACCATCCATTTTTATAATGACATCCCCGCTCTGCACACCGGCCATTCTTGCGGGAGACGCATCTTCCACTGTTTTTACATATACACCTTTTGGCATATCAAATTCTTTTGCGATGTCATCTGTCACGGTGCTGATCTTTAAGCCCAGATACGGTATGTCATCTCCGTTTGACAGCTGTTCGATGAGCCACTTCAGATTTGAAATGGAAATGGCCGTTAATGTCGCCTCTTCCTCCTGATTGCTATATCCCTGCATCACCAGGCCGATCACTTCCCCACGCATATTCAGAAGTGCCCCGCTTCCGCTCTTACTGCTGATCATATCGGTGGTAAAGACACTGTAGGTCGCATCGAGTGTCGAGATCGTATTGTTGACAGAGGTGATATTTCCCTGCAAAATGGAATATGGAGTGCCAAGCGGACTTCCAATCGCCAAAACTGCCTGCCCCTGCGCACAGGAGAGGGAATTTCCAAGTGTTGCCACCGCATAGGACTCTTTTGTCTTTTTCGACAATTCATTCAACTTCACACTTAAGATCGCAAGCCCCGTATTTCCATCATAATTTTTCAACTGAGCAGAAACCGTTGCTGTATCAATAAAACTGATCTGAATTTTTTTTACGTCTGTAATGACTTTTTTTTCTGTCAAAATCAAAAGTTCGGTATCCGTCTGCGCCACAATGATTCCACTCGCCTGTACGGATGATTCGAAAGAGGTATCGAACCAGTCTTTTTGTTCTTTCAGGCCCTGTACGATGACAATCGACTGATTTGCCTCTTTCCCGACTGCATATATTTTTCGCTGCAGCTTCTGATAATCCGAAATTTCCAAATCTTTATCTTTCAAAAACGATCTCGGCTGTTTTTCTTCCTGCTCTTCTGCCTTTTTTGCTTTATCAATTGCTTCTTTTTCTTTTTGTTCCGCAAGACTTTGTGCCTCGTCTTGTGGAATCTCTACACTCTGAGTCCCTTGAATCCATCGCTGTACATACGGCTGAATGATAGTAAATGCAACGCTTGCCACTATTCCAAACACAATCGCTAAAAATACAGTAAAACAAACCTGCTGGACGATTCGCCTTTTGTTCAGCGGTTTTCGTTTTATTTTTTCATTAATAAAGGAAAATTCTTCTGCATTTTCCTGATTTTCTTTTTTCGCCATCTGTGAATCCTCTTTTTCTAATGTCCCCTCGCGGATGTTATATCAATCCTATTATACTTTTTTACTCGCTTTCGTGCAACATTTTTCTATTCTTCAGATTTTTCACTTTTCATGTATTCTGATTTGCGGTAAAATAGAGAATATGAATAATGATGTATCCGGCTTTTTGCCGAGAAAGGAATTTATGAATAAAAAAGCATTAAAAACTCTGGAGTATGATAAAATCATCGCGCATCTGACAGACTATGCTTCCTCCGAGGGTGGCAAACGTCTGTGTCAGGATCTTGTTCCTTCGTATGACTTAAAGGAAATTGAGCTGTCACAGACGCAGACCAAAGATGCGTTAGAACGGATTTTTAAACGGGGAAGTCTCTCTTTTTCCGGTATTTCTGATATCACCGCTTCTATAAAGCGTCTGGAAATCGGAGGTACCTTAAATACAATCGAACTTTTACGAATCGCAAAATTACTTGAAACAGCAAAGCGTGTCAAATCCTATGCTCGAATTGAACGCGAAGATGAAAAAAAAGATTCTCTCGACCGATATTTCGATTCGATCGAACCATTGACTCCGCTTTGTCAGGAAATCAATCGCTGTATTCTCTCTGAAGAGGAAATCAGTGACGATGCCAGCAGTACACTGCGCTCGATTCGTCGCTCCATTCAGCGTGCCAACGAAAAAATCCGTTCGCAGTTAAACAGTATGCTGAACAATACAACAACGCGAGGCTACCTGCAGGATGCTGTGATCACCATGCGAAACGGCCGCTACTGCCTTCCGGTTGTCGCAGAACACAAAGGTCAGATCCCTGGTATGATCCACGATCAATCCTCCAGCGGATCTACGCTTTTTATCGAACCGATGGCTGTCGTAAAACTGAATAACGACCTGCGGGAACTTTTCCTAAAAGAAAAAGAAGAAATCGAAGTTATTCTTGCAAATCTGAGTGCTCAGGTTGCAGAATACAGCGGTTTTTTGACCGATGATTTAAAGGTTTTGACAAAACTTGATTTTATTTTTGCAAAAGGAATGCTCGCAAAGGAATACAATGGTGTGGCTCCGCTTTTTAATAACGAAGGACGGATTCGTATCCGAAAAGGACGTCATCCTCTTTTGAACAAAAAGAAAGTGGTTCCGATCGATGTGGAACTCGGACAAGAATTTGACCAACTGATCGTCACCGGTCCGAACACCGGTGGCAAAACGGTTTCCCTGAAAACAGTTGGTCTTTTTACACTGATGGGACAGGCGGGACTGCACATTCCGGCAAACGACCGGTCGGAACTGGCGATTTTTGACGATGTGTATGCCGATATCGGGGATGAACAGAGCATCGAACAGAGTCTGAGTACATTTTCCTCGCATATGACAAATATCATTTCCATTTTAGACAATGTCACACCAAACTCGCTGGTCCTGTTCGATGAACTTTGTGCCGGAACCGACCCGACGGAGGGTGCCGCACTTGCCATTGCAATTTTGACCGAACTGCACAACCGACAGATCCGTGTCATGGCCACCACACATTACAGTGAACTAAAGGTTTTTGCAATGTCAACAGCAGGCGTTCAGAATGCCTGCTGTGAATTCAATGTAGAAACGCTCAGTCCGACCTATCGTCTGTTGATCGGTATTCCCGGAAAAAGTAATGCGTTTGCGATTTCAAGCAAACTCGGTCTTCCGGAATTTATTATTGAGAGTGCACGCGGAAATTTATCCGAAAAAGATGAGTCTTTTGAGGATTTACTGACAGATTTAGAAACTTCCCGTGTGACAATCGAAAAAGAACGAGAGGAAATTGCCCTCTACAAAACCGAGATTCAAAATCTCAAACAAAAACTGGAACAAAAGCAGGAACGGGTAGAACAATCGCGGGATAAAATTTTGAAGGAAGCCAATGAAAAAGCATACGAAATCTTAGCGGAAGCCAAAAAAACAGCTGATGAGTCCATCCGGAATTTCAATAAATTCGGCACCACTCGCGATCTGAGTGCCAAAGAATTAGAGGAAGAACGAAGCAAGCTTCGCTCAAAAATGTCCAAAGTGGAAAAAAATTTATCCGATCAGAAAAAGCAGCAGCGAAACAACAATGTTCCAAAACAGCTGCATATCGGAGACAGCGTAAAAGTTTTAAGCATGAATTTAACCGGAACTGTACACACACTGCCAAATGCCAAAGGTGACTTGCAGGTGCAGATGGGGATTCTACGCTCCACTGTCAATATCAAGGATCTGGTTTTGCTGGAGGAATCTGCTCCTGCCAAAAATTCGAAAAAGAAATCTGCCGGAAGCAGTGGAAAGATCCGTATGTCAAAATCTGCAAGTGTATCCACCGAGATAAATCTGATCGGTCGCACAACAGATGAAGCCATTGCGCTGTTAGATAAATATTTAGACGATGCCTATCTGGCACATCTTCCTTCTGTACGAATCGTTCATGGAAAAGGAACCGGTGCCCTTCGCGCCGCTGTGCAGAAACATTTGAAGCGTTGTAAATATGTTTCTTCCTATCGACTTGGTACATTTGGTGAGGGAGATGCCGGTGTAACGATTGCAGAATTTAAAGAGTAAGTGTTTTTAGAAAGTGAGTGTAACTATGGTAGCAAAACAGAAAATTTTAATTGTGGACGATGATGCAAATATCGCCGAGCTCATCGCCCTTTATCTGACAAAAGAGTGCTATGATACCTGCATCGTGCACGATGGAGAAAAAGCACTTGAAACATTTGACAACTATCAACCCAATTTGGTCCTTCTGGATTTAATGCTTCCCGGCATTGATGGCTATCAGGTATGCCGGGAAATTCGTTCCAAATCCAACACACCGATCATCATGCTCTCAGCAAAAGGAGAGGTGTTTGATAAAGTCCTCGGTCTGGAATTGGGTGCCGATGACTATATTATGAAACCATTTGATACAAAAGAGCTGATCGCGCGTGTAAAAGCTGTTCTCAGACGCTTTCAGCCATCCAAAAATGAAACTGTTGCCTCCAGCATCAAATGTGTAGAATATCCGGATTTGATCATCAACCAGACTAATTATTCGGTCATCTATTGTGGAAAACCGGTCGAGATGCCGCCAAAAGAATTAGAAATTCTCTATTTTCTTGCATCTTCCCCGAATCAGGTTTTCACACGTGAACAACTTTTAGAGCATTTATGGGGGTATGATTATCTTGGAGATACCCGTACCGTAGATGTCCATATCAAACGAATTCGTGAAAAAATCAAAGATCGGGCAAACTGGAGTCTGGCCACCGTTTGGGGAATCGGATATAAATTCGAGGTAAAAAATGAATAATGTCTGCCTGAATACAAATGGAGGTATTCTATGAAACTAAAGAAAAATTTATTTATAAAACAAGTAATTGGTTATCTCTTGTTTGCAGTCCTCAGCTTTTTGATCGTATCAACATTTACATATCATCAAAATATGAAATACATTGAAGAGCAGGCATCCATGACACTTTCACGAGACGCGTCTCTTCTCGCTTCCCGATACGCCGCAAGCTACTATAACCACTCGCTGTCCCAAAAAGAAATGAAAGAGCACATGGTGATTGCATCCACTAACCTTTCTGCCCCTATACTTTTGGTAGATCCTGAAGGAAAGATTATACTTTCTTCCCGCAGTTCCAACTCTTTTCCAGAACAGATTCCTGATTTTTCTATCACGGACTTTGGAAACCGCTACTACCAGATTGGAAATTTTTACGGACTTTATCCAGACAATATGATGACGGTTTTTGCCTCCATTCCGGTAAATTATAAAGTACAGGGCTATATTATCATCAGCAAACCCGTTTCTGATCTAAATGACTTTGGAAACGGAATTTTGACGATTGCTTATCAAACACTCGCACTTGTGATTGTAATCGCGCTTCTTTTCATCGCTTTTTTTGTTATGACTGTTCTGCTTCCACTTTGGAAACTGACCCATACAGCAGGCGAATATGCAAAAGGAAACTTTGAACCCAAAATTTCCATTCAGAGCAATGATGAAATTGGATATCTTGCCGCTTCCCTCAACTATATGGCAAATGAACTGCATACACTCGAAAGCGATCAGCGCAAATTTATCTCCAACGTGTCGCATGACTTTCGTTCCCCTTTAACTTCGATCAAAGGATATGTGGAGGCCATTTTAGACGGAACGATTCCATTGGAAATGCAGGACAAATATTTAAATATTATTTTATTTGAAACCGAGCGACTGAATAAACTGACAACCAGTCTTTTGGAATTAAACAAATGCGGTGTCGGCAATATGCTCGACATTACACGATTTGACTTAAATCAGATTATTAAGCACACCGTCCAGTCCTTTGAAGGAATCTGCAAAACCAAGCATATTTCTTTTGAACTGGTTTTAACCGGGTCTGAAATGTATGTGAAAGCTGATATGAGCAAAATTCAACAGGTGTTATACAACCTTATCGACAATGCGATCAAATTCAGCTACAATGATTCCTTTATTAAAATCGAAACTACTACAAAAAATGATAAGATTTTTGTTTCTGTAAAAGACTCCGGAATTGGAATTCCTAAGAATTGCATTAATAAAATCTGGGAGCGATTTTATAAAACAGATCTGTCGCGCGGAAAAGATAAAAAAGGAACCGGTCTTGGACTGGCTATTGTAAAAGAAATCATTACTTCTCATAACGAGAACATCAATGTGATCAGCACCGAGGGCGTCGGAACAGAGTTTATTTTTACACTCCCTATGGATTAATAAAAAAATACCTCGATATGTCATCTCATATCGAGGTATTTTTTTTTATACCGATTTTTAAACTAACTCAAGTACAACTTCTAATGCACCGTCACCTTTACGCTGACCAATCTTGATGATTCTTGTATAACCACCATTACGATCTGCATATTTTGGTGCGATTTCATCAAATAATTTTGCAACAAGATCTACTTCCTTTGTATTTTTCTTTCTTCCTGCTGCTTCCTTTGGCACTTCTTTTACAGGATAAAGAACTTTCAACATCTGATGTCTTGCATGAAGACGAGAAGGTTTGTCTTTTTTGATCGTTTTATCTACTTCATCAAAAACAGTCTTTTTCTTTCCGTCTACGACTTCCTTCACTCTCTTGCCTTCTGCATCTTTGCGAGGTACTTTTGCTTTTACAGTTACTTCTTCGAAGTTATCTTTTTCTTTTACTGCTAAAGCGATCAGGCCTTCTGCTACTTTCCGAATCTCTTTTGCTTTTGCTTCTGTTGTAACGATCTTTCCATTATTGATCAAAGCAGTTACCTGTCCTCTGATTAATGCTTTTCTCTGTGCGGAAGTTCTTCCTAATTTTCTATACTTTGCCATTTTATTGTCCTCCATTTGTGGAATATCCGGCCACGCTCTTTGGACTTACTTACCGAATATAAAATATTGTTTTCAGAGTTCTGCTGCCACATTTCAAGAGCGGCAGAAACAGTTCCACCCATGAGTCATACAACGCCGCGCTCTTTGGACTTATCTGCGCTGTAACGCATAGTCGGAAACTATGTTTTTATTTATTCGTCTCCCTGGTTCAACTGTAATCCAAGTTCTTTTAATTTTGCAAGAACTTCTTCTAAGGATTTCCGTCCCAGGTTACGAACTTTCATCATGTCTTCCGGTGTGCGGTTTGTCAATTCCTCAACAGTATTGATTCCGGCACGTTTCAGACAGTTGTAGGAACGAACCGACAACTCTAATTCGTCGATATTCATTTCCAGAACTTTTTCTTTTGCATTGACTTCCTTCTCTACCATGACATCTGCCTGCTGAGCAGCTTCTGACAGATCGATAAAAAGGTTCAAATGCTCACTTAATACCTTTGCTGCTAAGCTTACAGCCTCATCCGGCTCCAGCGTTCCGTTTGTATAAACGTCCAATGTAAGCTTATCATAATCTGTAATCTGACCCACACGAGTATTCTGAATCGTCAAATTCACACGCTCCACCGGTGTGTAAATTGAGTCAATTGCAATCACACCAATTGGTGTATCATCTGATTTATTCTTATCCGAGCTTACATATCCTCTGCCTTTTGTGATCGTCAATTCCATATACAACTTAGAATCAACACCACCATTTAAATGTGCAATGACTAAGTCAGGATTGAGTATCTGGATATCCGGATCTACCTGAATATCTGCTGCTGTAACTACGCCTTCACCTTCAAACTCGATGTATGCCACTTTCGGCTCATTCGTCGGACTCGTATTCTTAAGCGCCAGATTTTTAATGTTCATAATGATCTCGGTCACGTCTTCCTTTACTCCAGGAATGGAACTGAACTCATGCAGAACACCATCAATCTTCACTTGGCTTACAGCTGCGCCCGGTAATGAAGAAAGCATGATTCTTCTTAAAGAATTACCCAGAGTCGTTCCGTAACCGCGCTCTAACGGTTCCACTACAAATCTGCCGTATTTCTTGTCCTCTGAAATTTCTGCAATCTCAATTTTAGGTTTCTCAAAATCGAACACTACAAAGTCCCTCCTTTTCGGGTATCATTGCTGGCAAACAGCATTAATCCGAACCAGCTCCGGTTAATGCTGCCTGTTATTAACTATTATTTAGAATATAACTCGACGATAAGCATCTCATCAACTGGCACATCGATCATGTCTCTTGCAGGCAACTGTTTTACAGTACCTTTTAAGTTTTCCTGATCAGCCTCTAACCACTCTGGTACTAATCTTCCACCTGTTACTTCTAATACATCTTTGAATCTCTGAGAACCTTTCTTGTTTTCAGCAACTTCAATGATATCACCAGCTTTGACTAAATAAGAAGGTATATTAACTTTCTTGCCGTTCACAAGAATGTTTTTGTGATCGACAATCTGTCTTGCTTCTTTTCTTGTTCTTGCAAAACCTAAACGGAAGATTACGTTATCCAGTCTGGACTCTAACATAATCATCAGGTTTTCACCGGTCATACCTTTCATACGGTCTGCTTTTTCAAAGTAGTTGTGGAAAGGTTTCTCCAGAACACCATAAATAAATTTTGCTTTCTGTTTTTCTCTTAATTGAAGACCATACTCAGAAATTTTTCTGTTGGCTCTCTTTAACTCTCTATTTGATTTTTTTGAAATTCCAAGATAAATCGGATCTAAATCAAGGGATCTGCATCTCTTAAGAACCGGAACTCTATTCACTGCCATTCTAATCTATACCTCCTAATTAGACTCTTCTACGTTTTGGTGGACGGCATCCGTTGTGAGGTACCGGAGTAACGTCTTTGATACTTGTCACTTCAAGACCACATGCCTGCAGTGCACGAATCGCTGCTTCTCTTCCTGAACCCGGTCCTTTTACCATAACGTCAACTATTTTCAAACCATGTACTTTTGCCGCATTTGCAGCTGTCTCTGCTGCTGTCTGAGCTGCATATGGAGTGGATTTCTTTGATCCTCTAAAACCAAGACCACCGGCACTTGCCCATGATAAAGCGTTTCCTTCGGAATCTGTAATGGTTACGATTGTATTATTGAAGGATGACTGAATGTGTGCCTGTCCGCGTTCAACGTTTTTCTTAACACGCTTTTTTGTCACTTTTTTTGCAACTTTCTTAGCCATATCTAAACTAACCTACTTTCTCATTCAAATTAAATTCCATCTTATTTCTTCTTATTTGCAACCGTTCTCTTTGGACCTTTTCTGGTTCTTGCATTTGTTTTTGTTTTCTGACCACGAACCGGAAGTCCTTTTCTATGACGAATACCTCTATAGCATCCGATTTCCTGTAATCTCTTGATATTTAAGGCAATCTCTCTTCTTAAATCACCTTCTACCATCTGAGTTTCATCGATGACTGCACTGATTCTCTTTACATCATCGTCTGTTAAATCCTTACATCTGATATCCGGATTTACATTTGCTTCTTTTAAAATACGGTTAGAACTTGCTCTACCAATTCCATAAATATAAGTCAAGCCGATTTCTACACGCTTGTCTCTTGGTAAATCTACACCTGAAATACGAGCCATGTGTGTGTACACCTCCATAAATTTTATGATGTTTGCACATCGTTTTCTAGTTTCTTTTCTTCATCGAAAAGGCTCTATACAGCTCCGGTTTCCTGCATCCTCTCGAGAGATGCTGCCGGCCTGAAATGTGTGTATAACGCCTGATCTGTCAATTTTATACATTCTGCACATCCTTCTCTCGGTATAAAGAAGCCGGCACAGTTGCATAAGACTGGTATTATGAATCAGCGATAACAACTTATCCTGGTGTTTCGCTGCAGCCGCACATAATTACTGACGCACAAAACAAGACAACGTATTAACCCTGTCTCTGTTTGTGTTTTGGATTTTCGCAGATAATTCTGATACTGCCTTTTCTCTTGATCACTTTGCATTTTTCGCAAATTGGTTTTACAGATGATCTTACTTTCACAGCAAATTCTCCTTTCCACAAGTACCCAGTGATGAATCATATCAAAATATGACTGGGTTTTCTTCAAAAGCGTCCGAATTTTATTATAGCATACGACTTTTGAAAAAGCAACCCACTTTTCTCTTTTTCAGGATACTTTTTATCATTATATATAGCAAATTGCAGAGGGGAAAACTCCCCACCACAATTCCTGTCATTTTATTTATCTCGCCAGATAATTCTTCCTTTGCTCAGATCATATGGTGACATTTCTACCGTCACTTTATCTCCCGGCAAGATTCGGATAAAATTCATTCTCAGCTTTCCACTGATATGTGCTAAAATCTGATGCCCATTTTCCAGTTCTACCTGAAACATGGCGTTTGGTAATTTTTCTACAACAGTTCCTTCCACTTCTATTACGTCTGCTTTTGACATATTCATTCCTCCTGATAAACAAAATTTCTTTTCCTTCTACTCAAGTTTTATTCCATTGCTGATACTCATACAATGCCTGCCTGACTGCCTGCTCTGGATCATATTTCATACCTTCCTGATACTGCATCTGAATAAATTCCGGGATGCGCCGAATCATTTGGATATGTAGTTTCTTTTTCTTTTTTGGATGCTCTATTGTTTTTGTCTTCCCGTTAACCAAATAAACAACATCCTTTTCTTCTTTCAGTACACAGTAGATGTGGTTCTTATCATGGCCAGCTCTGCTGACCGCAAATGTCAGCATCGTTTTTCTCCCGCACTGTCCGGCTGATAGAGCCCTGCTCTTTTTTCTTCCTCCGTCAGTGTTAAGATTTCCGGTGCTCCTTCGGTGATCAATACTGTATTTTCATAATGCGCCGATAACGACCCATCCACTGTCACTACTGTCCAATCATCATTCATCCAGGCAACTTCCGGTCGACCTAGATTGATCATTGGTTCTATTGCAAGCGTCATGCCAGGCTGTAGTTTGATCCCGCGCCGAAACTTTCTGAAATTTGGAATATCCGGCTCTTCGTGAAGATGACTTCCGATTCCATGACCGACTAAATCCCGCACCACGCCATAATGAAAGCGTTTCGCATAATTACCAATTGCTTTTGAAATATCATGCAAATGATTTCCTGCATATGCATATTTTATACCTTCAAAAAAACTTTGTCTCGTGCGTTCGATCAATGCAGCCGCTTCCTTACTGATTTCTCCGACTCCATGCGTACGTGCCGCATCAGAATGATATCCTTTGTAAATGACACCAATATCCAGACTCACGATATTTCCTTCCCGGATCAAATGTTTTTTATTTGGTATTCCATGCACAACCTCATCATCAATCGATACGCAGATGGACCCCGGATAGCCGTTATAGTTTAAAAAGGAAGGTTCACAGCCATAACTGCGAATCATTTCTTCTCCTATTTTATCAATTTCCCATGTTGACATTCCGGGTTTTAATTCTTTTGCAAGATCTGAATGTACTTTTTGCAAAATGTCCCCTGCTTTGCGCATGAGTTCTATTTCTTCAGCAGATTTAATGGTGACTGCCATACCATTACGCTCCTAAAATTTTAACAATATCTGCAAAAACCTGATCCATGGACAACATTCCATCTACAGATTTCAAAATATTCTTAGTCGTATAGTAATCGATCAGCGGCTGTGTCTGTGCATGATAAACTTCCAGACGTTTCTTTACTGTCTCTGCCTTGTCATCATCTCTCAATACCAGTTCACTGCCACATCGGTCACAGATTCCTTCTTTTTTCGGCGGAATCGATACCAAATGATACGTTGCGCCACAATTTACACAGGCACGTCTTCCGGACATACGCTTTACAATATCTTCATCCTTTACTTCAATATCAATCGCGTAATCAATTTTTTCACCCATTTTTTCCAGCGCAGCATCTAAGCTTTCTGCCTGAGGAATCGTTCTTGGAAATCCATCCAAAACAAATCCATTTTCACAATCTGCCTGCTGAATCCGATCTGCCACTAATTCCACTACTAATTCATCCGGAACCAGTGCCCCCTGATCCATATACTCTTTTGCTTTTTTCCCAAGTTCTGTTCCTTCTTTTATATTTGCGCGGAAAATATCTCCTGTCGAAATATGCGGAACCTGATATTTATCTGCAATCTGTTTTGCCTGTGTTCCTTTTCCAGCACCTGGTGCTCCAAGCATGATAATTTTCATAACAAAACCTCCTATTATCATATCTTATGCATGTCTTTTTGCATACTTAGTTTTCACAGCCATCTGGGCTGATTTCCTTTTGCAATAAAAAAGTCCTAAAATCAAGTTTAGTGTACCACAAGGAATACGGCAACAACGCCGTATTCCTCAGAGGTACACATTAATCATTCAAAAATCCTTTATAGTGTCTTACCAACATTTGTGACTCAATCTGTTTCAAGGTTTCAATTACAACACCAACAATAATGATGATAGAGGTTCCACCAAATGAAACATCTGCATTAAATACTCCGTTAAAGAAAATTGGAATAACTGCAACGATCAATAAGCCTATCGCACCTATAAAGATGATATAGCTCAAAATCTTAGATAAGTAATCACTGGTTGGTTTACCAGGACGTATACCCGGTATAAATCCACCTGATCTCTTCATGTTGTTTGCAATCTCTAGCGGATTAAATGTAATCGACGTATAGAAATATGCAAAAGCAACAAGCAATACAATGTACAACAGAAGACCGAGGTTATAAATTGGCTCCTGTGGATCACACCAGTTTGACTGGGATAATCCTTTTAATATTTTACTTCCGATACCTGTTCCATTGCCTTTTCCCATAAGTGTTGCAATTACAACTGGGAACTGCATAAGAGACTGTGCAAAGATGATTGGCATTACGCCGGCGGTATTCACTTTCAAAGGAATACAGGAGGACTGCCCCCCAACCTGTCTTTTTCCCTGAAGTTTCTTTGAATACTGAACCGGAATTCTTCTCTCGCCACCCTGCAAAACAACGACAAATACGACCATAAATAAAATAATAGCAGCAATGATCACACAAGACAATACTGCTTTTGCCGGAATTTTGCCAGCTACGAACTGATCAAACAACGAACTTAAATCCTGTGGAATACGGGATATGATGTTTATCGTTAATACAATTGATATACCATTGCCAACACCCTTCTCGGTTATTCTTTCTCCAATCCACATAAGTACGGCAGAACCAGCAGTCAAAGTAGCAATTACCATAATTACATTCAATGCATTATATTCCACTAAATACCCATTCTTGCCAAATCCAATTGCCATCGCAATCGACTCGATCAGCGCAAGAGCAACGGTTACATATCGTGTGATTTCCACGATCTTCTTCCGTCCTTCTTCGCCGTCACGCTGCAACTCTTCTAATTTTGGAATTGCAATTGTCAACAGCTGCATGATAATGGATGACGTAATGTATGGTGTAATATTCAATGCAAAGACGGACATTTGTAAAAATGATCCGCCTGTAATTGCATCGAAAAAGCTGAATGTATCGCTGCTTTGACCTGAGAAAAACTCGGTAAACACATCTCTGTTGATTCCAGGAATAGGCAACTGTGAGCCGATTCTAATGACGATCAACATCAAAAAAGTAAATAAAATTCTTCTTCGAATATCTTTGATTTTAAATGCGTTACGGAGTGTTTCCAACATTAGATCACCTCTGCTTTTCCACCAAGAGCCTCAATTTTTTCCTTCGCACCTGCACTGAATGCATTTGCCTGAACTGTAAGTTTCTTAGTTAATTCGCCATTTCCAAGGATTTTCACTCCATCTCTTGGATTTTTCACGATACCTGTCTCGATCAGTGTCTCTACAGAAACAACTGCATCATTTTCGAAAATTTCTAAAGCGGATACATTGATTCCAACGATTTCTTTGGAATTTCTGCATGTAAATCCACGCTTTGGCAATCTTCTATATAATGGCATCTGACCACCTTCGAAACCTGGTCTTGGAGCTCCTGAACGAGCTTTCTGGCCTTTATGTCCCTTTCCGGCTGTCTTACCATTTCCTGAACCATGTCCACGTCCTCTTCTGAAATTATCGCTGTGCTTTGCGCCAGCTGCAGGTCTTAAATTTGATAAGTCCATTCTGACACCTCCTTATCTGAATTATATTAGATTTCTTCTACTTTTACCAGATGTCTTACTCTCTGGATCATTCCACGAGTAGATGCATTGTCTGGTACTTCTACTGTCTTATGCAGTTTGGTTAAACCAAGTGCTTCAGCAGTTTTTTTATTTTTCGGTACAGCACCGATTGTAGATTTTACAAGAGTAATTCTTAATTTCTTATCTGCCATTTTGATTTTCCTCCTTAGCCGAGTATCTCTTCAACAGATTTACCACGAAGTTTTGCAACTTCTTCTGGGGATTTCAACTGGCTTAAAGCATCAATTGTTGCAAGTACAACATTCTGCTTATTATTAGATCCCAGAGATTTTGTACGGATATTTGTGATACCTGCTAATTCACACACATTACGTGCAGGACCGCCGGCAATAACACCAGTACCTTCTGGAGCTCTTTTTAATAATACAGATGCACCAGTATGTTTACCTGTTGTATCATGAGTAATACTCTTGTTCTCATCTAATTTAACAGTAATCAGTTTTTTCATTGCATCTTCTTTTCCTTTGCGGATTGCTTCAGGAATTTCAGCTGCTTTTCCCAAACCTGCACCAACATGACCATTGCCGTCACCAACAACAACCAAAGCTGTAAAACGGAAGTTACGTCCACCTTTAACAACTTTTGTTACACGTTTGATTGATACCACTTTTTCTGTTAATTCCAATTCACTAGCATCAATGATCGTATGTTTCATGTATACGTTTCCTCCTTATTAGAATTGCAGTCCAGCTTCTCTTGCTGCATCTGCTAATGCTTTGATTTTACCTCCGTAAACAAAGCCGCCTCTGTCAAAGATAACGGTTGTAATACCTTTATCCAGTGCCTTCTTTGCGATTACAGTACCAAGCTTTGCAGCTGCATCGACATCATTGGTCTTCTCAAGCTCTGCTTTTACATCTTTTTGAAGTGTAGATGCAGAAACAAGTGTGTTTCCAACAGTATCGTCAATAATCTGAGCATACATATGATTATTGCTTCTGAAAACTGCAAGACGCGGTCTTTCAGCTGTTCCAGACAAATGATTACGTAATCTTCTATGCTTTTTCTCACGAGCAAGTGCTCTTGATTTTTTATTAACCATTCTTTGTCACTCCTTTAATTATTTTTTACCAGTCTTACCAACCTTACGTCTGATTACTTCATCAACATATTTAATACCTTTACCCTTGTAAGGTTCTGGTCTTCTCTTGTCTCTGATTTCAGCAGCAAACTGGCCAACTTTCTCTTTATCAATACCTTTTACGATAATTTTATTTCCATCAACAGTAGATTCCAATCCTTCCGGATCTTCCATTACTACTTCATGGGAGTAACCTAAATGCAAGGTTAATTTCTTTCCGGATTTCTGAGCTCTGTAACCAACACCGTTTACTTCAAGCTCTTTGGTGTATCCCTGGGTTACACCAACAACCATGTTGTTGATTAATGTTCTTGTTAAACCGTGTAAGGATTTCATTTTCTTTAAATCGTTCGGTCTTGTAACAACGATCTGATTATCCTCCACTTTGATTTCCATCTCTGACGGCAGCACTCTGTCGAGTGTTCCCTTTGGACCTTTTACCGTCACATGATTATTTTCTGCAATATCCACTGTTACGCCATCTGGAATTGCGATTGGCATTCTTCCTATACGTGACATGCCCGTACCTCCTGTTTTGTGAGGTGCTTTTGCACCCGTTTTTTGTTTCTATAGTATGTTCATCCAAACAGATGAATTATACTTTACGATAACTTACTTCTGCCTACCAGACAAATGCTAATACTTCTCCACCAACCTGAAGCTTACGAGCTTCTTTATCGGTGATCACACCCTGATTTGTAGAAAGAATTGCAGTTCCTAAACCGCCAAGTACCTTCGGAATATCTTCCTTACCAGCATATACACGAAGACCTGGTTTGGAGATTCTCTTGATTCCTGTAATGATTCTCTCGTTTTTGTCAGCACCATACTTTAATGTGATGCGGATTGTATTAAAGTTTCCATCTTCAATGATGTCATATTTTGCAATGTATCCTTCATCTACCAGGATGTTTGCAATTGCAACTTTCATCTTAGAAGATGGGATATCAACCGTATCATGTTTAGCAGTGTTTGCATTACGGATTCTTGTAAGCATATCTGCGATTGGATCACT